>CAYOZY010000264.1:0-3008 GCA_964408525.1 uncultured Sphingobium sp. | reverse complement strand
CGTTGCCTGTCAAGGGCTTCGGGCACTCCCCACGCGACATTGACAGTCCTGCACGCTGCAGCCGTTAATTTCCCGAGACCAGAGACCAGCTCGAATGGCCTTTCCCGTTTTGCGCGAGCGAATGCGACGCCGCGTGCTGCCCAGCATCAGTCAAGATGCAAGACAGGCTGCGACAAAATGCCAGCAGGGGGTGCGACAGCGGCGTTCAGGCGTGTCTTTGCGGCTCTGCTGCGGATCCCAGCGCTCAGCCGGTCCGCACAGCACACGGGCACCAGGCGGACGCACGCGTGCGGCGCGAACTGGGAATCATGAAGGCAGGGGGGTGCTGCCAACGGCACTGCCACAACACACTGCTGCGGTCTGGGCGGCGTTATCCCGAGTCTCCCGGCCGGATGTCGCGACAAGTGACAACCGAGATGCAGAATGGGGTCGAGGTCGAAGAGGTTGCCGCGGTTCGTCGTCATCAGACACCACTTTGCGGTGAGGCTGGGTGCCGCTCCCACGACCCACCCATCGCATCTTTTTTGCCCGATAGGGCAACGATGTGGCAGTGACAGGGCTGAAGGGGAACGGATGTCTGAGTCTCAGTTCCCCCATATGCTTCTTCTCGAACGCATGCAGGTGCTCAGCCGCAGCATCATCATAGTCGTCATCTCCTACAACCCACCCTCGTCGCTGGCGTGTGCAGCAGCTCGATTTCGATACGGAGGCGGTGATGATAGCCAACCTCGATGCGCAGCGCGGTATGCGTGGGCAAGCACCGCAGCGCCGTCCACCCGCCCGCCCGCTCGCCCGCCCCCCCGGTAGGCGGTCCGAAGCCCCCCACAGCAACAACTGGGGGTTACATTGTAACCACCCCCCCCCCCGGGCGCCGGCCCCCCCGGGGGGGGGGGGGGGGGGGGGTCCAGTGAACCCACCCACCCCCCGGCTCTCGTCCGCCCTCGTGCGTGCATCGCGCCGACAGCCAGCAGCCAGCCCAAGCACACCCACCCACTCCCCCCACCAGGGCTGAAGGAGCACATGGACTGTTCCCAGAAGGCGTCCCCACCGGGCGCGAATTGCATCCCGTTCCGTCGGCTAGGGAATGGCTTCTGCACTCCCTGCGAAGTGGCACTCACTCCCTCTCCACCGCCGCCACACACGAGCCGCTCCCTGCTAAGGTCGACAGTTTGGCTTGCCTGCTGGCTGCGAGACGGTTCCCCCAAAGGAGGCGCGGATTCTGCCTCGCCCGGTCGGGGGTGGCCGCGGCCGGCGCCCGTCAAGGGAGCATCGTGGCGACGCCATCGAGCAAGCACGATCGCAAGCCCCCCGTGTCAAGCCCGCCTCTCAAAGAAGCGCCCACCAACCCCAGCGTCAAGCCCGTCCCGATCTCGTTCGTCTCGTCGAGGACACGCCCGCCCACCCACCAGGCTGCGTCACGGCGTACGTACGACGTCCGTCCCGCAAGATCCGTCTGCACGGCATCCTTGGTAACACGAAGCCCGCGTGGCGGTTGATGGCGTTCGTCCCCGGACGACTCGCAAGGGCGGCCAATCGGCGGTCGCTCGACAGCCGAGTGGGACTGCTACCGGTGCTCAAACGGCCCTGTGCCCGCCGCCGGCGACGTCCTTGTCCCTTTATCGTCCACCGACAACGGGAACGCCCAGCATTCGCTCGTGGTGCTGCTGCTGCTGTTGCTGCTACTGCTGCTGCTGCTGGTGGGTGTGCACCAGGCGCCATGCCGCTGTGCCCAGCATGATCGCGGCAGGCTGCTGTTCTTGAAGCCTCGATAGCTGCTGCTTCGTATTCACGCCGCCACGTCCCAACTGTGACGACGCATACATGGAGAGCAAAGCGGTATTGCGACGCTTCGTGGCACCGCGAGATTCCGGGTCTAGTGACTCAATTCCAGAAACGAACGAATGTGCTTGCGCTGCGTCACAAGCCATGTTGCAGTCGGGTCACTGACGGGCCAAGCCAGCCGCGGTCCGCACGCACCGCGCGCGCACCCGTCAGTCCAAGGCGATTGCCTGTAAATGCTCCCCTCTCTCCAGTCCAGGGGGGCCCACCCCCTTCACTTTCAAAAGCTGCTGTTCCGATGCGTCTTCGCCAGCCCACCGCATCGCCAAGGGGGCCGGACAGGACAGCACCCAGGGTCGCAGGGCTCCCCCCAGCACCAAACTTGGTTCGCTCGCGCAAACGAGTCGAGAACAATGACGCCACCTGCGTCTGGCGCCGTCGCTTGCCCTCGACACTCACGACAAAAAGACCATCAGTCATCAGTCACGCGAGGGCGATTAATAATGCAGCAAAGGAAGTTCTTGTTACTGTAGTATATTCCTGTTTTTTTCTTGCGTCGAATTCACAAGCGGCCGTTTCTTGCCCACCCCGTTCCAGGTCCCCGTCTATCCCCCGCGAGAACCGCCCGAGCCCGCCGCTATCCTGTAAATGCTTTCTAGTAAAAGATGACAGTGTTGTGGAGAAGAAGAGAAGAAAGAGAAAGACCAATCCAAAAGTAGCTATGCAACAGAGAAGTGAAGAAGTGGAAACCAAAGGCCAACCCAAAAAAAACATGAGGCTCAGAAAAAATGACTCTTTTGTTTGTTCTCGGCCCGTCCGTCGTGTACCCATCTGAGAGAAGAGAGGGAGTAAGAAAAAAAACAGACCGCTTGACGCCCCGTGCCCTCGCATATTTTAGCGGGGAGTTTGACTATCCCAATGCTCTCAACCAGAACGCCGCCGCCCACCGCCCCTGTAGAACCACAGTCCATTGGGGACCCTGTCATCCCCCGCAAGACCCTCCTTGTCGTGAGTCGTGCGCGTGGGTTCATTTCTTCTTCATGGAAGCCCACCCGTTCTATCCCGCAGGCGCAATGAAACATGCGAGAAATAAAAGAATAAAAGCAACAAAACAATCTGCAACGAATGGGTTAGCGGATGGTGCCTCGTGTCAAACTTTGGGGGCCAAAGGGGGCCCCGGGGGTTTCTGAGACATACCCGCTGGGTCATTATAAACGAGAGACAAAACG
>CAYOZY010000263.1:0-3035 GCA_964408525.1 uncultured Sphingobium sp. | reverse complement strand
GCGATCCGCGACAAGATGGCGATGCTGGCTGAAGTCGGCCTCGGCTATGTCAAGGTCGGGCAGCAGGCGACGACGCTGTCGGGCGGCGAGGCGCAGCGGGTGAAGCTCGCCAAGGAGCTGTCCCGCCGCGCCACCGGCAACACGCTCTATATACTGGACGAGCCGACCACCGGGCTGCATTTCGAGGATGTGCGCAAGCTGCTGGAGGTGCTCCACGCGCTGGTCGATCAGGGCAACAGCGTCGTCGTGATCGAGCATAATCTCGACGTCATCAAGACGGCGGACTGGATCATCGACCTCGGCCCGGAGGGCGGCGTCAAGGGCGGCGAGATCGTGGCCGAGGGCACGCCGGAACAGGTGGTGAAGGAGCCAAGGAGCTACACCGGCCATTATCTCAAGCCATTGTTGCAGCGGGAAAAGGCGGAAGCGGCGGAATAATTTGCGAGGAGGCGGGATATGAGCGGTTTCGGGGCTTTTTTGTTCACTCTTGGCGCGCTGATCTTTCCCTTTGTCGCGATGGTATTCCTTTGGCGGCGCATGAAGCGGGTCCGCGACCAGACGTATCGCGACCGCAAGCCGGACCGGCGCGAGACGCCCTGGGAGGAAGATCTGGCGTCGGACGGCAACGTCTCGCTTACCCGAGTCGGCAGCCCCAATCATGATCTGGCCGACCTTGGTGCGCGCGCAACCCAGACGCGCTGGCCGATCGACACGCAATAAGGGATACAGCGCTAGAGCGTTTTTCGATCTGATAGGATCAGATCGACCGCTCTATATCATTGTTTTACCGCAATTTCTGAATCGTCAAATGATACCATTTGACTGGAAATTGCTCTACCCTTGCGGCTGGCTCACAATATTGCGCGTATACAGCTCGTTCACTTCGCAGATGGTCGCGCCCGATTGTGCGCGCACCAGAGCCGCATGGCGGAGCATCGCGGGCGGCATCCGTGCCGGCACGCCATCGCCTTCGCCTTCGCCGTCGCTCGCGGGCGACCAAAGCCATTGTGAAAACAGCGTCTCGCGCACCGGCTCAAGCGGCTCGACCACCCTGCCGAACGGTGCTGCATCGGTCGTCAGCCGCGCGTTCATCTCCGGCGACAGGCGCGCAGGGACATACCAGTTCTCAGCGATGGAATAGACGCGGCCGGCATCGGTAAGCCATACCCGCCGATAGGCGACATCCCGCGCATCGCGCACCTCCAGCCGCTCAAGCATAGCGGGCGAGAGTGCGCCCGGCACGATCGAGCGCACATGCGCGGTCAGGCTGACATCGTCCCTGCCAATTCGTCCTGCAATCCAGCGGGTTAGCATCGCCGTCGCGCTGCCGCTGCCGCGCAGGGCTGCCTCGAAGCGCGCCAGTTCCTCCCCGATACAGAAGGGCGACGGAGGGGTTGCCGGGGTGGTGAAGCCTGTCATCGCGACCGGCCTTAGGCAATTGTGGGGAAGCTGGAAAGAGGCAAGCGGTGCGCGAGTTTGCGCCAAGATGCGGCAGTGCATTTGTTGGCTGGACTCGGCGCAAAATAGAACATATAAGGAACATAATGTCGAATGGAGCCAGAGGGCGATGGGATGAAACAGGGGCAAACCCACGAAAATGGAGACAACACTGCCCCGGTTTCTGATCCGGAACGGATATGTATGCACCCCCTGAAAGCCAGAGATTCTCAGACGATGGACATGCGGGAAGCGCCGGAAGCGAGGCGATGGAGCGGTGGCCCGCCTCGAGTCGGGCGATATTTCTCCGTTATGGATATAAGTCCCGGAGCAGAATCGAACTTTTCAGCCATATTGGCGCGAAGATTTTCCGCACAACAGACGCTTTGACAAATGCACCGGTGAAGGGGGGCTAACCGCCATGAACGATTTCAATATCATGTCGAATATCCACCATGCCCACGGCACTCACGACGGGAGCCCGGCCTTCAACGCTTCCGCACTCGACTGGAACGCGTTTTTTCATGAGGCGGAGCGCACTTCGCTGCTGATTCTCGCCGACAATGACGGTCCGGGAGCGCCGGCGGCGCATTGCTCGCGGCTCGCGCAGGCGCTGGGCTACCGGATACTGGATGCCGTATCCGTCAGCGAGGCCTTCGCGCGACTATCGCGACTTGCCGATCTGGATGTCGTCCTGATCGCCTGTAGCGGGTCTGAGCCGGGCATCGAGGCGCTTCTGGTCCGGCTTGACATGATGGCCGCCAGCCACGGAACCCGGCTCATCGTCATCACCGACATGGACGGGCTGGATGTTGCTCATGCCGCGGTGCAGGCGGAAAACTCCATCCTGCTGTGCCGCCCCTCGATCGAGGACATCGTTACTGCGCTTGCAGCGGCGCATCGGCCCGAACGCCTGAGGAACCGCCTGAGCGACATCGGGCAGGACGGTGATACCGCGCAATTCGAGCGGCTGAGCGACCAGCTCGTCCGGCTGAACCGGACGATCGAGGCATTGGTGCAGAACCGGGTGCCGGACGAAATGCGGCGGTGGCCGACGGAGAGTGGCGGTGGCGTGTTCCGGTCTCCCGCTCGCAGCTATCCTCCTCCTCCCGGCGAAGGGATGGCGGAAGGCTCGCCTATCGGTGGCCATAATGTCCGCGCGATGCTGCGCGCGCGGAGGTTGCGCGAACATATTGTCGCGGCCGATCTGTTCGCCGATCCGGCGTGGGATATCATGCTCGACCTGATGGCCGCGCGCCTCGAACAGACGCGTGTCTCGGTATCCAGCCTTTGCATTGCCGCTGCTGTGCCGCCCACCACGGCGCTGCGGTGGATACGGCAGTTGACCGAACGCGGGCTATTGCAGCGGCAGGCCGACCCCAGCGACGGGCGACGCATCTTCATCGCTCTGTCGGACGAAGGCGCCGCTGTCGTGCAGCGCTGGTTCCAAGAAAGCCGATCCCATCTGATAGCGGCGCTGGGCATCGACTGACGCTTACGGGGGACGGCGCATCCGCTCCATGACCTGCCGAAGGTCGATAAAGCTCTTGACCCGGCGCGACTTTGCCATAGATAGCGGCTTGTCTTTGCGCCGCCTT
>CAYOZY010000262.1:0-3077 GCA_964408525.1 uncultured Sphingobium sp. | reverse complement strand
CGAGAAGAAAATGACTGCCTATCATGAGGCGGGTCATGCCATCGTTGCGGTGCACGAACCGGCCTCGGACCCGATTCACAAGGCGACCATCATCCCGCGCGGGCGCGCGCTGGGCATGGTCATGCGCCTGCCGGAGCGGGACAATTACAGCTATCACCGCGACAAGATGTATGCGAATCTGGCGGTTTCCATGGGCGGGCGCGTCGCCGAGGAGATCATCTTCGGCTATGACAAGGTGTCATCGGGCGCTTCGGGCGATATTCAATATGCCACCAAGCTGGCGCGCGACATGGTGACGCAATGGGGCATGTCGGACGAGCTTGGTCCGCTGCAATATGAAGAGCCGCAGGGCGAGACATTCCTCGGCTATTCGCAGAGCCAGCGCGTCCACATGTCCGACGAAACGGCGAAGAAGATCGACAAGGAAATCCGCCGCATCGTCGATACCGGCTATGATCGCGCGAAAAAGCTGCTGACCGATTTCGAGGCGCAACTGCATCTGCTGGCCAATGCGCTGCTCGAATATGAAACGCTTTCGGGCGATGAGATCAAGACGCTGCTCGACAAGGGCGAGATCACCCGCGACGACGGCACGAAGATCAAGCCCAGCCCGATCCCCGTGGTCGGCACGTCCATTCCGCGCGCGGGCAGGCGGGGCAGGGGCAAGCTCGGCGGCGCCGCACCCCAGGGTGCCTGAAGCCAAGAAGGCCAGCGCTTGTCAATCATGCATGACGCTCTAAGAGTCGGCTTGAGAGTCGCCGCCTTTCCGGCATGGTGGCCATGGGATATGGCATGAAGAAACTCGGATTGATCGGCGGCCTGAGCTGGGGTTCAACCGCGCGCTACTATCAGATCATCAATGAAGCGGTGGCGAAGCGGGCAGGCGGGTTGCACAGCGCGCCGCTGGCGATCGAAAGCCTGGATTTCGCGGAAGTGGCGCGGTGCGCGACCGCAGAGGACTGGGATTGCGCGAGCGCGCACCTTATCGGCGCAGCCCGCAGGCTGGAGGCTTCGCGCGCGGAAGGCCTCATCATCTGCGCCAACAGCATGCATGTGATCCATGATCGCATCGTCGAGGCAGTCAGCATACCCATCATCCACATCGCCGAAGCCGTTGGCGCGAAGATGCAGGCCGACGAGATAAAGACGGCCGCGCTGGTGGGCACGCGCAACGTGATGACCGAAAAATTCTATCGCCAGCGGTTGGTGTCCTATGGCGTTTCGCTGTTGCCACCCGATATGGAGCTGGCCGAACAGGTCGACCGGATCGTCTATGACGAGCTGATCCTCGGCAAGGTAACGCGCGAATCCGAGCGCTTCATGAAATCCGAGCTGACCGATATCGCAAAGCAGCAGGTGCAGGCCGTGGTGCTGGCCTGCACCGAGCTGGAAATGGTGGTCGATGTGCGGGCGAATGTGCTGCCGATTTACGATTCTACGTCCATTCACGCGCGAGCGGCAGTGGATTTCATTCTCGGCTGACCGGTTCGCTCAGATATAGGCTCCGGTCGCGCTGAAGGCGGGCTTCGGCCCGGCGGAGGATGGGTCGCGCAGCCTGATGCGCCCATAATGCAGCGCCAGCGGATAGAGAATGTCGTTCTCCTGTGCGATGCGCGTGCGCAGACGCCTCATGATCCATTGTGTCGTATGATCGAAATTGCGCCAGTCCAGCTCGATATTGTCCGGCGTCCATTCGTGGAGATAGGTGGACCACTCCTGCTTCAGGTCCTCGAAAGCCTCTTCAAAGGCGAGAACCTCTTCCTCCAGCCTCGCGGGGCTGGCGCGGAGGTGATCGCTATAGAGGAACCCGGCTTCACCGGCCAGATGCTCGTCCAGACATGCCGCCAGACGGCGGAGCAGGGAGAATGCCTCATAGGTCTTGGGCTCGCTGGAGCAGACAAGCTCCATCAGCATTTGGGCCATATCGTCCTTCGCTTCATGTTCTTCGATAAGACGATCGATGCTCAGCATATTTCCTTCGGTCATGTGCTTTTTATAGAGAGCCGAACGTAAAAAATTCGCTTCCGCCGGAAGAAAATCATGCAATTTTGGCGTCTGGTCCGATTGTCGCGGTTGGCAAGGATCCGACAATGAAAGTGGCGCACCCAAGAGGATTCGAACCTCTGGCCTCTGCCTTCGGAGGGCAGCGCTCTATCCAGCTGAGCTATGGGTGCGCAGGCGGACGGGTTCGCCATCCGCGCAAGCGCGCTTAGCAAAGCCCAAGAGCCTGCGCCAGCCGCAAATATGAGCGCGGGCGAATATTCTCCTTCGCCTTGCCCCAATAGTGGCGGCGCAGCGGTTACTTCTTGGCTTTTTCCATCTTCTGGAACTTGCCGAGGCCGCAGGCCGCGCCCTCGCTCAGCCCGCCGCCAAAGCTTTGCAGAACATGGATGATATCCACCGAGCAAAGCTGGCTGGTGCTGAGCTTGTAGGAAAACCTCTCCTCGAAGCCGAGGCCGGGGCATTTATAGGGCAGGGTGTTGCGATAGACAGTGCCGCCGGTCATTTCAAAATCGATGGTCTGATCGTCGCGCACATGGGTGGAGCGGACAGTGTGCGGCGTGACGCAGTCGACCGGCTCGCCCACGGCGACCAGATCGTCAGGCTTCTTGTCCTTCGCGGCGGCAGGAAGGGCGCTGGTTGAAACGGAGAGCGCAAGTGCGGCGGTGGTGAGCAGGCGGAATGAAGGCTTCGTCATGACAATGCTCCTCTCTGGCGCTTTACACTATCGCACAAAGTCTGAACCGTAGCTGACAATTTCACGCTCAGGCCTTTGGCGCGGGCGTTTTGGATTTGAAGCGGCAAAGGTCGGTCAAGGGACAGCGCCAACATTCCGGCCGCCGCGCCTTGCAGACATAGCGCCCGTGCAGGATAAGCCAGTGGTGCGCGTCGCGGCGAAAGGGGGCTGGAGTCGCCTTGTCGAGCTTCTTTTCGACAGCGAGAGGCGTTTTGCCGGGGGCAAGGCCGGTGCGGTTGCCGACGCGGAAGATGTGGGTGTCGACCGCGAAGGTCTCGGCGCCGAATGCGGTGTTCATCACGACATTGGCGGTCTTGCGGCCGACGCCGGGAAGCCGGGT
>CAYOZY010000261.1:0-3118 GCA_964408525.1 uncultured Sphingobium sp. | reverse complement strand
CCCCGCCCGACGCGGCCCCGCCCCCGCCCCCGCCGCGCCCCCCGACCGCAGCCATCAAGAACGCCGGGGTGTCGATGTCGTCGATCTACGAAATCAACAAACCATATGGGTCGCACCAGACGTACACGCGGTGCCGTGACAACCTCAACATGGTGTTTCGCGAGATCGAAAAGGATATTTGCAAGCAGTGGCCGTCGCGTATGGCGCAGGTCGGCACCGACAGACTGACGGAGGCGGCATGAGCAGCGCAGGGGGCCGGCGTCGCAGCCTACTGGCGAATGCCATCGAAAGCATCGGCACGACCCCTGCCCCCACGTCCGTGGCCGAAGTCGCGGATGCCGAGGCGCTGGTCGATCGCGATAAGCCGGTCGACGAACCTTCGACGCCCTCATTCCTGGAGCGGCGTGGTATTGCGTTCGATGAAATCGCCCGCACGGTCAAACGTCCGACTATCCGTCTGAAGCCCTCGGAATGCTCCATCTGGCCGGGCAATGCTCGCGATCATGCGGCGCTGAGCCACGAACGCTGTGCCTCGCTCATTGATTCCATCCGCGAGGAGGGGACGAACCGCGAGCCGGTTGTGGTGCGGCGGACGCCGAACGCCGAGACCCCCTACGAGTTGATCGTCGGCACCCGCCGGCATTTCTCGGTTTCCTGGCTGAATGCCAACAACCATAGCGAAATCGAGCTCGTAGCGCGTATCGAGACGCTCGATGACGAGGCCGCTTTCCGGCTCGCCGATTTGGAAAATCGAGAGCGCGAGGACGTCACCGATTTGGAGCGTGCGCGCAATTACAGGCACGCTGTCGACGCATATTACAACGGGGTTCGCACGCAGATGGCCGATCGCTTGGCCATCGCCAAGCAGAACCTCCACAACCTCCTCCAGCTCGCGGAGTTGCCGGACGAGGTCGTGGCAGCGTTCGCCGAGCCCGGAGACCTCAAGGTCCGACACGGCATGCGGCTCTCGCCCCTGCTGAAGAACGAACAGCACCGCGACGCGATCATCGCCGCAGCTATAGCCCTCGGTGCCGAGCAACAGGCGCTGAAGGACGCTGGAAGCGACAAGATTGAGGGTATCAAGGTCTGTGAGCGCCTGGCCGCAGCCGCAGTGGCTCCCGCGGCGTCGAAGAAGCCTGTACCCCGTGCCAAGCCGGCCCTCACCGCCGCCTCGGGTCGCGAGATCGGACAGGTTCTTGCTGATACACGGGCCAAGGGAATTACGATCAACATCAACCCCAAGGGCACAGCGTCGGTCGACGAGATCCTCGAAGCGCTCCGCCCTGCCCTTGAGAGTGCGAAGTTCAGTCGAAATTGAGTAAAATCTAGTTTGACGCTTTATTTTCAATTAGTTGGCTCCCGGTAAAATGCGTTTTACCGATGCCACGGGACACGAGATGCAACAGGATCACCGCGAAGACGGTCAAGTAGACCTCTTTCTCCCTCAGCTGACTGCGCTTCCTCTTCGGGATCAGCGCGAAACGATGGAGCGGCCCTTTTTCTCGCTGTCGAAGCGCAAGCGACTCAAGCCGATCGACTATGTCAGTCCGGATCGTAAGATCACCGTCCATGTCTCCGCTAATTCGGAATATGGTCTGGCGACTATCTACGACCTCGACATACTGATTTACTGCGCGTCAGTTTTGATCGAGCACAAGCGGCGAGGTGCCAACGACATCCCGCAGACGCTCCACGTCGTCCCATACGACATGCTGAAGACTCTGAAGCGCGAGGTTGGTGGACGCGCTTACGATCTTCTGGGCAATGCCCTCGACAGGCTCCAATCGACCACGGTGAAGACGAACATCCGCTCAGGAGATGCCGTCGAGACCACCTTCTCCTGGATCGACAGTCACAGCCAGCTTAAGGATCGGTCCGGAAACGTGCGGGGAATGAGAATTACCCTCGCGAAATGGTTCTACGACGGGGTGTTGATGGACGGCGGCGTGCTCGCCATCGATCCGGCTTATTTCTCGCTCACAGGCGGGCGCGAACGCTGGCTCTATCGGGTCGCGCGCAAACATGCGGGTGGGGCCGGAAGCGACGGTTTCGCCATCTCGATGCCAACGCTCTTCGAGAAATCCGGCGCGGAAGGCGATTATCGGCGCTTCAAGTTCGAGATGACCAAGATCGCTCGGGAGAACGATCTGCCAGGCTACTCCCTGGACATCGAACAGCGTGACGATGCCGAACCGCTGCTGCGCATGACCAGGCGCGATCGCGAGCCGTCCGAGGAGGGCAAGCCCTCCCCTGCCCTCGCCCAAGCCTCGCCTGCGGCCGTCAAGGAAAAGGCGCCCGAGGAACCGGCTATCTCCTTCCCCTCGAGCGGGCATATCTCGCATTCGGCATTCGGTGCGATCGCCCGCGCCAACCTGCCCAGCCCCCAACGCGACCACGGTCTCGTTGGAGACGATTTCCGGAACTTCCTCCGGCAGCGCGAGATAGCGTTCGACGCGAAGAACATCACACAGATATTCGCGACCTTTTGCGCGAAGCAGCGTCCGGTCAACTGATCGACGCCGTAGGCGCAATCCGCCAAAACGGTCTTTCAGGAACAGGGTCGAGAATGGCTCGCGCGCGCACGTCAACTTATCCGTGTGGACCGTTCCCGAAGTAACGAGCCGGGCCCCGGACCCGTCTGTATGGCGCCCCATCAAATGTGCGTGGGCTGCGAAGATCCAACCACGCGCGATCCTTTGCCAGCCTTCTTCTCGGATGAGCTTTGCCGGGCACAGCTGCGCCAGCGGGAGGATCGCCCGTTCCACCTCTCCAGGCAGCCGTCACGGTACTTAGAGAACGGCGCTTATAGGGTGGGATTTGTGATCAGATTGCCCGGATCTGATAGCTGAATCACTGACCGGCTGACGCCGGTAGGATCAAGCGGTGGGGCTGAAGCCGTCCTTGTGGGTATGTCGGTCGAGGTAACGCATGATGATGTCATCGGTGATGTTGCCGGATGTGGTCGAGAAGTAGCCGCGCTGCCAGAAGCGTTGGCCCCAATATCGTTTGCGGATGTGCTCGAATTCCTGTTGGATCTTGCGGGATGAGCGCCCCTTGGCCCGGCGCACGAAGTCGCTGACCGAGACGTGCGGCGGGATTTCGACGAACATGTGGACGT
>CAYOZY010000260.1:0-3124 GCA_964408525.1 uncultured Sphingobium sp. | reverse complement strand
CCGAGAACACCATGCCCAGCGTCTGCGCCCAGTCGGGCAGCGCGGTGTAGAGGAGATGATGCGGACCGGCCCAGATATAGAGGAAGATCAGCGACCAGAAGTGGATGATCGACAGGCGATAGCTGTAGATCGGTCGCTCCGCCTGCTTGGGCACGAAATAGTACATCATTGCGAGGAAGCCGGCGGTGAGGAAGAAACCCACGGCATTATGCGCATACCACCACTGGGTCAGCGCGTCCTGAACCCCAGCGAAAGCGGCGTAGCTCTTCGAACCGACCAGACTGACCGGCAGCGACAGGTTGTTGATCAGATGCAGCATCGCGACCGTCAGGATGAAGCTGAGGTAGAACCAGTTCGCCACATGGATATGCGGCTCGCTGCGCTTCAGGATCGTCGCCACGAACACCACGAGATAGGCGACCCAGACGACGGTGAGCCAGAGGTCGACATACCATTCGGGTTCGGCATATTCGCGCGCCTCGGTGATGCCGAGCAGATAGCCAGTCGCGGCGAGCACGATGAAAAGCTGATAACCCCAGAACACGAACCGCGCGAGACCGGGCAGCGCAAGCCGCGCGCGGCAGGTGCGTTGCACCACATAAAAGCTGCTTGCCAACAGTGCATTACCGCCGAATGCGAAAATCACCGCCGATGTGTGAAGCGGCCGCAGGCGCCCGAAGGTCGTATATTCGAAGCCCAGATTGAGCACGGGGTAGGCAAGCTGCAAGGCGATGAAAAGCCCCGCCAGAAAACCCGCCATACCCCAGAACACCGTGGCGATGACGCCCCAGCGCACCGGATCGTCATCATATTTCCCGGCATCGGGCACCGGCAGCGCCCCTCGCACCAGCGCGCCATAGTCGGCCTTGCTGATACTCGCCCAGCAGGCGAGCAGCGCTGCGGCGCAGGCAATGGCCATATGCACGGCAAAACCGCTATCGACCGCAATGGCACTAGCCAGAAGCGCGATAACGGCGATTGCCAGAAACAGGCCCGCTCTCAGTGTCAAACTGGTCATTTTCAACCCCCATGGCGCGCATCCATGCGCCCGACTGGCGGCAGCTATGCGCGACTCCAGTCGACGCGACATTGATCTGACTCAAAAAGACCGGGGGAAGCGAGCAATCATCATGGCACCAACGCAATACGGCCCCGCCGCAAGGCGAGGCCGTTAATGATGCCTGATGCGCGAAAGGTCGCGTTATTTCGTGGACGGAGCAGCCTCGTTGGCAACGGCGTTATCCGCAGCTTCGGTCGCGTTGGCGGCATCGTCACCCTCTGCTGCGGCCGGAGCATCGGCGGCGGGAAGTGGCAGATTCGACCCTTGAGTGTTCAGCCACGCGATGAGATTCGCGCGATCTTCCGGGTTGCCGAGACCGGCGAAGGTCATCTTCGTGCCGGGCGCATAATCGCGCGGGCTCTTGAGCCATGCGTCGAGAGCCTCGAACGTCCAGTTGCCCGGGACAGACTTCAGCGCGTCCGAGAAGGCAAATCCGGCATGAGCGCCATGGGGCTTGCCGACCACGCCGAACAGATTGGGGCCAATGCCATTCGCACCGCCCGAATTCGCCGTGTGGCAGGCGGCGCATTTGGCAAATATCTTCTCGCCCTTGGCCGGGTCCGCGCTGGCGAGCAGGGTGTTGAGCGACGGGCCTGCCGCTCCGCCCTCGGAGTCTGCTTCCACGCCCTCTATCACATAGCCCATTTCTTCCGGGCGCTCGCTATGGAACAGCTTGCTCGACACGATGCCGCCGCCCAGCGCGACGATTCCGGCAAACAGCGCCCAGCCTGCAAAAGTGTTGAAACGATCGTCCATAGCGCCCGCAATCCTTTTCGAACCTTCTGGCCGTCCGAAGCTGATGGCCTTCATAAATCTTCAGGAAAGCGCCTCGACCGGCGCATGCCCCTGTTTCGCCGCTGCCATAATGTCCCAATCGCGACTGTGCAAGCGCTGCTTGTATGTTGTTCGCGCGGGGGCGCAAGCGGCGCTTGCAAGGGCGCATGCCAACGCCTAACTGTTCGATCCGATATGGAAAGCTATCCCCTCCCCGCCCGCACGCTTGTCGCAAAGATGTTCGCCGAGGCCGAAGCTGCGCCTGACCGGACTATCGCCTTTCAGGGCGCACCCGGCGCGAATTCACACCGGGCGATGATCGCTTACGATGCGGAGGCGATTCCGCTTCCCTGCTTCTCGTTCGAGGATGCTCTCGACGCGGTCAGGGAAGGCCGGGCCGCGCGCGCCATCATCCCCATCGAAAATTCGCTGCACGGGCGCGTCGCCGACATGCATTTCCTGCTGCCCGAATCGGGGCTGTCGATCGTCGACGAGACCTTCCTGCCCATTCATCACGCCCTGATGACGGCATGCGATTCGCCGGTAACGCAGGCGATCAGCCATGTGCAGGCCCTGGGCCAGTGCAGGAAATATCTGCGCGCGCATGCTATCCGCCCGGTCGCTTATGCCGATACGGCGGGCGCGGCGGCTCTGGTGGCGGAAAATCGCGAGCCGGGAACCGCGGCGATCGCCCCTGCCCTCGCCGCCGAACTTTATGGCCTGACCATTGTCGCCCATGACATCGAGGACAGTCATGACAACATGACCCGCTTCGTCGTGCTCGCGCGCGATCCGACCGTGCCAGCGTCCGGCGTGCCGATAATGACAACGTTCCTGTTCGAAGTGAAGAATATTCCTGCCGCGCTTTACAAGGCGATGGGCGGCTTTGCCACCAACGGCGTCAACATGACCAAGCTCGAAAGCTATCAGCGCGGCGCGAGTTTCTCCGCGACCGAGTTCTATGCCGACATCGAGGGCATGCCCGGCGATCCGGCGGTCGATCGGGCGCTTGAGGAGTTGCGCTTCCACACCAAATGGGTGCGGATATTGGGCAGCTATGCGCAGGCCCGACCGCGTACGGCGGGCTGAACCCGCGCGCGTCGCTCCGCGAAAATGACGCTGCGAGAAAAGCGGCATATAGACCCAAAAGCGCCGTTGCCAAGCCCGCATGCCCCCGCTATAGCCCGTCGCTCAGCATCACCGGGGCGGGCGCTTGTCCGCCGCGCAGGCTCGTGCGGAGACGTGGGTGAGTGGCTGAAACCAACGGTTTGCTAAACCGTCGTACTGGTA
>CAYOZY010000259.1:0-3135 GCA_964408525.1 uncultured Sphingobium sp. | reverse complement strand
GGATTTGCCGAGGTCGGCGGCGAAGCCGACTGCCGAGCAGCCCGCAGCGCGCAGTTCGTCGACCGCGCGATCCAGATCCGGCTGCTTGCGGGCCACCAATACCAATGTTGCGCCGAATTCGCCGAGTGCGGTGGCGATCTGCAACCCAAGCCCCCGTGAACCGCCGGTGACGATCGCCACACGTCCCGACAGATCGAACAATGCCTTCAACGTGCCGGTCATCTCCACTCCTCGATCGGACGCGACATAGCCGCCGCGCCGGACTCCCTTGGCCGCGCGAGACGCCGCCGATCGACCGCGGCCAGGTCGAAATGGCCGTGGTGGAAGAGATCGGCTTGTCTCTATCTTCCGGTCTTGGATGCGGCGCAGATGGCTTTGAATCCGGCGGCCATGAACGTCACCATGTGCTTTCGGATCGACGCGAAATCATTGGAAGAGCAAAGCCCGTGCGACAGTTCATCCAACCGTCCGGTGCGCGCCATGTTGTGAGTCATCGCGCCGGACAGGAAATGAAATCCCCAGAAGATCGTCTCTTCATCGCAGTCGGGCATCGCTTTCTTGAGGAGTTCGACCAGCGCCAGACCGACCGGGTTGAAATAACTGGTCATTTTCGCCGCCCCCCAGCCGGCGGCGCTGTTGGCCTGGGCGCTGATCTTGCCGATCGCCGCCCAATAGTCCGTGTCCTCCAGATGAAGTTGGAGGTCGGGGTCGATCCACGCGTTGAGCGCGCCTTCGACCGTCACGTCGTCACCCGCTTCCTCGGCATAGCGACGCAGCGCCTCCAACCGGTTTTGCGTGGAGGCCGGAACCTTGCGCGCCCATACCGCTTCGAAGATGCTCTCCTTCCCATTAAAATGGTAATGGATGAGGGTGGCGCTGACCCCGACGCGCGCGGCGACGTCCTTGAGCGTGAACCCGTGATAGCCGAACTCGGCGAACAATTCTTCGGCCGCGTCGAGGATGCGCTCAATGGATTCCTCGCGCGCGCGCGCTTTGTGGTTGCGCGTCCGCGAACGCGCTGATGGAGTCTTGCTCTTCGACTTGGCGCCGCTGGTGCTCATGACATTCAGCGTGCCGGTCCGGGTCGAGGCCGTCAACGCCGTCCTCCTAGTTCGAAAACGACATGGGGAAGGACGGACGATCCGACATCACGCGACGAGACGCGGCCTCCTGCAGGGCACCGACCGTCCCACACGCGAACCCATACGGTGCGGCGGATAGTGTGTCCGGTAGCCTCATTCCCGTTGTTTCCCTGTCGCCGTCCCGGCTCGCCTGCATCGTTTGCAGCGAACCATTTTTGTTCGATCGCATCTACCGTTGTCAATACTGACTTGTTGGACAGTCAACAAGCAGGGCATGAAGGGATGCCACAAACCAACGAAGCAGGGACTCAAAGCGGATGCGCCCGGTATCGGGGGCTGACAGCTAGCGGGAGGCCGATGCCCCGCGAGCGCAAGCTAACGAGCGAAGGCGAATGGCTTGCGAGAGCTGCGCGACTCGCTTGCGCGTTGGGTAACATCCGATCGGCGGTCAGTGGTGTGCGACGCCAACGTCTTCCCGCGCGAGATCGCCAAGCGCATCCATGAGAGGCTGCAACCAGGGACCGTAAGGTCGCCAGCGCCCCATGCCCAGGCTATTTACAGGATGTCGGACCTGTTGCGCGCTGGGCGTTGTGACCGGACGATCGCCTTCGTAAAATCGCAAACATCCCGGCTCGAACCGCAGGTCCAGAGAATTCAGCAATTGACGAATCGTCGCTTCGGGATCGCGCACCAACGCACTATGCGACAGGCGGGTTAGCTTACCTTCCGCCCAGCGCATCGCGTGATCGAGCGAGCCGACATAGGCGCGATAGTGATGCCCAAGATCGGTCAACGAATAGGCGAACTCATGCCCGCCACCGAACAGCTGCTCATAGTTCGAGAAGCAACAGTCAACTGCGCTGCGGCGGACGTCCACTATTCTTGCTTGCGGAAGGACAAGCCGAATGAAAGCGATGTAGCGCCAGTTGCTCGGCATCTTATCAACAAATCGGGGCTTGCCTTCTCGCCGATGCACGGCGGCACGCTGCAGATAATCCTCGCCAATTTTGGCAAGACGATCCGGATCGAGGCGAGCAAGCATATCGGCATATCCGGTCGGCCCGTGTACTTCGTGTTCCGCCATCAACCCGTGCACGATGGTGGAAATATACGGCAGCTCCGCCGTAGCCTCTACTGTCGAGTGACTGGCCAGGATCTGCTCCACCAGGGTGGTGCCCGAACGTGGCATGCCAACGATGAAGATGGGGTCTGGCGCAGACAAGCCTTCGGCAGATCGAGCCGCCATAAACGCGGATGTCGTCAAATCCTTCGCAGCCTCCACCTCCGCACCGATGGAAGGCAGTGCACCCAGCCCCAACCGATATAGCCGATTACCTTCCTCAAGGTGCCGAAAGGATTCCTCATACCGCCCGACGTTCTGCAGCGCCTTGCCGAGGGCAAAGTGAACTGGGACTCGATCGGCGGGGTTATCCAATCGGGACACAAGCGCGCTGTTCATTTCAGCGATGTCCGCCGCCTTTAGACAATCGGTCTTGAGATTGGCCAACGACCACCACGGCTCGCCCCAATCCGGCTGCAGTGAGAGCGCACGCCGGAAAGCTGCACTTGCGGCATCTCCGGTCGACTCTGCCTTGAGCAGATTTCCATAGGAAAGCCACAGGCCAGCCTCGGCCGGGTTTTGCGCGAGGAGCCTTTCGCACGCTTTCTTCGCTCCCCGATAATCGCCGGTATTGGCAAGCCCCCACATGCGTTGACGCGCAGCGGCCATATTGGCCGGATTGCGCGCGATCACGTCGTCGAGCAACGCAACCGCGTCATCCGCGGCTCCCAGCATGAAGAGCTGTGCCGCCAATGTCGTCTGCGCTTCGCTCATATCGGGAGCGCGAGCTATGGCCTCACGCAAAAGCCCAACCGCTTCTCGGGGCCGACTTTGCCGCGAGAAGATCGCCCCCAGCACCATGATCGCAGCCGTCGTACGGCCTCGAAGCTCGATATAGCGCGCAACCGCATGCCGAGCATCACGAAAGCGCCCTGCCTGGATCGCGATCTGCGCATCAGCGCACGGCGCTGGGCCAGACGCCGGACCTGCGGA
>CAYOZY010000258.1:0-3139 GCA_964408525.1 uncultured Sphingobium sp. | reverse complement strand
GACGACACGCTGAACGGCGGCGACGGCAACGATGTTCTTTACGGCGGCAACGGCGGCGACACTCTGTTCGGCGGCAACGGCAACGACCAGATCGCCGGCGGCGACGGCGATGACTATATGGAAGGCGGCGACGGCAACGACACCTATTATGTCGAGGATATCGGCGATGTCGTCATCGAGTTCGGCAACGAAGGCATCGACACAGTCGTCTCCTACCTCGCCAATTACCGCATCGGCGCCAATGTCGAGCGCCTGACCATCGCCGAAGGCGCGGCGGTCGATTCCGCGGGCCGGAGCAACGGTTCGGGTAACGATCTCGACAACACGATCAAGGGAAACAGCGGCAGCAACAGTCTCCATGGCTATGCGGGCAATGACTCGATGTACGGCAATGGCGGAGACGATATTCTCGACGGTGGCGACGGCAACGACATCATCGATGGCGGCGATGGCATCGACATCATCACTTTCGGGCAGGAAGCGTCGCTGGGCGGCCATGGCGTGACCGTCGACCTGTCGATCACCGCCAGGCAGAATACCGGCTATGGCCTCGACGCCATCCGCAATATCGAGAATATCGACGGCACCGCGTTCGACGACATATTGAGCGGCAATGCCGACAACAACAAGATCAAGGCCAATGGCGGCGACGACACCGTGCGCGGTCGCGCAGGCGATGACGACATAACGCTCGGCGCGGGCGCAGACAAGGTGCTGTTCGAGGCGGCGGGCGCGGCAAACGGATATGATCGCGTACGCGGCTTCGAGAGCGGCGTCGATCAGCTCGTTTTCAAGGCGGCGGACGGCTATGACATCAACGCCGGTTTCGAAACGATCACCGGCTCAGGTGTCTCCGCATCGCTCGGTCACGCGCAGTTCGTCTATAACGAAACAACGCAGATTCTCTATTATGACGCAGATGGAGCGGGATCGGACGCGATCGCTATCGCCTCCTTCAACGAAAACCCGCCTACGGTCATCACCGCGGGCGACATCGTCCTTATCTGACGGCTCGATATATTTTTTGCATCAGGGGGGGGCGTCCGGTCGCGTGACCGGGCGCCTCTTTCATTCCTGATCCGCAGCGCGGAAACGCATCGAAGCGTATAATCTGCTTCCCGCACGCAGCATGGGTTTCTCGATCCATCAATATATGGCCCCACATCACCAGAAACGCTGCGAGGAAGCGCAAACTCTGAAGCCGGTATATTCGGGCCTGTTGCGTGGACATCAGGCCGACCGACGAGGTTCAATCGCGCCGTTCATGCGGGCCGCCGCCGTTCGGGCGAAGGAGGCGTGCCCGACGCGCCGGGCGAGACAGCAAAGCGGCCCAGCCCCACTCGCGAGAACAGGGCGTGTAACGGCGCATTGAAATACCGCCGGAAACGCCATTCGAACCCTTCGGACATCGCGACCGCAAGCGCCATCACCAGCGCGAACGCAACGATAATCGCCGCATCGAAGGGCATATGGGGAACGAACAGTTTGATGAGCGAAAGACCGATCATCTGGTGGAACAGATAGAGCGAATAGCTGTATCTGCCCACGAACCGGAACATCCGCCCGCCCAGCAAAACCCCGTCGATCGCCACTATCACGCCGAATATGGCCATGAAGCGCAACAGGACAGGGGCGGAAAGGCCAGCCACTTCGGAACCGACAAGGAACAGGCGCGCCACGACGATCATGATGCAAGCCGTTATCAAACCATCGAACCGACGCGAATAAAGCAGGATGCCCACCGCGAAAAAGGGCAAATAGCGCGCGATGAGAAGCCCGTTCGCCATCTGAATCATGCCGCCGAAACGGTCCGGCATGAGGATCTCGATCAAAATCTGCGGGCCGGAAACGCATAGTGCGAGCAAGGCAAACCAGCGGTCGAAATGTTTCGGACTGGCCGCAGCGAACAGGCCGACAAGTGCATAGAATTTCAGCTCGACCAGAATCGACCAATAGGCGCCATCGGCCCATTGAAACCCGAAATCGGCCAGAAAGAAGAGGCTGCCGATCACATCATACCAGTGCCTCTCCTCCGAATAAAAGGCGTCCTGACCCCTCATCACAACTGGCGGATCGAGAAACTGCATCGCCAGCGTCACGAACAATGTCGCAGCGATGAACAGCGGCCATATGCGGGAAATCCGCTTGGCATAAAAGCTCGCAAGATCGGGCGACTTGCGCAAAGAAGCGGCGATCAGATAGCCGGAAATGACGAAGAAAATCAGCACGCCGATCTTGCCGAGAGGCAGCGACACGGCTGCGGGATGATCGGCACCCATCACGCTATAGGGGATACGCGCGGTATAGTGATGCCAGACCACGGTGATGATGGCGATGCCCCGCCACATCTCGACAAAACCGATCTTGTCCCGCGCCTCACTCATCGTGCCCCCTTTCCGCCTTCACACCACGGCGCATCATTCCGCGCAGGGAGCGGCGAAGCGAGCGCGCCCACATCGGCGTCGCCGCGAGCAGCGCATATTGCCGGAGCGCCCGCAGGAACGCGCCGCGATCGCCCGTCGCCGCATGATGCACGCACCGCGCGGCGCAGCTATACATCATCTGGTTCATGCGCCGCCGCACCGTGATGTTGCCCGCATAATAATGGCGGCGCACCAGCGGCTCCGCGACAGCGGCAAAGCGCAGCCCGGCGCGCACTGCCGCAAGATAGAGCGCATAATCCTGCGCGTTGACAAAGGTCGTGTCATAGTTGCCGATGCGCCCTATCGCCTCGCGGCGGAAGGCGAGCGTGGGATGGACCAGCACATTGCGATGGGTCGTAAGCGCCCGCACGATCTCGTCATGCGCCGAGGGACATTTCTCGGTGAAACGCCCGCCTTGCGCATTTTCGCTTTCGACCCAAGCGGCAACCAGATCGGCGCCCGTTTCGTCGAAGCAGGCGAGCTGTTTTTCGAAGCGCTGCGGCATCGAATGATCGTCGTCGTCGGCGCGAAAAACAATGTCGGCCTCCAGCTCAGCCAGCCGATCCAGCCCGACATTGAGCGAGGCTGTAAGCCCCAGATTGGCCGGGTTGAACAGAAATTCGACGGACGGCCATTTTCCTTTCAACGCGGCGCGCTCTACCTCCCCACATTCGCGATCCACCACGACGAGGATGACATCGGCCACCTGACCGTGG
>CAYOZY010000257.1:0-3166 GCA_964408525.1 uncultured Sphingobium sp. | reverse complement strand
GGAGACCCTGTGCCACGAGCAGCAGAACACCGGCTATTCGGTCAACGGCAGCTTTGCCGATTATGTCATCGCTGACCCGAACTATGTCGGCCATCTTCCGGACAAGGTGTCTTTTCAGGAGATCGCGCCGGTTCTCTGTGCGGGCGTCACAGTCTATAAGGGCCTCAAGGTCACCGATACCAAGGCCGGCGATTGGGTGGCCATTTCGGGGATTGGTGGCCTTGGCCATATGGCGGTCCAATATGCCGTCGCGATGGGGCTCAATGTCGTCGCGGTCGACGTCGATGACGCAAAACTACAGCTCGCTGAGCGGCTCGGCGCCGCGCTGACGGTCAACGCAGCCACGACCGAACCAGCAGCCTTCGTTCGCAAGGCAATCGGCGGTGCGCAGGGCGTGCTGGTGACCGCAGTGTCCACCAAGGCTTTTGCGCAGGCCCTGGGCATGGCGCGGCGGGGCGGGACCGTGTCGCTCAACGGTCTGCCGCCCGGTGATTTCCCACTGTCGATTTTCGACACGGTGCTCAATGGCATAACGGTTCGCGGCTCGATTGTTGGTACACGGCTAGACCTCCAGGAATCGCTCGATTTCGCGGCTCGAGGAAAGGTTCGCGCCATCGTCGAAACGGCGTCGCTGGAAAGCATCAACGAGGTCTTCGCCCGAATGCGCCGCGGCGCGATCGAGGGCCGGGTGGTGCTTGATCTAGCTATGGGATCGTCGGCAAGTGTCACGCCCGCGTCCGCCATGGCGCTGGCTTGAGCAGCAATTTCACGGGCTGCGCGACACGCTCGGGTCACAAAGCTTCTATCGAACTGGGAGGACGATATGCGAAACGTTCTGGTTGTCGTCCATGACGACGTTGGCGAATCCTCAAGGCTGCAGGCCGCAATCGATCTGACGCGCGCGATGCATGGTCGGCTCGATTGTCTTGAGCTTCATATCCCGCCCATGCCGCCCTACGAGCCGGGGTTCAGTCCGGCGGTGATGGACACGCTGATACGCCAGGACCACGCGCCCGCGAAACAACGAGTCGCCGCATCGGGGGTCCACTATGAATGGCGCAAGCAAGCCGGTGATTTCACACAAGCTACCCGCCAGGCGGCGAGCGCCGCCGATGTGATCGTGCTGAGCACGCCGAGCCATATTATCTTCCCGAACATGCGCGACGCGATCGGTGAAACGCTGATCAAAGCTGACAAGCCGATCCTTGCCGTGCCTGTCGGAGCCGCTGGCATGCGCGTGAATGGAGAAGCACTGCTCTTGTGGGACGGCTCGGACCAGGCGACCGCCGCGTTGCACGCCGCCATGCCCTTGTTTCGTCTGGCCCAGGCCGTGACCGTGCTCGAAATCGATGACGGATCGCTTGGCACGCCCGCGCGCGATGCGGCGGCGCACCTTGAAGCGCGTAACGTCAACGCGAGGGTATGTACGGATCTGGCCTTTGGCGAAAAGGCCGGGTTTGTGATCCTTGAACAAGTGGGCATCCTCAAACCGGATTATATCGTGATGGGCGGCTTTGGCCATTCACGCTTCGTTGAGGGGCTGTTCGGTGGCGTGACGGACCGGTTGTTGCGCGAAAGCCCGGTGCCGCTGTTTCTCAAGCATTGAGTTGGCTATGCCTGCAGGCCTGTCCGGCCTGGTAGTTGCGGACTGAGCGGGGTGGCATGACCAGTCAAATGCGAAGCGCGGTTGCGTCGGACGCTCGAGCTTGGGTCAGGCACGCTTGCAGCCGCTATATCGGCGCCGAGCTAGTTGCCAGCCAACCATGATGAAGGAGCTTCGCGCGCTTCTCAAACGCCATCCATTGGCACGGCTGGGTCCCGGACTGATCACGGGTGTTGCCGACGACGATCCGAGTGGGATTGCGACCTATTCGCAGGCGGGTGCCGCTTACGGCTTTGGAATGCTTTGGACCATGCCAGTGGCCTATCCACTGATGTCGGCGGTCCAATCGATGGCGGCGCGTCTCGGTCGTGTAACAGGGAAGGGGTTCGCGGCCAATATCAAGCAAGCCTATCCGGCCTGGGTCCTACGGATTCTGGTTATTCTGCTGCTGGTGGCCAACGTTCTGAATATCGCAGCGGACATCGCGGCGATGGGCGAAACCGCTGAATTGGTCAGCGGCATCGGCCGGCAGGCGATGACCATTGTCTTCGTTATCGTGACGCTGTCGCTCCAGGTTCTAGTCCCCTATCACCGCTATGTCTTTTTCCTGAAATGGCTGACGGCGGCACTTCTCGCCTATGCGGCATTGCTGCTCGTCGTTCACGTGCCTTGGAGCACGGCGCTGTCGCAGACGCTGATGCCGCAATTCCACCTCGACGCGGCCGCGGCCACCATGATTGTTGGGGTGTTCGGGACAACGATCAGCCCGTACCTGTTCTTTTGGCAGGCGTCCGAAGAAGTCGAGGAAATGCGAGGGGCCGCAGGATTGATCGAGACGCCGGCGGCGGCCGAACCCGAGTTGAGGCGGATCGGCTGGGATACCTGGAGCGGCATGCTCTATTCAGATCTAGCCTCCTATTTCATCATCTTGGCGACGGGCGTCACCCTTCATGCGGCTGGCATCACGCAAATCGACACTGCGGCTCAGGCAGCAAGCACGCTTGAGCCTCTTGCGGGTCGGTTCGCTACCATCCTGTTTGCAGCCGGGATTTTGGGGGTTGGCATGATCGGGGTGCCCGTGCTCGCCGGATCGGCGGGGTATGCGGTTTGTGAGGCGATGGACTGGCGATGGGGATTGGAGCGCTCCGCGCGTGATGCACGAGCATTCTATGGCGTGATTACCGTAAGCGTGCTGATCGCACTCGCCATTCAATATCTGCCGATACCGCCGATGCGTGCCTTGTTCTGGAGCGCGGTGATCAACGGCGTGGTCGCGGTACCGTTGTTGATCGTGCTGGTGCTGCTGACGTCCAACCCTGCCGTAATGGGCCCGTTCACCACCAGTCGCTCGATGCGGTGGCTGGGATGGGCGACGGTCGGGCTGATGGGTGCCGCATCATTTGGAATCTTTATTGGCCTGCTATGAGGTCGAGCAGGGGTGGCTTGGCAGTGCCACCCTCGTTTATGGCCGGAGAGGCACGCAGCACCCGGGCATCGATAGTAGACAGCCCCGATTGCTCTCCCAGGGGCCGGGCATCGCTGGTCGCTTCCTCGCCTGCCCAG
>CAYOZY010000256.1:0-3174 GCA_964408525.1 uncultured Sphingobium sp. | reverse complement strand
CGTCCTACAACACGAGCCGCGGGCAGATCCCCAAGAAGGGGGGAATCTACAACGCGCAGGGCCGCGGCTACCCCGACCTGTCCGCCAACGGCGACATGGTCGTCGTGGTCATCGGAGAGCGGCAGTGGATTTCCGGGGGCACGTCCGAGGCCGCGCCCATTGTGGCCGCCATGTTCAACCTGATCAACGAGGAGCGCCTCGCCGCCGGCAAGCCCGTCATTGGCTTCGTCAACCCGGTCCTGTACAAGCACCCCGAGATGTTCAACGACATTACGGTAGGCAAGCAGGACAAGGGCGGGGTTCTGAGGCATGGGTGCGGTAACGATGGGTTCTCGTGCGCCGAAGGGTGGGACCCCGTCACGGGCCTGGGAACGCCCAAGTATCCCAAGATGCTCGAGGTTTTCATGTCGATCTAGAGACTTCAGAAAAGGCACTATGGGGAAATTGACTTGCTACGATCTTGCATCTCTCATCGTCTTACAATTGCAAGGCTCGGTGTCGTCTGGGGTCGCGCGTGCTTTTAGGACATACGCAGCCCTCGGTAGGGGCCTCAGACTGGAGTCTTGCAACACAGATGGCAGCCAGGCATTGCAGCACGTGTCCCAGGCCTTGCAAAGCAATCGAATGATTTCTTCCATCGGGCACACCATTGCCGACCGCGCAGGCATAGTAAGGACTATAATTAGATAGACTTCCGCCCTTCCCCTCGAGGCGCGCGCGTGGTCTTGCCCATCAAACCGGAGATCCAAACCTGCTACAAGCGCACTGGGGCCGTCTTGTCGGAGCCTGTAGTTCGCGCTAGCTGTGCCGTAGACGGACGACTCAAGATCCCTGCCGCAGTCTGGTCACGGTGGTGATGCGATGATGTGCAGGCCGAGCTGTACTTTGGAACACACGCCACGACACAAGCTGACCCGCTTGCCCGGGAGGGCAAGGTGAGAACTGTCTGCGTCGTTCTGCATCGGACCGGACGCCACCCGTGGTGTCTGTGACAGTCCACCGGGGCCGCGTCTCCACCCTCGAGGCCGGCCCTGAAACCGGTCCCGTTTCCATTGTGGGCCTGACAGCGGCTCCCGCTGTGCCAAGGGCCCTGACCCCCGGCTCGCTGGAGATCCAAAGCCCTGTCTTGTCTGTTGCTGAATGATCCAGTGATTGACGATTCGGGGTGACGACCGGGGTAGCCAGCCTCATCAACGAGTCACGGCAACCCTCATCGGCTGCCGCCTTCACCGCGCTCTTCCATGCTCTCGCGCTCACTATAGTGCAAATGCAAAGAGATTCCCCAAAGACGGAACTACGACGCAAGTATGTCTGGAATACTAAAGAGAAATCGTATCGATGGACTCTCAATTTCCAATTTGGTTGCGTGTTATGTTGAATCGATGCCAGCATCCCTCCAACCAGACCCAGCACGCGGCGACACACGGCGTCTCACGACTTCGGACGCCAAGGGTGATCCCACCCCTCCCAAAAAACAAAACGCTGCGCATGAAATGCCCAAAGCCAAGTCGAAAGCCAAGTCTCAGCCCCGGTATCATCCAATGTTTCGGCAATCAGGAGGGTTTCCACGACGGCGGCCAGTTCGGGGAAGATTGCTGCTCTGGGGGTTTTGGTCAAGGCAAGGCAAGAACGACCGACAGAGTCCAGTTATAAAGGACATCATCGTTGTCGGTCATGCTTCTCTCCCTTGGTCCTATTCCTCATTCGCGACCATTTCCTTTCCTTCCTTCAGTATCTCTTGTCGACCCGGTGTCGACCTTTTTTTGTGTTCGGCCTCGACTAGTATCGCCTCGAGTTTCATCCTCTCCTTTTCGCAGTCTCCAGTCCTTGGGCTGCATTTTTCTTCATAGTCACCATGGTTCGCTTGACTGTTGCTTCACTGCTCGCATGTAAGTCGCCAAGGTTGTCATTCGGAGCCCAGTGCGGCAACTGACGGAGAGTCTAGTGGCCATCACGGCCTGCGCGGCTCCGGCTCCCCAGGCAGGAGATGCCAATGTCGGGAACGGCGCCGGCCGCCAGTTCATCACCGGAGCCTGCGTGAGCGACGCAGACTGCGCGTCCGCCTGCTGCGCGAAGAAGGGCAACGCCGGCGTCTGCTCGGCGAAGCTGGTCGCAAATGAGAATGGCAAGGAGGGCTGCGGCTTCAACGCTGCGGGACAGGCTGGAAATCAGAACAACCAGCAGAATGGAGGAAACCAGAACCAAAATGGGGGTGCCAACAACGGTGGTGCCAACAACGGCGGTGCTAACAACGGAGCCGTAAACAACGGAGCCGGTAACAACGGCGCTGGCAACAACGGTGCTGGCAACAACGGCGGAGTCAACAACGGCGCGGGCAACAATGGAGGCGTCAACAACGGAGGACTCCAAGGCAACGGAACGCAGCCCGCCCAAGGAAACAACGGCAAGGGCAAAGGAAAGGGCAAGGGTAAGGGCAAGAAGGCCAAGGGCAAGAAGCAGGCCGGCAACGGCAACGCTGGCAACAACGCTTGCCAGGGCCAGAACAACAACAACGCTGGAAACAACAACGCCGAGAACGGCGCCGGAAACAACAACAACAAGAACGCCGGTAACAACAACGCTGGAAACAACAACAACAACGCCGAGAACGGTGCCGGCAACAACAACAACGGCGGTGCTGCAGGCAACAACACCGAAAACGCCGCCGGGGGCAACAACCAGAACAACCAGAATCAGAACAACCAGGGCCAGAACAACCAGGGCCAGAACAACCAGGGCCAGAAGCAGCAGAAGCAGAAGCAAAACAACAACAACCAGCAGCAAGGCAACCAGAACAACCAGGGCAACCAGAACGAGCAGGGCAATAACGCGGAAAACGCGGCGAACAACAACAACGCCGCTGGCGGCAACAAGGCGAACAAGGGGAATGCTGGAAACGCTGGAAACGCTGGCAACGCTGGCAACGCAGGCAACGCTGGCAACGCTGGCAACGCTGGCAATGCAGGCAAGGCTGGGAAAGCTGGCAATGCAGGCAACGCCGGAAACGACGACGCTGCCGACGAGGAAGACTAAATGATCGTTCCATCCATCCATCCATCCTCCCAAGGATATACCAGGCTCCCCAGTCCTCTACTTGCTCTGCCAGGGCGGCGGCGCAAAAGGGGGAGTCATGCATGGTCTGGGCGCCAAGTTGCTGCTCCAAAGATCGCGTAT
>CAYOZY010000255.1:0-3217 GCA_964408525.1 uncultured Sphingobium sp. | reverse complement strand
CCGCACACTTGCGCACAATGGCGAGATCAACACCATCCGGGGCAACAAGAACTGGATGAAAAGCCATGAAATCAAGATGGCGGCGCTCGCTTTTGGCGAACGGTCTGAAGATATCAAGCCGGTAATCCCCGCTGGCGCTTCGGATACCGCAGCGCTCGATGCCGTGTTCGAGGCGATATGCCGCGCGGGCCGCGAGGCGCCTGCCGCCAAGCTGATGCTGGTGCCCGAAGCCTGGCAGCCTGAAGACGACATCCCGCAGGCGCACAAGGATATGTACAGCTATCTCGCCTCGGTGATGGAGCCGTGGGATGGACCCGCCGCGCTGGCAATGACCGATGGTCGCTGGATCGTCGCGGGCGTGGACCGCAATGCCCTGCGTCCGCTGCGCTACACGCAGACTTCCGACAATCTGCTGATCGTCGGTTCGGAAACCGGCATGGTCGTCGTGCCTGAATCCAATGTCGTCAGGAAGGGCCGCATGGGGCCGGGGCAGATGCTTGCTGTCGACCTTGCCGAGGGCGCGGTCTATGATGACCGCGCGATCAAGGATCGCATCGCCGCCGAGCGCCCCTATGGCGAACTGGTCAAGGATTTCCGGGCGATGAGCGATCTGCCGGCGGCCGCCAGCGGCGCGCGCCCGGTTTATGATCGCGCGGAACTGACCCGTCGCCAGATCGCGGCGAACATGACGCTGGAGGATATGGAGCTGATCCTCTCGCCCATGGTCGAGGATGCCAAGGAAGCGGTCGGTTCCATGGGCGACGATGCACCGCTGGCGGTCATTTCCGACAAGCCGCGGACCATAAGCCATTTCTTCCGCCAGAATTTCAGCCAGGTGACGAACCCGCCAATCGACTCCCTGCGCGAACGACACGTCATGAGCCTCAAGACGCGGTTTTCGAACCTTGCCAACATATTGGAGGAAGGGTCGCAAAACGCGAACGTGCTGGTGCTGGATTCTCCGGTGCTGAGCTGTGCGGACTGGAGCCGGTTAAAGGCGGCTTTCGGCAAGAGCGTGGCGGAAATTGATTGCTCCTATCCCGCCGACAGCGAGCAGGAAGGGCTGCGCGCCGCGATCACCCGTATCCGTGACGAAGCGGAGCAGGCGGTGCGCGCGGGGCAGAGCGAGCTGTTCCTCACCGACGAGAATGTCGGGCCGGATCGCATGGGCATCGCCATGGTGCTGGCGGCGGCGGCGGTGCACACGCATCTCGTGCGCAAGGGGCTGCGTTCCTATGCGTCGGTCAATGTCCGTTCCTCTGAATGTCTTGATACCCATTATTTCGCGGTGCTGATCGGTGTCGGTGCGACCACGGTGAACGCCTATCTCGCCGAAGCCTCGATCGCGGATCGCCATGCGCGTGGCCTGTTCGGCGATATGGATCTTGAAACCTGCGTTGAGCGCTATCGCACCGCGATCAACGAAGGTCTGCTCAAGATCATGTCGAAAATGGGCATTGCCGTCATTTCAAGCTATCGTGGCGGCTATAATTTCGAGGCGGTGGGTCTTTCCCGCGCGCTGGTGAACGATCTGTTCCCTGGCATGCCGAGCAAGATTTCGGGCGAGGGCTATGCTTCGCTGCATTACAGCGCGACGCTCAAGCATGAAGCGGCTTACGACAGCGCGGTGTCGCGCCTGCCTATCGGCGGCTTCTATCGCCAGCGCAATGGCGGCGAAACGCACGCCTATTCGGCGCAGCTCATGCACCTGCTGCAGACCTCGGTGGCGACCGACAGCTATTCGACCTATCTGCAATTCTCGCGCGGCGTGCGCGACCTGCCACCGGTCTATCTGCGCGATTTGCTCGAGTTCAATTACGCCAACGAGGCCATGCCGATTGATGAGGTCGAGGCGATCACGGAAATCCGCAAACGCTTCGTGACGCCGGGCATGTCGCTGGGCGCACTTTCGCCCGAAGCGCATGAGACGCTGGCGATCGCGATGAATCGTATCGGCGCCAAGGCGGTGTCGGGCGAGGGCGGTGAGGACAGTTCGCGCTTCACGCCCTATGCCAATGGTGACAATGCCAACTCGACGATCAAGCAGATTGCTTCGGGCCGTTTCGGTGTTCATGCCGAATATCTCGGCGCCTGCGAGGAGATCGAGATCAAGGTGGCGCAGGGAGCCAAGCCGGGTGAGGGCGGTCAGCTTCCTGGCTTCAAGGTCACGGAGTTCATAGCGAAACTGCGTCATTCGACACCGGGCGTGACTCTCATCTCGCCTCCGCCGCATCACGACATCTACTCGATCGAAGATCTCGCCCAGCTCATCTACGACCTTAAGCAGATCAACCCGCGCGCGCGCGTTTGCGTCAAGCTGGTCAGTCAGGCTGGCATCGGCACGGTCGCGGCGGGCGTAGCGAAGGCGCATGCCGACGTGATCCTTGTCTCCGGCAATGTCGGCGGTACCGGCGCCAGCCCACAAACCAGCGTCAAGTTTGCGGGCACTCCATGGGAAATGGGGCTTTCCGAAACCAATCAGGTGTTAACCCTCAATGGTCTGCGCCACCGGGTGAAGCTGCGCACTGATGGCGGCCTAAAGACGGGTCGGGATATCGTTATCGCCGCGATTTTGGGCGCGGAGGAATTCGGCATCGGCACGCTCGCCCTCGTCGCCATGGGCTGCATCATGGTGCGCCAGTGCCACTCGAACACCTGCCCGGTCGGCGTTTGCGTTCAGGATGAGCGCCTGCGCGCCAAATTCACAGGCACGCCGGAGAAAGTCATCAATCTGATGACATTCATCGCCGAGGAAGTGCGCGAAATCCTCGCGCGTCTGGGCGTGCGCAGCCTCGATGAAGTGGTAGGCCGCACCGAGCTTCTGAAGCAGGTGAGCCGTGGTGCAGACCATCTCGACGATCTGGACCTCAACCCGATTCTCGCCAAAGTGGATGCGCCCGACGAGCTGCGCCGCTTCAACCTCAAGACGCATCGCAACGAGGTTCCCGACAGCCTCGACGCGCAGATCATTTCGGACGCCAAGGCCGTGTTCGAGCGTGGCGAGAAGATGCAGCTCACCTATACGGTGCGCAACACGCATCGCGCTGTCGGTACGCGCTTTTCCGCGCGCATCACCGAGAAATTCGGCAGGTCGACGCTCGCCGACGGCCATGTCCATATCCGCTTGCGAGGGTCTGCCGGGCAGTCGCTCGGCGCGTTCCTGTGCAAGGGCGTGACATTGGAAGTGTTCGGCGATGCAAACGACTATGTCGGCAAG
>CAYOZY010000254.1:0-3227 GCA_964408525.1 uncultured Sphingobium sp. | reverse complement strand
TTGAAGGTGGTGCCGTCGGTCATCTGCACAGTGATGAAAAGATAATCGGGATTGGTGTCGTTCTTCATGTCATGCTCCAAATTGGCCGGTTCCGACCGGCCTCAAGCTGAGTAAGGCGCCGCGCTTAGCGGGCACTGCGAGAAAATGCAAGGGATTAGCGCTCAATCCTTCGGCGGATCGGCGATCATCGCGACGCAGTGCGCTTCCGCCGCAAGCTTGCCCTCGACCATCGCCTTGCCGGCAAAGGTGCAGATGGCGCCGCGCACCTGCGTGAACTCCACATGGAAATCAACAAGGCAGCCCGGTTCGATGGGGCTGCGGAACTTCGCGCCGTCGATCCCCATGAAATAGACGAGCTTGCCGCTGCCCGACAGGCCGAGCGATTCCACCGCCAATATGCCCGCCGCCTGCGCGATCGCCTCGACGATCAGCACTCCGGGCATGATCGGGCGGCCGGGGAAATGTCCCTGAAAAAACGGATCGTTGATCGACACCGCCTTGACCGCATGGATCGAGGTGCTGGGCACCAGCGAGACCACACGGTCGATCAGCAGCATCGGGTAGCGATGCGGCAAGGCGGCCATGACGGCGCGAATATCCATCGGACCCCGCGCCGCCGGTTCTGCATTCCCCTGTTCGGTCATCGCTGCGCCTTAGCGGCCCGACGGCTGCGCACCGGCGGCGGCAGGAGCCGCCTGCTGCTGGCCACCGGGCTTCCAGCCGGTAGGCGGCACGATGCCGACCGACGGAACCAGCGCGTTCAGCTCCGTCACCACCATCTTGGTGATGTCGACGGTCGGCTGATAGGAAACGGTGGCATCGGGAACGAGCACCAGATCGACCTTGGCCTTGCTCATCGCACTCTTGAGCGCGTCATTGAGCTTCGCGGCGATCTGCTCCTCGACATAGGCATTGGCGAGAGCAAGGGGTTGGCCGAGGCGCTGAAGTTCGGCATTGGCTTCCTGCTGGCGCTTCTGGAGGTCCTCATACTGGGTTTGCAGCGCCGGAGTGGGCTTGCCGTTCGCGGCCTTGACCGCGGCCTGCAGTGCTTCGCCCTTCTGCTTCAGCTCCGCTTCCAGCGCGGCCTTGCGGGTGTTGAGGCTGTCGATACTGGCCTTGTAGGTTACCTGCATCTGGCTGCGCGCGGTGGTTGCGGCGGAGCTGGTGTTGATCGCCTCGCCCATGTCCACTACCGCGATACCGAGCTTCGATTGCGCGGCGGCGGGAACGCTGGCCGCCGTGATCGCGCCGATGGATGCGACGGCAAGCGCCGCCGCTTTGATAAATCTATTCATCAAAATTGTGTCCCTATGTTGAAGGTGATGAGTTTGGTGTCGTCCCCTGGTTCCTTGAGCAGCGCCTTGGCGATATCGATGCGGAACGGGCCGAAAGGCGAGTTCCAGTTGACACCGAAGCCGACCGAAAGGCGCGGGCTGAGCGAATTTCCGAGATAGGTTTCCCGGAAAGCAGAGCCAATATAGGTGATGTCGGTATAGGTTGTGCCGCTGACCGAAGAAGCCGGGCAGGAGCCGGTGAAATTACCGGCGGCGGTGTTCGTTGTCTGGGTCGGTGTCTTGACTTGTTGCCCTTGCGAATTGGTCGAAAGCGTTCCGACTACCGTCTGGCAATATCCGCCGAACGGTGCAGTGGTAGGGCGACGAATCTTGCCCACCGCGCCTGCGTCTACAAAAACCGAGGGACGCAGGCCAAGTTCACGAGCGCCACTACCAAGTGGAATTTCTATTTCGGCATGCGCCAGATAATAAAGTTTTCCACCAAGCGCGTCATCAGACTTTTGACCATCAGGCGTAAAGGCACCTGTTGAACCAAAGCTGCCAAACTCTCTTAATACGCGCGGTCCTACGCCGCGAATATCGAAACCCCGAAGCTGCGGTTCACCAAGAAAGAAGCGATCGGTCAGGCGAACCTTTTCAATGGCGATGGGGTTGAGCGGATCCGTCCTGTCATAGCGCTGCTTCTCAAGGCTGAAGATATGCCCTGCCTCGCCCGTCACGCTGAAGATGAAGCCGCTGCCGAGCGGAAACCACTTTCCGGCATTCAGGCGGGAACGGAGATACTTAACGCTACCACCCAATCCGGCAAAATCCTGGCTGAATGTCAGATTGTTGCCGCGCGTCGGACGGATGCGGTTGTCGCGCGTGTCATAGATCCAGCTATAGCCTATTGACGAGGTAGTGCGCTTGCCGATCGCCTCGCACAGATAGCGCCCGGCAATCAGCGGATCGCACACGCCGTTGGTGAAATATTGATTGGAAAGCCCGACATCGTCATAGTTCAGCGAATAACGGAGCGCGAGCGACGTAAATTCCGTCAAGGGGACACCGGCACGGATCTGGAAGCCGGTCGTCGTCTGCTGATAAGTCGTGTTGCGGTTGCCGTTTTGCAGATAATTGAAGCTGTTGAGATCGCGGCGGTAGATGTCGCCGCCCATGGCGATATTCTTGTCGAACAGATAAGGCTCGGTGAAGCCGACCTCGACTGACTTGGAATAGTTGGAATAGTTGACGCTGGTGCGCAACTCCTGCCCCTTGCCCCGGAAATTGCGCTGGGTGACGGATGCGGAGAAAATGAACTTCTCAAGGCTGGAGAAACCGGCGGAAAGCGACAGTTCACCGGTCGATTTTTCCTCGACATTGGCTTCCAGCACGATACGGTCCGGCGCGGTGCCCGGCTTCTGCTCTACCTCCAGCTTTTCCTGAAAGAAACCGAGCGAGTTGATGCGGTCCTTGGAACGCTTGACCTGAAAGCTGTTGAATGCGTCGCCCTCCGCCAAGCGAAATTCGCGGCGCACGACCTTGTCCTGCGTCAACGTGTTGCCGTTGACATCGATCCGCTCGACATAAACGCGCGGGGCGTCCGCGATGCGGAAATTTATGCCCATGGTGAGGCTGTCCTTGTCGCGCTGGAAATCCGGCTCGACATTGGCGAAGGCATAGCCGAAGAGGCCGGCGGTCTCGCTGAGCTGGTCGACCGTATCCTCGACCTTCTTCGCGTTATACCACTCGCCCTTGTGCATGGAGAGCATCTTGGTCAGCCTGTCGCCGGACAGATCGCGAATGTCGCTCTGCACCTTGACATCGCCGAACTTGTAGCGCTCGCCCTCCTCCACCACGTAGGTGATGATGAAGTCACGCTTGTCCGGAGTCAGTTCGGCCACGGCCGAAACCACGCGGAAGTCGGCATAGCCTTCGGTCAGATAGAACTGG
>CAYOZY010000253.1:0-3229 GCA_964408525.1 uncultured Sphingobium sp. | reverse complement strand
TCCTCAGGCTCGTTGCCTGAAGGATTGAACGATCCAACAAATATATGGGGAGCGGGATGAGAGAAGGCGTATAGCTTCGAATGAAGATGCGGATTGTCTTTCTCTTTCATGCGCGGAGATGGCCTGAATATCCGCAGGCTGTGGGGAGGCAGGCCTGTGGCCAGTCTTTCAATGACCGCATCATTGGCGCCGCGCAGCCGCGGGTCGCCCTCCAGGATGAAATTTACCTTCACCCCACGGCGCGATGCCGCTATCAGCGCATCGGCAAGGGCGATGTCGCGGAAATAATAGGTGGCCCAGCTTATCCAGCCGCCCGGTGGCGTGGCGTGAACATGCTGTTCGAGAAGATTGCGCAGCGCGCGTTCAGGGCAATCTGGGCCGCCGAAATGGACAATGGGCGTGGAGGTCTGAGCCATGGTGGATGGCTATCGGCAATCTGAAGGAGTGACGGCGCCCATGCATCCCCCGATTATACACATCGGTTATCACAAAACCGCGACGACCTGGTTTCAGAAGATCTATTATCCGGCTGTGCGGAATTTCGTATATGTCGATCGCAGGCGGGTCAAGGCGGCGTTCCTGACTCGCACTCCGTTTGATTTCGACCCCGAAGAGGCGCGACAAATTCTCGATCTCGATCAGCACCTGCCTCCCATTTTGTGCGAGGAGGAACTGTCGGGCTATTTACACAATGGGGGGATGGGCGGTTATCTCTCGGCAGAAATGGCGCGGCGCTTGAAGGCCGTATTTCCCGATGCGCGGATCGTGATCTTCATTCGATCCCAACCCGCGATGATCGCGGCCGCCTATCAGCAATATATCAGGGGCGGCGGAACCTATTCCGTTAAGCGCTATCTGTTCTCCAGCCAATATCTTCATGGCGCCAGCGCGGATGGTTACAAGATTCCGCGGTTCAGCTTCGCGCATTTCGAATATGACCGGCTGATCGCCCATTATGACATGCTGTTCGGGCCGGAAAATGTGTTCGTTACCCCCTATGAGCGGTTCGCTCGCGATCCGGCAGGTGCCCTGGCCGAACATGAGCGGACTCTGGGAATTGAAACCGGCGGCATCGTGCCGACCAGCCGCCGGGTCAATCAGTCCTATGGTGCGGCGCTCATCCCCTTTGCGCGGCTTCTCAATCTCTTCACCTATCGGACCGTCAACGACAAGCGCACCCTGTTTCATATTCCCGGCTGGTACACCCGACGACGGAAGATATTGGAAGCACTAAATCGCACCCGGATATTTGGCCCGCCACCGGCCCCGGAGAAGCTGCTGGGAGAGGATGCTGTCAAATGGATCGAGAGCTTTTACGCGCAGAGCAATCAGCGTCTCGAAAAATCAAGAGCTATGGGCTTGAAGGAATGGGGCTATCCTGTCGGGTCTGATGAACCGCTACCCCTGCCGCTGGATCGCAAAACAACAGACTGGCGCAATGCGTGAACGGGTGGATCATCCTCGACAAGCCCTATGGCATGGGCAGCACACAGGCGGTGGCGGCGGTGAAGCGCGCCCTGCGCGAGGCGGGACTGCCCAGGACGAAAATCGGCCATGGCGGCACGCTCGATCCCCTTGCGTCCGGCGTACTGCCGATCGCGATCGGCGAAGCAACCAAGCTCGCGGGGCGGATGCTGGACAGCGACAAGGCTTATGATTTTACGATAAAATTTGGCGAACAGACCGACACACTGGATACCGAAGGTCAGGTGGTCGCCACGAGCGATGTTCGACCCACGCATGCCGGGATCGAGGCCGTCTTACCGCGCTTCACTGGCGCGCAGGAGCAGATGCCGCCAGCCTATAGCGCGCTTAAAGTGGATGGCCGCCGCGCCTATGATCTTGCGCGGGCGGGGGAAGAGGTGGCGCTGAAACCGCGTCAAGTGACAATCCACGCCCTCCGCCTGACAGCGCTCGGTGAGGACAGCGCAACCCTCTCCGCCACGGTGTCCAAGGGCACCTATATCCGGTCGCTGGCCCGCGACATTGCGCTGGCCCTCGGCACGGTCGGGCATGTCACCATGCTCCGGCGCACCAAGGCCGGGCCGTTCACGCTGAATTCCGCGATTTCGCTGGACAAATTGAACGAAGCTGCTAGGGACCGCGCCATCGCGCAGCTTATGCTGCCGTTGACGGCGGGGCTGGACGACATCCCGGCTCTACCCGTCACTCCCCAACAGGCATTGGCTCTCCGTCAGGGGAAGGTGCTCGAAGGGAACCCTGCATATAAGGGTCTTATGCTGGCGATGGAGGGTGAAACGCCTGTCGCGCTGGTGGAAGGTTCCGGTCTTGAAGTGAAGGTCGTGCGGGGCTTCAATCTCTAGTTACGAAAGGAAGCCGATGTCGATTACTGCAGAGCGCAAGGAAGCGCTGATTAACGAGCATGCCCAGGCCAAGGGCGACACGGGTTCGCCAGAGGTACAGGTCGCGATCCTTTCGGAGCGCATTTCGAACCTCACCGAGCATTTCAAGAGCCATCACAAGGATAATCACAGCCGCCGCGGCCTGCTGATGCTGGTCAACAAGCGCCGTAGCCTGCTGGATTACCTCAAGAAAAAGGATCAGGGCCGTTATGAGGCACTGATCGCAAAGCTGGGTCTTCGCAAATAAGACCGGCAAGAGAGGCGGCCCCAAATGGGGCCGTTTCGATTCAGAGGCCATGCAATCCGGCATGGTTCTGACCAAGGGGGCGAAGAGAATGCCTCCGATCCGCAGCGGGCCGGTTTCGCCCGCAATCGTAAGCCCCGCCGCGCAATAGGGCGTCGCGGGTGGAAGGAAAACCAATGTTCGATATGAAGAAAGTGGAAATCGAGTGGGGCGGAAAGACCCTGACACTCGAAACGGGCCGCGTTGCCCGTCAGGCCGATGGCGCGGTGCTCGCGACCTATGGCGAAACTGTGGTGCTGTGCGCGGTCACGGCGGCCAAATCGGTGAAGGAAGGGCAGGATTTCTTCCCGCTCACCGTTCACTATCAGGAGAAATATTCCGCGGCCGGTCGTATTCCCGGCGGCTTTTTCAAGCGTGAGCGTGGCGCGACCGAGAAGGAGACGCTCGTCTCCCGCCTGATCGACCGTCCGGTGCGTCCGCTTTTCCCCGAAGGCTTCTACAATGAGATCAATGTCATCGCTCAGGTGCTGAGCTACGATGGCGAGACCGAGCCGGATATTGTCGCGATGGTCGCGGCGTCTGCCGCGCTCACGATTTCCGGCGTGCCCTTCATGGGTCCGAT
>CAYOZY010000252.1:0-3240 GCA_964408525.1 uncultured Sphingobium sp. | reverse complement strand
TGCTTCAAATAAATATCCCAATCTTTCATGAGTTTGCGTCTTTTCTCGAAGAGGTCCGACCGAGCATATGCTGCTTCGGCTTTGTCCTTGATCACATGCGCCAATGCGAATTCCACGACTTCGCGAGGGTGATTAGTCGTTTCACCGGCCCAATCTCGGAACGACGATCGGAACCCATGCGGGACGGCGGGGATAGCAAGCTCCTTAACCAGCTTGGATAGCGTCATGTCCGATAGCGGCTTGTCTGGGTTGGCCCCGAGGAAAACTAGACCGTCGTCGGCCTTCTTGAATTTTGCTGCCTCCTTGAGGATCGCTAGGCATCGCGGCGATAGCGGAACCCTATGGGGTTTCTTCGCCTTCATCCTGCTCGCCGGTATCGTCCACTCGGCTTTATCAAGGTCGATTTCGTTCCATCGCGCTTTGAGGGTTTCGCTTGACCGGGTCGCCGTCAGGACCAGAAATTCGAATGCCAACTTCGTCATAACACCTGCTTTGCTGGCGTTGACCTTCGCTATGGCATCGGCAACCTTGGCATAGGGAACTGCCTTACGGTGCTGAGTTTTGGAACGATCATGTTTGGGGAGGGCCGTCGATACCGCTTCGGCCGGATTGTCCGTGCGCAAACCCTGCGCCATCGCCCATTTCATCACCGTGCCGATGCGTTGCTTAACCCGGCGAGCAGTCTCGGGATGAGAAGACCAAACCGGCGATAGGGCCGTCATCAAGTCTGCGCTATCGATCCTATCGACACGCTTATCGCCAAAATAAGGAAATACGAACTTGGTGAGGGTGTTCAGCCATTGCTGACCGTGCTTCTCATTTCGCCAAGTGGGTTTGTTTAGTTGATGGACCGCTTCGGCGGCTTGCTTGAACGTAAGGACAGAAGAAGCTCGCTTCCGCTTAGCAATCGGGTCTTCCCCTGTTCGGGCTTCTTTGCGGTATTGCAGGGCAGTTTCCCGAACCTCGGCCAATGTTATCAGCGAAGCCGACCCAAGACCTACGTCCCGACGTTTCCCCTGAACAACGATGCGCTGAACCCAACGCCGGGCGCCTGACTTATCAACCTTGAGGTAAAGTCCGTTCCCGTCACCGTAGAAACCGGGTTCCTTTATCGTTCGGACGAACGCGGCGGTTAAACGCTTTTCAGCGTGGGCACCAATGGGTTTTGATCCAGACATCCGTCCAACATACCAACCAACATTATTTTTCGGAATACCCGATGCCGCGCGGGAACACCCTGGAACAATTATTAGGTATGACATTAACAAATAAGGGAAAATGGAACGGGCTGGAATTCACTGGAATCTAGGGTAGGGGACTCCGTCTCCGCCAGGGCTTGCAGAAAGCCCGGATAACGCCCAACTCGCTGAAAGCAGAGGCGCTTCTAGCGCGAGTTGATACACATGTCCGATACACAAGCCGGTGCCGCAATGGCTAAGCCGCCCGGCCTGCGCCAGCGCGGACAGAGCTGGGAAATGCGCGTGCGCGTGCCGAAGGGCCTGCACGGCTTGCTACCGACCGAAAAAGTACAATCCTTCGGCGCAATCTCGTTCAAGGATGCGTGCCGGCTCGGCTGGGATGCGCGGGCTCGCATCGAACGCCAGTTCGAGGAAGCTGAGGTGAAGCTGGGGCTGGCGGCCAAACGCTTAGAGGCTGACATAGAGATGCTTGCCGCCACGGGCTGCATGGTGGTCGAGAAATTTGTTGGCGAGATGGGTCTTGCCCGAACCCCGGGCGCCGTCGAGCAGGACTGCATAATCGAGCGTGCGGCGCTCGTCGGCATAATAGGTCGGGAAGTCCATCACTGACTGATTGGCGGAACCGGTCACCGATGCCTCGCGGGGAAGAGATAAGTCGGGCTCGATGTCGGGGCAATCCGCCAGCGAAACAATAGCTGACTGTACTGCGTCAGCTTCGCTCCATTCCACGTCGTAACCTGCCGGTCTGCTGTCGGCTCCTTTCCGGTCGGTCCACCCGTGGCACTTTCACCAACTTACCACGAGTCAGATCTCGATCTGGCTAACACGCCAGCTGCGCGAACCGGATCTTCGACGTGCCGCTGGCGGGAGCGCGGGACGCGGCGATGGCGTTACGCCGACAAGTCCGATCTATGAGCGGCATGGCGGTGTAGAGATCACCGAGATTCGCCGGCAGCGCGCGGACCAGGTATCGGTATGTAGGCGAGGCTGGCCCCAACCCGGCAGCCCGCTTGCGGTGCAGCCAACCTCATGGTTGAATCCATTTTGGTCTATTTCTCGGTATCCGGTTTGCTCGGCCCGTCGCTTTTGTCATTGTTCGGACACGGGGAGTTCATATCCTCGACGTTCCGGGGAGGGCCATGTGAGCGGTAATGATCATGCTCCTGTCGGGCATGGTGTCGACTCGGGCGTGATCGCCCTGGCTACGGTCCTTGCGATGCACCGAGTTGCGGTCGATCAGACCCAATTGCGGCATTCGCTGGGACATTTCGATCCGGCCTCGGCGGACGACATCCTGATACTCGCCAAGCGCCAGGAAGGTGTTCGCGCCAAGCTGATCGAGACTCGATTCGATCGTCTGGAGAAGATTCCGCTACCTGCTTTGGCGCAGGGGAATGAGGGTTGGTTCATCATTGGGCGGGTCGCAGATGGCGTCGCGCTGATCCAGCGACCGGGCAACGCCCCGGAGCGGATCGATCGCGCGGATCTGGAAGCGATATGGTCGGGCCAATTGGTCCTGATTACCACGCGCGAAGGCGTGGCCGGCCCTGCCGGGCGGTTCGACATCGGCTGGTTCCTGCCGCAGATCGTCCGCTACCGGAAGCTGATCGGCGAGGTGCTGCTGATCACGCTGTGTCTCAATCTGCTCGGGCTCGCCGCGCCGCTGTTCTTCCAGAACGTGATCGACAAGGTGCTGGTCCATAACACGCTGGCGACGCTGCAGGTGCTGGCGATCGGCTTCGTCGCGGTGTCGGTCTGGGAGGTGGTGTTCGGCTGGCTGCGCACCCGGCTCTATTCCGAGACCAGCCAGAAGCTTGATGTCGAGCTGGGCGCGAAGCTGTTCCGCCATTTGCTCGCCTTGCCGCTCGCCTATTTCGAATCGCGGCGGGTGGGCGACACCGTCACGCGCGTGCGGCAGCTGGAATCGATCCGCCAGTTCCTGACCAACGCCTCGCTGTCGGTGCTGGTCGATCCCGCCTTCACGGTCGTGTTCCTGGTGGTGATGTGGATCTATTCGCCGCTGCTGTTCCTGATCGTCGCG
>CAYOZY010000251.1:0-3267 GCA_964408525.1 uncultured Sphingobium sp. | reverse complement strand
TCAACAGCACACCTGCAAGAATGACCGAACCCGCCGTTGGTGCCTGCACATGCGCATCGGGCAGCCATGTGTGCACCGGCCACATCGGCATCTTCACCGCAAAGCTGGCGAAGAATGCCAGCCACAGCCATGTCTGCACATGTGGATCAAAATTGTAATTCATCAGCGTCGGCATGTCGGTCGTGCCCGCCTCGCGCGCCATCCACAACATCGCTATGAGCATCAGCACCGATCCTAGCAGCGTGTAGAGGAAGAACTTATAGCTGGCGTAGATGCGGTTCGCGCCACCCCAGATGCCGATGATCAGATACATCGGGATCAGGCCTGCCTCAAAGAAGATGTAAAACAGGAACAGATCCTGCGCGGTGAACACGCCGATCATCAGCGTTTCCATGAACAGGAACGCCGCCATATATTCGCCGACGCGCTTCTGGATCGAGTCCCAGCTCGCCAGGATACAGATCGGCATTAGGAACACTGTTAGCGCGATCAAGAGCAGCGCGATACCGTCTATGCCCAGCGCCCAGGCGAAGCGTCCAAAGATCGGCGCATATTCCTGAAATTGCCATTGCGGCGCTGAAATCGACTGGTCGAAATACATCCACAGCACGATGCCGAGCGCCAGATCGACCAACGTCGCGACCAGCGCAATCATTCGCGCCTTTGGGGCATCCACGAACAGACAGGCGGCGGCACCGAGCATCGGCACGGCCAGCATGAGCGACAGTATGGGAAAGCCGAGCTCGTTCATTATCGTGTGATCGCCCATGTTATGGCCGCGGCGAGGCCGATCAGCATCACCAGCGCATAAGTGTAGAGATAGCCGGACTGTAGCGCGCGCGTCACGCGCCCGCCCGAAACGACCAGCGCCGCCATGCCGTTGGGGCCAAAGCGGTCGATCGTGCCCTCGTCACCGCGTTTCCAGAAGAAACGGCCGATGGCGAAGGCCGGCTTCACGAAGATGGCGTTGTACAGCTCGTCGAAATACCATTTGTGGAGCAGGAAATCGTAGAGCACATAGAACTGCGCGGTGAACTTCGCGGGCCAGTCGGTGTGGCGCATATAGGCCATGTAGGCGATCCACAGGCCCGTGAGCATCACGATGGCAGGCGCAAACTTCACCCAAAGCGGAACCTCATGGCTGGCGTGCATCAGATGTTCGTTGAAGGCGAGCGTCGACGCTTCCCAGAAATGCGCGCCGCCCTCCGCATCGATAAACGCGCCGTGGAAAATAAATCCCGCAGCGACCGCGCCGATAGCGAGCACGATGAGTGGCACAAGCATGTTCAATGGGCTTTCATGCGGATGGTAGCCCGCTGTGCCAATGGCAGTAGCGCCATGGCCGTGACCATGATCGCCATGCGCGTGATGGGTGTCGTCATGTCCAGCCCCGTGCGCGTCGTGCATAGCATGCTGGATATGCTCGCTGCCTGCCCAGCGCGCCCTGCCGAAGAAGGTCAGGAAGACGAGCCGCCAGCTATAGAAGCTGGTGAGCAGTGCAGCGGTGATGCCGATCAGGAACGCCGTCGTTCCGGGGCCACCAGCCGCATAGGCGCTTTCGAGGATGGAATCCTTCGAGAAGAAGCCCGCGAAACCGATGCTCGTCAACGGAATACCCACACCGGTGATCGCCAGCGTGCCCGCCGTCATCGCCCAGAAGGTGACCGGAATTTCCTTACGCAGCGCCCCGTAATAGCGCATGTCCTGCTCGTGGTGCATCGCGTGGATCACGCTGCCCGCGCCAAGGAACAACAGCGCCTTGAAAAAGGCATGGGTGAAGAGGTGGAACATCGCCGCGCCATAGGCGCCGACGCCCGCCGCGAAGAACATATAGCCGAGCTGGCTACAGGTCGAATAGGCGATAACCCGCTTGATGTCGTTCTGCACCGTGCCGATGGTCGCGGCGAACAGACATGTCGCGGCGCCGACATAGGTCACCACCGTCAACGCCGTCTCGCTCGTTTCGAACATCGGCGACAGGCGACACACCATGAACACGCCCGCCGTCACCATGGTCGCGGCGTGGATCAGCGCGGAGACCGGGGTCGGGCCTTCCATCGCGTCCGGCAACCAAGTGTGGAGACCAAGCTGCGCCGACTTGCCGCACGCGCCAACGAACAGGAGCAGGCAGAGCACCGTCATCGTGTCAAAACGATGGCCCAGGAAACCGATGGTGCTGCCCGCCATCGCGGGCGCGGCGGCGAGGATTTCCGGGATGGAGATCGTGTCAAACACCAGCCATGTGCCGAAAATGCCGAGCATGAAGCCGAGGTCGCCCACCCGATTGACCACGAACGCTTTAATCGCGGCGGCGCAGGCAGACGGCTTGCGGAACCAGAAACCGATCAGCAGATAGGAGGCGAGACCCACGCCTTCCCAGCCGAAGAACATCTGAAGCAGGTTGTTCGCCGTCACCAGCATCAGCATCGCAAAGGTGAAGAGCGAGAGATAGGCGAAGAAGCGGGGCTGATCCGGGTCTTCGTCCATATAGCCCCAGCTATAGAGGTGGACGAGGGCGGACACGCTCGTCACGACCACCAGCATCACGGCGGTCAGCGCGTCGACACGCAGCTCCCACATCGCGCTGAAATTCTCGGACGAGATCCAGGTGAACACCGGCTCAACGAAACCGCCGGAATAAGCGCCCGTGACGAAGTTCAGAAAGATCGGCCAGCTCAGCGCGCAGGAGATGAACAGCGCGCCGGTCGTTATGATCTTCGCGGGCAGAGCGCCCAGCGCCTTGTTGCCGAGGCCGGCGACAATCGCGGCGAGCAGCGGCAGGAAAACGATTAGCTGTATCATGCCGCGCTCAGCCCTTCATCCGGTTGGCGTCGTCGACGGCGATGGTGCCGCGCGAGCGGAAATAGATGACGAGGATCGCAAGGCCGATGGCCGCCTCGCCCGCCGCCACGGTCAGCACAAACATGCTGAACACCTGCCCGACTAGATCTCCCAGATAGGCGGAAAAAGCGACGAGATTGATATTCACCGCGAGCAGGATCAGCTCGATCGCCATCAGGATGACGATGATGTTCTTGCGGTTGATGAAGATGCCGAGCACGCCCAGAACGAACAGGATCGCTGAGACGACCAGATAATGCTGAAGCCCGATCACAACTCCACCCCCTGCCCGACGGGCTGATTGACGTTGACGACCGCTTCGGCCGGATTGCGGCGGTTCTGCCGGTCGATATTCTGGCCGCGCACACCGCCACGCGCCCGATGCGTCAGCACGATGGCGCCGATCATCGCGACCAGCAGGATGAT
>CAYOZY010000250.1:0-3295 GCA_964408525.1 uncultured Sphingobium sp. | reverse complement strand
CGCGGGTGAAATCACCGGCATTGCGCGGCATGGTTCCGCGCGCCGAATGGTGCTGCAACTTGCCCGGTCGAGCGCGGTCGGACCAGGTGTCAGGCCCCGCCATGGAAGACCTCCATGCGCCGCTCGGCTTCGGTCAGGAGTTCATCGTGCACCTCGGGATATTCGCGCTGGACCATGAGGTCGAGCGCGAGGAAGGTATACTCGGCCGAGAACTGCCGCCGACGATCTTGTTCGGACGAACCGGAAAGGTCGTCAAGGAAACGCTCGATGGCGATTCGCAGGAGCTTGGATCGGGAGATATTGCGCGAGGCCGCAGCGGCATTGGCCGCCTCGGCAACCGATCCGGGAAGCCGGACCGAAATCAGGACTGTTTCTGTCATCACCAAACCCTTCGAAAAGGGCCCGGTGGGGATTGCGCCTGGATGTTTTAGGCCATCGTCGATGGCTTGGCAAGGGAAGGGAAGGCCGACGCCTGCCGTATTCGAGTGTATTACGCCCTAAATGGCGCATTTGCGTTGTCTGCATTTGTGTTCATCAATTTGCACACTTTGTGATACACGGAGACGATTGCTGTATACGCGCGCAATTCCGCCAAATCGTCTAACGGCTCTGCCGTGTACGGTCTGCAACTCTTCCCCTCAATCCGATGCCATGTGTCTGGTGGGTGGTTTCTGGTCTTTGATGCGCATAGAGTCGAGCCTTGACCGCTTGTCCTGGAGCCAAGAAACGCCGCTGATTACAGGACGGGCAGCACAATTTATTTGCAGGGCCGATGGCACAGGGCTTGCCACTAACAGCGCTGCTTGGAATCCTCGCGCACGGGAGGTTTCAGCGCCAACCCACGAGGTATCATCATGGCCAGGAAAGGAAGTCTTGAAGCGGAACGACAGGCGATCGCAAAGGAGCGGAGTGCACTGGAAGCGCGCGAAGCGAAGCTGCGGGAAAGCGAGCAGGTTGCCATGGCCGAACTGTTGAGGAAGTCAGCACTCGGCAAGGCTCCGTTTGAGAGGGTTGAAGCATTCTTCGCCGCTCTTGGAAAGCTCGGCCTGGACGAAGCGGAGAAGCGCCTGCGGGCAAGCTGAAACCGGTCTCGGCAGAGACCAGCGCAGCCGGGGCTCGATGCCTCGGCTGCGCTTTATCTGGACACGCAAAAAAGGGGGCCGGAGAGCCCCTTGTCGGTGCCCTCCGGCGCTGCGGCGGATGATCATTTCAGAACGGGCAATCCGCGTCCCAGTCTGGATCCATCACCACGCTCATGAAGCTTGCGGCGCGGGCGATGTTCGCTTCGTCGAAGTCGTCGGCCATCATGCCCGGGACGGAATGGACGATCCGGTCGATCAGGTCCTGGGGCAGGGCGTTGTAGTCGCCTTCGTCGATGGCGCTGAAGGAACCGTCGTCGTTCTCGATCACGTGGCTGTCGAAGAAGCTGTGCTGGGCGCGGATAGTCGCGGCGCGGACCGCGGCGTCATAGCTGATGGGGTCAAAAGCCGGGATGTCGAGGGACTTGGTAAGTGCGTTCATGTGAGCCTCCTGTCAAAGGAATTGAAGAGGTCTCCTTCGGGATGGCCGAGCTTGGCCCGGGTCAGGAACGGGCCGCCCGCGGCCCGCCGCGCGAGCGGGGGTGGGGGAGCCGATTTTTTCGCCTTCTTCAGGCGTAAAAATTGGGGGAACCGCCCTTCTTGACGCGGGCCAATGGCGGCCATCATGCTTGGAAGTCTGCGAGAGTGTTTAACCCTGTTAGGCAGCACCCCGGTGGTCCACGCGCGGGCAGCGCCTGCCCGGTCGATGCGAAGCCTTCGCGGCGTTCCTGGTTGCCGCATCGCCAGTAACGATGCTTCGGCGCCAGCAGGCCGTCAGGCCGTTACTGTCGGGGCAAGAAGCGAGCGAGCCGGGCCATCAAGGTGTGCGTCCCGATCGACAAAAAAGAAGGGCATCCAGCGGTGAGGCTGGACACCCTTCTGGTTGATGCAATCGGAGCAGGCCCCGCTCAGAACGGCGGGAGTTCATCGCCATTGACGGTGCCACATGCCGTGCGCTTCATTGCAGGCCGCTCAGCTTGCGTTGCCGCTTTGGCCCGCGCCGCCGGAGCCTCGTTCTGGACCGAAGAATCGCGCACGATGTGCAAGGGAACGCGGGCTTCACGCAGCCGGTCGGCAAGGTTCGCCTGGATGCCGCCGCCGCTGCACACCACCGCCTCGACAGGCTTGAAGGCGAGCATGCGGGCGTTGCGCTGATAGGGCGCCGAAGGTCCCCGCGAGGTATCGGGCCTGCACAGGATAACCGGCACATTGTGGCGCGATGCCCAGGCTGCCGCGATCACGTCCGCGCCCTTGTTCTGGGCGGTCGTTGCCAGCGCCATTGACGGGACCCGGGCATGGATCGCATCGAGATAGTCTTCAACGAGGGCAATGTCGGTGAACTGCTGTCCGCCCGAAAACACCACGACGGGGCCGGTGGGTGCAAACTGTTCGCGCCGCTGCGCCTTCTGTGCCGCGAGATAGTCGCGCGCTTCGATCATCGAGGCATTGGTCTTGGACGAGACCCGCGAGCCCCGCACCGGCGAGAAGGGCCGACCGGTTTCGACTAGGTAAATCCGTGCGGCATGGTCACGCATGCACTCCATCGCATCGCGGCATTCGGCAAGGCTGCGGGCCTGCATGGTCAGGTCCTCAAGGTCGGTCGCATAGACCTCGCTCGGATCGTATTCGCGCAGCTTCTCCTGAAGCCGGTTCGCCATCGCATCCTCGCGGTCATCGAGGCGCTTGGCGACGACATGGAAGCTGTTGGCCACGCCCCAGGCGACTTCGCTTGCGAAGTCTTCCATCCGGGTGTCACGGAACAGGTCGAAGACCGTTGCCAACATCATCTCGATCGCCGCTTGCGCCACCTCGGGGTCGGGCATTTCGACAGCGCTCGGCTCATGCTCGATCGAGAGCTTGGCCATCTCGGTCTGCTCCATGAATGCCCGGGCGTAGTCGGGCGTGGCGATTTCGCGCGCATAGTGTTCGGCAAGGTCGGCGAAGTTCGAGAAACGGTCCGTCATGATAACCTCCAAAAGGAATTTTCTCTCATCACGCTGATGAAAGATGCCCATCGGAAGGACGCCGGAGTCAGGCAGTCAGGGACGGCGGCGCGGGACGCGCGGCCGCCGCGCACAGCGGGCGCGGGGGGAGCCGATTTTGCTCGCCAGGCGATAGCCGCCGCAGGCCAAAATCGGGGGGCACCCGCGATCCTTGACGGCCGCCAATCTCCCAGGCGTCATGCTATGGCGATGCTGATTTCGCTCAGCCACCGA
>CAYOZY010000249.1:0-3298 GCA_964408525.1 uncultured Sphingobium sp. | reverse complement strand
CACGATGCAGCCCTCCACGACTTCCGAGCGCGCGCCGATAAAGCAATTGTCTTCGATGATGGTCGGACCAGCCTGCATGGGTTCCAGCACGCCGCCGATGCCGACGCCGCCTGACAGGTGGACATTCTTGCCGATCTGCGCGCAGCTCCCCACCGTGACCCATGTGTCGACCATCGTGCCCTCGTCGACATAGGCGCCGATGTTCACGAAGCTGGGCATCATCACGACATTTTTGCCGATGAAGGCGCCCGCGCGGGCGATGCTGCCCGGCACGGCGCGGAAGCCGGCATTGCGATATTCTGCTTCGCCCCATCCGGCGAACTTGCTCGGCACCTTGTCCCACCAGAAGCCCGCGCCGGGACCGCCGGGAATCAGGTGGTTGTCGTTGAGGCGGAAGGACAGGAGCACCGCCTTCTTCGCCCACTGGTTGACCTGCCAGCCGTCGCCTGCTGGCTCGGCGACGCGCACCGCGCCAGCGTCGAGCAGGGCAAGCGCCTTGTCCACTGCCTGCCGCACATCGCCCTGGGTCGCGGGCGAGACAGTGGCGCGGTCCTCCCATGCGGCGTCGAGAGTGGCGATCAGGCTGGCGTGGTCGGTCATGCGTCTGCTCCAAATATCTCGCCGGCAAAGGGCGTCAGGTTGTGGGCCATATCTCCGAAGAAAGCCGCGCGCGCAAGGTCGATAGGGGCTGGGCGGTCTATTTTATGCAGGCATCAAGCTTACTGTGCTCAACCACGGCCATGCGCGCGGCGATGCTGCCGCCATAGCGGCGGGTGAAGCCCTTGGGTGATACCGCACCGCGCTTCTTGGGCAGGGGCAGCACTGCGGCGATGCGCGCAGCTTCGCTGCGTGACAGCCTTGAAGCATCATGGTTGAAATAGCGGATCGCCCCGGCATTGGCGCCATAGGTGCCGATTCCGGTTTCGGCGACATTGAGGTATACCTCCATGATCCGCCGCTTGCCCCAAAAAGCTTCTATCAGCAGGGTGAACCATGCCTCCAGCCCCTTGCGGAAGAAGCCGCCATTTTGCCAGAGGAACACATTCTTCGCGGTCTGCTGGCTGATGGTCGATCCGCCGCGGATGCGCCGCCCGCGCTCATTGTTCCTCATCGCCTTCTGGATCGCTTCGGCGTCGAAGCCATGATGCTCGCAGAATTTCCCGTCCTCCGCCGCGATGGCGGCCCGCGCCATATCCGGGTCCATTTCGGAAAGACTCATCCAGTCCTTGGTGATGCCGTTCCTGTCGAGCAGCATCGTCAGCGTCACCGGCGGGGGAAGGAAGCGATAGACGATGACGATCAGCACCGAGAAAAGCAAGAAGCCGACAAGGATGCGCTTGGGCCAGTAAAGCCAGCCACGCGAAGAGGAGGCGAAACTGCTGCTGCCGATCTGACGCTTTCTGGCCATGGCTCAGTGACTAATCATTAACGCGACGGAACGGAAGCGCGAATTGCTAAAGGCCCGCCTGCGCGCGCAACAGTTTCAGGTCCGCTTCGGGCCGCGCACCATAATGCGAGATGACTTCGGCGGCGGCGACAGCGCCCAGCTTGAGGCACTGTGTGATGTCCTCTCCCTCGACATAGGCAGCGAGGAAGCCGGCGGCGAACAGATCACCCGCGCCGGTGGTGTCGATCACCTCGGAAACAGGCGCGGCATAAACCTCGTGGCGCATGCCTTCGGCAATGGCGACGGCGCCATTCTCGCTGCGGGTCGAGACAAGCAGCGGCACCTTGGGCGCGATGGCGTCCACGGCCTTTTCAAAGCCCTCGACTTGCGCCAGCGCCTGAATCTCCGCTTCGTTCGAGAACAGGATGTCGATCATCCCGGCGTCGATCATCTCCATGAAATCGGCGCCATGCCGCGCGATGACGAACCCGTCGGACAGGGTGAAGGCGACCTTGCGCCCTGCTGCTCGCGCGACATCGATGGCGGCGCGCATCGCCTTGCGCGGTTCTTCCGGATCCCACAGATAGCCTTCGAGATAGAGGATGCTGGCCGAGGCGATGAGCGCAGGGTCGAGCGCGGCGGCGGGCAGATTTTGCGAGGCGCCGAGAAAGGTGTTCATCGTGCGCTGCGCGTCCGGCGTCACCAGCACGAGGCATCGCGCGGTCGGCTCGCCCTGTGTGGTGGGCGGCGTATCGAAATGAACGCCGAGCGCGCGGATGTCATGCGCGAAGATCTGGCCCAACTGGTCGTCGCGCACCTGCCCGATGAAGCCGCATTTCTTGCCTAGCGCCGCAAGGCCCGCGAGTGTGTTCGCCGCCGAACCGCCGCTCACTTCCATCGCCGATTGCATTTGCGAATAGATCAGGTCGGCAGTCGCGGTGTCGATAAGCTGCATGCCGCCCTTGGTCAGCGCATGTTCGGCGAGAAAGGCGTCGTCGGTCTGGGAAATGACATCGACAATCGCGTTGCCGATCGCGACGACATCGAGCGTTGGCTGGGTCAAGCGGAGGTTCCTGTCTGTGGCCGGTGAAAATGGACGGCAAACCGCCTAGCCGGTGCCGCCCGCGCGCGCAACCGTTTGCGCATGCATTGACGCAGGCCTGTCGCCGCGCATAGGAAGGCGACATGACGTCACGCATTTCCGCCGCCCTATCCAGCGGCCTCCTGATTTCCTCGCTTTCGGCCTGTGTGGGCACGGCGGACGGAGGCGGCCCAGTCAGCACCGCATCGGCCCCGATGGCCGCAGCCTATGGTAAGCCATTGCCGCTGGTCGGCTGGGATGCGAAGAGGCTGATCGCGCAGTTCGGCGAACCGCGCCTCGATATTCGCGACCGGACGGTGCGCAAGCTCCAGTTCATGACCGGCGGCTGTATGCTCGATACCTATCTCTACACCACTGCGCGGGGGCGCGAGCCGACCGTCACCCATATCGACACCCGGCGCCCCGATGGCTCGGATGCCGACCCGGCGAGTTGCGGGATTAGCTGAGGGCTTTGCCGCTTAATCGGCGCAACGCCCAGCGGGCGGCATCGCTCACGACATCGTCCTCATCGTTCAACAACGTTTCAAGCGCGGGGGCAAGCCCCATGTCGCCGCTGTTGCCCGCCGCTATTGCCGCATTGCGCACCATCCTGTTTCGCCCGATACGCTTGATGGGCGAACCGGAGAATATCGCGCGAAAGCCTGCGTCATCGAGGGCCAGCAGGTCCGCCAGAGACGGCGCGGCCAGCTCCGCCCGGCCGACAAAGGCCTGATGCGCCTGTGCTGCCTGCGCGAACTTGTTCCACGGGCAGACTGCGAGGCAGTCGTCGCAGCCATAGATGCGGTTGCCCATGGCCTCGCGGAACTCGC
>CAYOZY010000248.1:0-3299 GCA_964408525.1 uncultured Sphingobium sp. | reverse complement strand
GCTGGCAGAAGACCTCCAAGGAAGGCCGCGACTATCTCTCGATCAAGCTCGACGACCCCAGCTTCAACGCCCCGATCTTCGCCAGCCTGTTCGCCGATGAAGATGGCAAGACGTTCAACCTGATCTGGTCACGCGCCCGCACCTCGAACGGCAACTGACCATCGCACCAAAGCCTCGCCCGGTTCTGCCGGGCGGGGCTTCGCGGTGCTTATGCGGTGTGAGACTAAACCGGAAATCTAACGCTATTGCGCTTTGTGGCCATCCACCCTACTTTCCAGATTGTTCGGCGAAAGCCCGCATACCCACCTGTCGGGATGCCCTGATGCAGCTTTGCAGCTACTCTGGTATCCACGTTTTGAGGCCATCCGGTCTCTTGGCTGACAACCCCTCTCAAGAGGGTTTGTGGTTTGCCGAGCAAGTAGATGAGGGAGGTGCTTATGACTGAAAAGCCACGCACCGGCCTTGATCGCGAAAAGATTCTACTCTGGACGGCAATCTTCGGATTGCTCAAAGTAGTAGCTGAAATCGCGATCAAGGCTGTCAGCTATGCCCGTAGCAATCCCCAATTTCGACTACAGCTATCTCCGCAAGGGTAAGCCGGTATTCGTGCCAACCAAGATTGGCCGTCGAATTGGAAATGAGGTTAAGAAAGCGGTCGAGGACGCTTACTCGTTCGACCCGATCTATTTCCACCTGCGGCGTGGTGGCCATGTCGCCGCTATGCACCATCATCGCGACAATCACTTTTTCGCGCGCATCGACATTTCCAATTTCTTCTACAGCATTTCCCGACGGCGGGTGCAAAGTGCGCTGGACCGCATCGGGATCGGCAATGCTCGATTCTACGCGCAATGGTCGACAGTCGTTAGTCCGTATGCCGACCCGCGATTTGCCTTGCCCTACGGCTTTGTGCAGTCACCTATCTTGGCTTCCCTCGTGATTGCTACGTCTGACATTGGGGGGCAACTGCTAGGTCTTCCTGCGAGTATCAAGGTTGGCGTGTATGTGGACGACATTTCTCTTTCATCGGACGATGAGGCCGGACTCCAGCAAGCCTACAATACTATTTTGGGAGCGATTGCCGCAGACGGACTTGCCGTCAGTCCGGCCAAACTCCGACCACCAGCGGACATGATCGACATTTTTAACTGTGACTTGGCGCACGGCATGGCGAGTGTCAGGGACGACCGGGTCAATGCCTTCCTCACTAGCAATCCCTCACAGGACGCAGAAAACGCATTCGTCGCCTACTGCGCTTCGGTCGAGATGGGGAACCAAACTTAGGTGTGACGGGCTCGATGCGCTATTGCTCGTTTTTCGAGAAGACTCAGGTTGGCTGAGGGTGCATTAATTCCGCGCCCGTCTTCGCCCTGCAAAGAGATTTGCCGACTGGATTCCAGCGGCAAAGTCTGCACCGGCTGCGGTCGCACACTTGGCGAGATCGCCGAATGGGGGAGCGCGACCGCCAGCCGTCAGCACGAAATAGTGCGGCGATCCTCGGCCCGCATGGGAACTCTTGCTTCCCATCCTGCCTGAAACTTCAAACCCCCAAGCGCACCCAAAGCTCCTTATTGTCAGAAGTAGAAACCCGCTTTGGGTGCGCTTGTCTTAGGGGGTTTGTCTGATTTGTCTTTAATGCAGGATATGCCTAGCGGCGCGTGTTGTCATACATTGCCCTTGTTTTACGCGGGCATGTCTGATGGCGACAAATCACTTTGCGAACACGGCGATGCTCAGCATCCGGCTCGACGCCGATGCGCTCGCTGCGTTCGACAGGGTGGCGGTCGGGCGTGGCGGACGCAGCGCGATGGTGCGGCAGATGATCGAACGGACATTGCAAGAGTGCGATCAGCGGCCTCTCATTGACCGCCCGGAGGGCGCGTCGCGCAATCGCGTTTCACTCCGGTTTACCGATGTCGAGATTGCCGTGATCGAGGTTCGGGCGGCGCAGCGTTCGACTGATCGCGCCGGGTGGATCAAAGCATTGGTGCGCCGCCACCTCGCATTGAAATCACGGGTCGATGACGGGCTGCTGGACGAACTCGCACCGATCAGAATGCAGTTGCTGCGTATCGGCCGGAATCTCAATCAGGCGATGAAGGCTGCTAATGCCTCGATGCTTGAAACCGGCGACAAGCAGATCGAACCCGAGCTGCGACGGATCGCCGACATGCGTATGGAAATCTCCGAGCAGGTGACAGCCGTTGGCGATGCCATGCGCGGCGATGTTAGCTACTGGACAGTGCCGGACTGATGGGTCTGGAATCCGCCCTGTGGGAAGCGACGCGCCCCGCCTTCCGGGTGCGCTACATCCATGACCCCGCCAATTCGTCGCGCGTCCCGCTCTATGCCAGCTACGGTTTTGCCACTGGCTCGACCGCACGGGCCAAGCTGGCGCGGATCGTCCGCAAGGCCCCCGAGGTGGTGGTCAAGGTCACGGGTCGCCAGCGCGGCGGTCGCCATGTCAAAGCGCATCTCGACTATATCGGACGCAAGGGTGGCGTGGACATCGAAACCCGCGACGGCGAAATCCTTACAACCAAGGAGGACATCGCCGAACGCGCGGCGGAGTGGAGCGACTCCCTCCAATGGCGATCGCGGCTTACGGTGTCGTCGGTGTCACTGATCTTCTCGAGGCCCGCAGGAACCGACCCTGAAAAGGTGCTGGGTGCCGTTCGCGCGCTGGCTCATACCGAGCTGAGCGACAATCACGATTATGTCTTGGCGCTCCACACCGACACGCCGCGCCCGCATGTGCATCTGACGGTGCAGGCCGAAGGGCTGGATCGCACCCGCTTCAATCCCCGTCCGGTTCAGCTCAATCGTTTCCGTGAACGCTTTGCCCGTGAATTGCGAGCGCGCGGCGTGGCTGCCGAAGCGACTCCGAGGCGCGCGCGCGGACAGGGCATCGCCGGATCGAGCATGGCGCTGGTCAAATTGCGGGCGAGGCTGCGAACCGAAGGAAGCCGACAGATTACCCAATCCGACCGCCGCACCAACGAGCAAGCCATTGCAGTGGCAAGGGGCCAGGATCAGTTGCCGCCGTTCATCGCAGTCGGCACATTTCGCTGGCAAGAGATACGCCGTGCCTATGAACAAACCGCGTCTGCGCTGGACGCCACCGGGCAAGCCGAAGACCGGGAGCTTGCAAGTGATGTGCGCGCCTTCCTCGACAAGCATCAGGGTATGAATGCCACGCCCGAAGTTTTTGCGGCACACCATGCAAAGCTGTTGACCCGTGCAGTGCCTTCGCCGGAAGTCGGCCGGTCAAAGGATATAAAACCTCCTGACAAAGAACG
>CAYOZY010000247.1:0-3308 GCA_964408525.1 uncultured Sphingobium sp. | reverse complement strand
GGCAATAGCTGTGATGTCGATGTCTGCGACTATATCAGCTATCTTGCGGATGATCCGGTCTGTCGGGTCATCACCTGTGTTACTGAAGGCCTTCGGGATGGAGACCGGCTGTTGGCGGCCGCGGAGAAGGCTCTGGCGGCCGACAAGCCTATCGTAATGTACAAGATCGCCACCGGAGATGACGCGGCCAAAGCGGCGATGTCGCACACAGGGACCCTTGCCGGCTCGAATGCCGCTTATGAGGCCGCCTATGCCCGCGCCGCAATTGTAAAAGTCGACAACATTGAGGATGTCTATCACACCGCCAACTTTATGGCGAAGGCGGGACGCCCGAAAGCGAGCGGGGTGGCAGCCGTGGCGGCATCGGGTGGTGCATGCGTCATCGCGCTCGACAAGGCCGAGAAGTTCGGCGTCGCCATGCCGAAACCCGGTCCAGAGACGCAGCGTATTCTGGACGCGAATGTTCCGGATTTCGGTAACCCGTCAAATCCCTGCGATATCACTGCGCAGGTTGCCACCAATCCGGATTCCTATGCCGCGTGCTTGGAAGCACTACTCGACGATCCTGCCTATGGCGCAGTGGTCATCATGATGCCGAGCATCGTCGAAGGAAAAACGCCCGACAATGTCCGAATGTTCGCGAAGCTGGCGCAAGCGGCTGAAAAGCCGGTCGCCCTGGCATGGTTGTCGGAATGGAAAGACGGCCCGGGCGCAGAGTTGGCGGAAAGCCAGGACAGCGTGGCGCGCTTTCCGTCCACGGAACGAGCGTTTGCGGCTATCTCCGCCTGGCTGGAGCGTGACGCGGTGATCCGTAACCGTGATGTCCGACCGCGAAGCGGCTTGAACCGACCGGATGGCGCTGCGAAAGTTGCTCAGATACTGGCGACGGTCGGGCACACGCTTAGTGAGCGCGAGTCCAAGGCAATAGTTGCGGCCTATGGTGTACCGGTTGCCGAAGATCATGTGGTGCGGGATGTCGAGGGCGCGGTGCAAGCCGCCCGCCTATTGGGCTATCCTGTTGTTCTGAAAGTTGAAAGTGCTGATATTCCGCACAAGACGGAAGCGGGCGTGGTGCGTCTGGCACTGAGGGATGACGATGCGGTGCGTGTCGCCCACGCCGATATCATGGCCGCCGCGGCCAGAATTGAGCCGGCGCCCCGCGTCGCCGGAGTGCTCGTGCAGCCCATGATCGGCGCGGGTGTGGAGGTGGTCGTCGGCGCCCGTGTCGACCCGACTTTCGGCCCCATGGTCGTGGTGGGGCTGGGCGGGATCATGGTCGAGCTACTCAAGGATTCTGCCGTGGAATTGGCACCCGTAACGCGGGCACAGGCCGATGCGATGATCGCGCGATTGAAGGGCGTCGCCTTGCTGACCGGCTTTCGTGGATCGGATGCGATCGATCTTGACGGAATGGCGGCGACGGTCGTGGCAGTTTCCGAACTGATCGCCGATCATGCGGACAGGATTGCCGAAATAGATGTGAATCCGGTGATCTGCTCACCGGCGCGGGTGATCGCGGTGGATGCGCTGATCGTGCGTCCGGAGAATTTGAAAGGTTGAGGAAATTGTCATGAGCAAGTGGATAAAAAGCACGGAATTCATCATCTTCGAGGTGAAGGACAGGATTGCCACAATTACCTTAAACCGCCCGGAAAAGCGCAATGCGCTTTCGCCTGAACTGATCAGGGAGGTTCATGATGCGATGCTGGAGGCCGATGATCTGACGGCGGTGCATTGCATTGTATTGCAGGGGGCAGGAAAGGATTTTTGCGCCGGATATGATCTGGGGTTTGGATCAAATCCTGCCAACCAGGCTGATGCGGAAGGCAAATATCGGACGCGTATCGCAACCTATGATGATGACATCTGGACCATGTCCCGGAAAATGGGCCAATTCCATATCATTCCTGATCTGCACAAGCCGGTGATCTGCAAAATTCAAGGACGCGCATTGGCGGGCGGGGCGGAACTGGCGCTGTGCTGCGACATCATTATCGCCGCCGACGACGCGCTGATCGGGCATCCCGGCGGGCGTGGTTTGGGTTCACCGCCTGTAAACTACTGGTTTTACCATGTTGGCCCCCAATGGGCCAAGCGTCTGCTGTTGACGGGCGATAGCCTCACTGGCCGCGATGCCGCGAGGATTGGGATGGTCGTCGATGCCGTTCCGGCAGATGAACTGGACGCCGAAGTGGAGAATTTGGCAAAGCGGATCGCGATCGTGGACCCGGAGATTGCCGCCGCTCAAAAGCGCATAGTCAACGGCGCGATGGAGCTTTCGGGCGCACGGACGCTTCAGAAAATGGCAATCGAGGCTGATGCCCGGGCGCATCTCTCGCAAGGGCCGGGGCGTCAGGCCTGGCGTGCCAACGTCAAGGAATTTGGGGTCCGTGAGGCCATCCGTATGCGAGATGCCCAATATGGACCGGAGCCCGTGCGCATCCGGGCTTTTGAGGACAAGGGGCAATAGTATATTTGGCGGTAGTTCGCCGTAGCTCAAGGACCGCTGCCGGAAATGACCGAGCCGTCAGGAGATGGCGTCTTCGGTCACCGCAGTAACCAAATCGGCGATACGGGTGAATACCCGTGCCCCTGCGGCGGTGAGGGCAGCGGTCTTGCTCGATACCGTTCCCACATCGCCATGGATCAGTGCGCCGGCATGTCCCATCGTGACGCCCTCCCGCGCTGCTGCGCCCGCTATCAATGCAAATACAGGCTTTTTAGAGCTATATGCCAAAATTGCTTCCGCAAGCTCCTCTTCCTCATTGCCCCCAATCTCTCCGATGACCACGATGGCGCGCGTGTTCGGGTCGCTTTCAAAATAAGGAAGAACTTCGGCGAACCGCATCCCCTTGACTGCATCGCCACCGACCCCGACCCACAGCGACTGCCCAAACCCTCGTTGAACCAGGCGGTGACACACTTCGTATGACAGTGTACCACTCTTGGCCATGATGCCCAGATCGCCTGGCGCGAGCGACGCGGAGGGCAGAAATCCGAGCTTTGCCATGCCTGGAATGGCTATCCCTGGCGTCGAGGCACCAATCCACCGGGCATTCGCCGCTTGCACGAGATTTCGCGCTCGAACAGCATCGTGAACGGGCATGCCTTCAGCAAGGGTGACGATCAGTTCGATCCCCGCATCGATCGATTCCTTGATAGTCGGCAGCACGGCAAGCGCGGGCACGATCGCGACTGCGGCCTTCGCATTGGTTGCCTCCACTGCTTCCCGCGTTGAGCGGAATACCGGGATGCCATCGATATTGTCGCCACGGGACGAGACGCCCGCCACGATATGGGTCGCGTAT
>CAYOZY010000246.1:0-3308 GCA_964408525.1 uncultured Sphingobium sp. | reverse complement strand
TAGGGATAGTAGAAGCCCTCGCACATCGCCGGGCCGAGTTCCTTGTGCAGCACGCTGGCGAAGGTTTCCGCCTCCGGGCTCGCCGCGCCCTTGCGGAACGGCTTGGTCGCCATGTCGCGCAGCAGGCTGAGCGCGAACCCCTTGCGCATCTTCATCAGCAGGTCGGCGGGCTTCAGCGGGAAATGGATCCAGCTGCCTTTCAGGCGGATGCGGCCATGGCGCGGGCGCACCAGCAGATCGTCGCCCAGCAGCCCCTTGATCATGTCGAGGATTTCCGGGTCGCTCGCCGGGTGCAGGCGATGGCTGCCGAAATCGCAATTGACGCCGTCGAGCGCGAAGCTGCCCGAATTTCCGCCGACGCGGGGTGCGCGCTCCAGCAGCAGGGGCTTTGCCTTGCCGTCGCGGGCCAGCATATAGGCCGCGCCGACGCCGGCGGGGCCGCCGCCCAATATCGTGACGCGCGGGCCGGTATCTTCGGTGAAAGAGGGGGGGAGGGCGTTCATATCTGTCCCGTCTGCGGTTGGGGGATGTTGGCGGAAGCGGCGCGAGGTCTGCCCGAAAGCGCGGATTGCAGTATGATGCCGAGGATGCCGCTGGCATAGAGCACGGTCTGCCAGATAAGGCCGACAGCGATTACTGCTCCATAGTCCGCGCCGAAAGGTTTGAGCAACGCGGCCATGCTCGCCTCGCGCACGCCGAGGCCGCCAAGGCTGATCGGTGCGATCGCGATGATCTTCGCGGTCGCCCAGCTATAGAACCAGGCGGCGTCGGAAATGCCCATGCCTAATGCTCGCGCGAACGCGATGTTGATGCCGACGAACAGGCATTGCACGAGGATGGAAAGAGCCAAGCAGCCGATCAGCAACCCAGGCTGGCGCCCCAGATCGGCGATCACCTCGCCCAGCTTTGCGAGCAGCTTGCCGAGCTTTCCCGACCCCGCATGGCGCAGCACGAGGGCGCCCAGCGGTGCGGAGGCAAAGCGCAGCATTCCTATAGCGACCAGCAGTGCCGCGACGATCGCGCCAGCCACAGTTGCCGCGGTGCGCGCATCCGAATGAAAGGCGAACCATGCCCCACCCAGCGCGACAAGGCCGAGCGAGGCGGTGTCGATGATCCGGTCGGCAAAGGAGCCTACAGCCAGCCGGTGCCCGTCCTTCGTGTGCGGGATCACCAGCGCGGCGCGCACCACGTCGCCACCCGCCACGCCCGGCAGAGCCAGGTTCGCCCCGAGCCCGGCGAGATGCGCGCGAAACGCGGTCGAAAACGGCACGTCGGAACCGATCAGCATCCACCATTTTGCGGCGGTAATCGCGTGGCCGGCAAGGAACATCACAAAGCCCGCGACCCACAGCCACAGCGGCAGGCGTTTGGCCGCCGCCATCACTTCAGCAAACGGAACGACATGGAAAATGATCGCCAGCACCACGGCGCTGACGGCGATGCGCAGCCCCCAGACCAGATAGCGGCGATTGGCCGGAGTCATCAGCCTGGGCTCGGCGCTCTTGTTTGCATACGCGCGATCATGTCGGCGAGCAGGCCCAGCGACCACACCACGAACGCGCCCAAAATGCCGAACACTGCGGTTTCGGAGAGGTTGTCGATATAGACATCGTAGATCGCCTTGCCGACACCGAGCACGAACAGGAACAGCCCCAGCGGCAGGAACACGCGCAGCGGCTGGAAATAGACGGTCAGGCGGAACACCAGCAGCATGAAGCGGAAGAAATCGCGCGGCTTGATCTTGGAAACGCCCACGCGCTTGCCATAGGTGATCGGCAGGTAGGAGACATTATAGCCCGATGCCAGCATGCACAGCGTGATCGTCGTCGTGAAGGAAAAGGCGTTGGGCAACAGGTGCAGGAATTTCTCCAGCACAGGCCGCTGAAACACGCGCAGCCCGGAATTGAGATCGGTGATCTTGTGCCCGGCGAGATAGCTGGCGAGATTGTTGAGGATGAATTTGGCCGGCTTGCGGATCGTCGGCACACCTTTCATCGCCGCGCCACGATCGCCCACCACCATTTCGTTATAGGCGGCCATTTCGATCATTTCGGGCAGCGATTCAGCCGGGTAAGTGCCATCCGCGTCGATGATCGCCACCAGAGGTGCGCTGCTCATGGCGATCCCGGCCTTTAACGCGCGGCCATAGCCGCCATTCTGCGGAAAATCGACGACGCGCACGCCGGTCTTCTTGGCGGCGGCGGCGGTGCCATCTTTCGATCCGTCGTTGACCACCACGATCTCGAAAGCGATCCCTGCGCCGTCCAGCACCTCGCGCACACGCTCGATGGTCGGCGTGATCGCGCCTTCCTCGTTGTAGGCGGGGATGACGACCGACACGGCTGGCTCGACCGGAGATTTGGCCGTGGCCTTGCCTTTGGCCTTTCCTGCGGCCAGCGGTTCGATCGAATTCATGCAAATCCCCTGATACTATCCCTGAATCAATTGCGCATCGTCCTTAGCGCAAGTGGGTTAAGCGACTTTTACCGTGGTTTCTGGCGAATGTGCAACGCCGTTCACCTTGTTTTTTGTGCAGGCGCGAAAAACGACTGCGCCGATCCGCATCATCTCATTCCGAATCCGCTGGACGACCGTGCACCAAAGCCCTATCCTTTTGTCATTCCCCGGGGAGCCTGTCGCGCGAACGCAGGTTGAGAACGGAATAGTCCGTGACCCGTTGAACCTGATCCCGATAATCCGGGCGGAGGGAGCGGCACACGCAGTCAGTCCGGGGGACTGACGAGCATGACGCTCAATTCTCCACCCAAAGAGGAGTTGAGAATGGCTGACATGCCCGCCAAAGCCGAAATCGGCGTGACCACCGGCCCCATTCGCGGTAGCCGCAAGGTGCATGTCGCTGCGCATAGCGGTTCCGGTATCCGCGTGGCGATGCGCGAAATCGATCTGGCAGGCGGCGAGCCGAGCATCCGCGTCTACGACACCTCCGGGCCTTATACCGACCCCGAAGCACATATCGACATCATGGCGGGCCTGCCCAGCCTGCGCCACGACTGGATCATGGCGCGCGGCGATGTGGAGGAGTATGACGCCCGCCATGTGAAGCCGGAGGACAACGGTCAGCTCGGTCCCGATCGTTCCGGCGGCGTGCGTCCGTTCCCTAATGTCGTGAAGCGGCCCCTTCGGGCCAAACCCGGCATGAACGTCTCCCAGATGCACTATGCCCGCCGCTGCATCATCACGCCGGAGATGGAATATGTCGCCGAGCGCGAGAATCTGGGCCGAGAACGCCTCGCACACTATGTCCGCGACGGCGAAAGCTTCGGCGCGGCCATCCCCGATTATGTAAC
>CAYOZY010000245.1:0-3317 GCA_964408525.1 uncultured Sphingobium sp. | reverse complement strand
GCATCCCGCTCAATGAAGAAGGCAAGGCCGGTGGCGGCCAGATCGACGAGTTCCTGCGCGCCTATAATGGAGAGGGCATCCAGCATATCGCCTTTCTGTGCGACGATCTCATCGCTACATGGGACAGGCTCAAGGCCAGCGGCACGCCGTTCATGACCGCACCGCCGCAAACCTATTATGAGATGCTGGAAGATCGCCTGCCGGGCCATGGCGAGCCGGTTGGTGAATTGCAAAGCCGAGGCATATTGCTTGATGGATCGACGCAGGATGGCGATCCGCGCCTGCTCCTCCAGATTTTCTCCGAAACGATGATCGGCCCGGTCTTTTTCGAGTTCATCCAGCGCAAAAAGGATGAGGGCTTCGGCGAGGGCAATTTCACCGCATTGTTCGAATCCATCGAGCGCGATCAGCTCAATCGCGGCGTTCTCAAGGTTAAGGAGGGACAGGCAGCATGACAGTCCCCTTTTCGCTCTCGCGCATTCATCATGTGGCCTATCGGTGCCGTGATGCGATGGCGACGGTCGAATGGTACGAACGCGTGTTGGGCATGCGCTACACCATGGCCTTCGCCGAAGATCATGTGCCCTCGACCGGCGAATATGATCCCTATATGCATGTGTTTCTCGATTGTGGTGGCGGCAATGTGCTCGCCTTTTTCGAGCTGCCGAACCAGCCCGACATGGGGCGCGATGAGAACACGCCGCTTTGGGTGCAGCATCTGGCGTTCGAGGTGGCGGATCATGAAGCCCTGATGGCGGCCAAAGCCCATATAGAGGCACAAGGGGTGGATGTGCTTGGCCCGACCTTCCACGGTATTTTCAAGTCGATCTATTTCTTCGACCCCAACGGCCATCGTATCGAGTTGGCCTATAACATGGGAACGCCGGAGCAATATGAGGAGCTTGCCCGCGTTGCTCCGCTGATGCTGGAGGAGTGGAGCCAGACAAAACGCGCCCCACGACATGCCGACTGGTTGCACAAGGAACCGGACGCCTGATGCCCTATCGCGATTTCACCCATGACCCGGCTGCGCGAAGCTGGGTAGCGAGCGCCAACGGTCATAAGCACTTTCCGGTGCAGAATCTGCCGCTCGGTGTTTTCGCGCCCTGCGGAGGAGAGCCGCGCGGCGGCGTGGCGATTGGCGACGCGATTCTCGATATCGCCGCCATAGGGGATATGCTGGAGGGCGAAGCGCGCACGGTGACCAGACTTGCCGGGCAGCCGAACCTCAATGCGCTGATGGGATCAGGCAATGTCGCTTTGCGCGCCATGCGTCACGGTCTCTTCCGCCTGCTGACCGATGCCGCACAAGAGGCGGCGGTGCGCCCGGCGCTCCACCTCGCAAGCGAATGCACGTTGCACCTTCCGGTCAGGATCCACGATTATACCGACTTCTACACCGGCATTCATCATGCGGTGAATGTGGGTAAGCTGTTCCGGCCCGATAACCCGCTGTTGCCCAACTATAAATATGTACCGATCGGCTATCATGGCCGCTCTTCCTCGATCCGCCTGTCGGGCGTCGATGTCGTGCGTCCCAACGGCCAGACCAAGGCTCCTGACACCGATGCGCCATCCTTCGGGCCATGCCGCCGCCTGGACTATGAGCTGGAGATGGCAGTCTGGGTAGGTCAGGGCAATGATCTGGGCAAGCCAATCCCCATTGGGGAGGCCGCAAACCATATCGCCGGTATCTCTATTCTCAACGACTGGTCGGCGCGCGACATTCAAGCCTGGGAATATCAGCCGCTGGGACCATTCCTCGCCAAGAATTTCCACTCCACTATCTCGCCATGGATCGTGACGATGGACGCACTCGCACCCTATCGCGTGGAGCAGCCCACGCGCCCGCAAGGCGACCCTGCGCCCCTGTCCTACCTGCTCGACGACGCGGACCAAAAGGAAGGCGCGCTCGGCGTAACAATGGAAGTCTATATCCGCACCACCAGTATGCGCGAAACGGGTGACGAACCGCATCGCCTCAGCAGCGGCTCGATGACGGCGATGTACTGGACCATCGCGCAGCTCATCGCCCACCACAGTTCAAACGGTTGCAATCTTACGCCCGGCGACCTTTTGGGCACCGGCACGCTTTCCGGCGCGGACGACGACAGCAAAGGCAGCCTGCTGGAGCTGAGCAATGGCGGCAAGCAGCCTGTAACGCTTCGCAATGGAGAAACGCGCGCTTTCCTTCAGGATGGCGACGAACTGGTCATCACTGCTTTTGCCGAAAGGGACGGTTTCGCACGTATCGGTTTCGGCGAATGCCGCGCCATGATACTTCCTGCGCCATGAACAAAGCACCGGAACTCGTCCTGCATGGTTATTGGCGTTCCGGTACCAGCTATCGCACCCGCATTGCGCTCAACATCAAGGGTCTCGATTATCGGCAGGAGCCAGTCAATCTGCTGCAAGGCGAACAAAAGGGCGAAGCATTCCGTTCACTCAACCCGCAGGGTCTGGTTCCCGCGCTGATATCGGACGACACTGTGCTGACCCAGAGCAGCGCAATCATCGAATGGCTCGACGAGCGCTATCCCGATCCGCCGCTGCTGCCTGCTGATCCCGATACCCGCGCCATTGTGCGCGCCATGGCGATGACGGTCGCATGCGATATCCATCCGCTGAACAATCTGCGCGTGCTGAAGGCAATAAAAGCGCTGGGTGCTGATGAGGCCCAACGGGACATATGGGCAGCGCGCTGGATCACGGACGGGTTCGCCGCACTCGAAGCCATGATCGCGCGCCACGGCGGCGCCTATGCCTTTGGCGACACGCTCACCCTCGCCGATTGCCATATCGTCCCGCAGGTCTATTCCGCCGAGCGCTTCAACGTGCCGCTAAACGCTTACCCCGCCCTCGTGCGCGCCACCAATAACGCCCGAAACCATCCCGCCGTCGCCGCCGCGCATCCCGACAAACAGGCAGATCGACCAGCATGACAAAAAACAGCGCGATGACAGTCGCCCTGTATCTGGCCTGATTTGCGCACTGCCGAAAATTTTTCAGTAAGCAAGAGGGCAAGGTTGAGCTTTCGGCTCTTTCGATGATAGGGGGCATTGCAACGAAGCTCACGGCCATACGCCTGCCCACAAAGGATGGAACCCGCGATGACATATGAAACGATCCTGACCGAACAGCATGGCCCCGTCACGCTGATCACGATCAACCGGCCCAGCGCCCTGAACGCGCTCAGCTCCAAGGTGCTTGCCGAACTGATCGAGGCGTTTGCCCTATTTGAAGCGGACCCCGGCCAGCGCTGCGCCATCCTTACCGGCTCCGGCGACAAGGCCTTCGTCGCGGGCGCCGACATCAAG
>CAYOZY010000244.1:0-3322 GCA_964408525.1 uncultured Sphingobium sp. | reverse complement strand
CGCCACACCGCAGCGCCAAGCGATAGGGTAGCCGACCTGTGGCCGCGCTACGTCAAAGACCGGATTACGGACGGTGCAAGACCGGATCGTTTCAAAGCGCATTGGACAGCTTTGGAACCGCATTTCGGCTACCGGCTTGGAACGGCAATAACCCGCGAGGACTGTCGGACCTATTACGAGGCGAGGCTGAAGCTAGGCTATTCGACCAGCACCATCAGAACAGACTTGGAACTGCTGCGCGCGTGCCTGCGCTGGAAGTATGGGGAAACAGCGCCAAAGCTATGGGTGCCACCCGCATCAAAGCCGCGCGACACTTGGCTAACCAAGGAACAGGCCCGCAAGCTGGTGGACAAGGCGAAAAGCCCACACATTCGGCTGTTCATCATTTTGGGCCTGTCAACTGGAGCAAGAGCCGGGGCTATTTTGGACCTGACATGGGACCGGATAGACTTCGACCACAGCACAATCGACTTTCGCCCTTCTGGCAGACACCAGACCAACAAGCGCCGCACGGTGGTTCCGATGAACCAAACCGCCCGCGAAGCACTGGAAGAAGCCTACCGAGCGCGGCTGTCAGAATACGTGGTGGAGTACGGCGGAAAGCAAGTGGAATCGGTCAAGAAAGCCTTGCAACGGCTTTCTGTGGATACCGGCATCAAGTTCTCGCCGCACGTTCTGCGCCATACCTGTGCGGTGTGGCTGGCGCAGGCCGATGTGCCTATGCAGAAGATTGCGCAGTACCTTGGGCATACCTCAACCCGCGTGACGGAACAGGTCTACGCCCGCTATTCGCCATCGTTCATGGCAGACGCTTCAGCGGCGGCGGTGTTCTGAATTTTGCCAAGGTGTGTACATTGGTACACAGGGCAATTTGGGGACTGGCCACTAAGTCATTGAAAATATGGTGGGCGCTGAGGGACTCGAACCCCCGACATTCTCGGTGTAAACAACAGGTACTAACGCAAAACTGCGGTTTTTTAGCGCCTCTCTGTACACGTTTTCACAATATATACCCGTTTTGTGGTCTTTATGTTCCGCAGTTGTGTACACAGGTACACAGCCCATTTAGCGGCGCTGGAGGCCCAAATGGCTGACCGGCACATTGAAGCAATGGCCATCGCCATCTGCGACCACGTAGCCCCTAATGAGCGTTGGGAGCGTTACGTGGACACCGCGCTGATTGCCTACATCGCCATGCGCGAAACGCTGGTCCCTGCGGCGTGGCTGTATGCCTTCCCCGAACTGCATGGTGCGGTGATCTTGCGGGAGGATGATTGCGCCACGCTGCGCCGAGAGGGCTGGACCGAAACCGCCGTTTATATGCTGCCAGAGGTGGAACTGTGACTGAAACAGCAATCCGTGAACTGAATGCAATCCGCTTGCCTGTGAACAATGAACTTGGCGACCAGATCGTAACGGCCTGGCTCAAGCTACACATGGAATGGGCGCAGGACAGCTTCGACAAGGCGACCACCCGCGAGGACAAGGACGATGCGGAACTGGACCTGATCGCCATGCGCCGGGTGCTGAAATACGCGGGAGGCGGCTATGACTAAGCGCAAGCCATACCCCGCATGGATATGCTCATCCTGCGGCGACAAGTGGGGCCGCAGGGAATGCGGCATCGCAACGTGGCATACGAACACTTGCTGCATCTGCGGTGAGCGTCGAGCCGTGACGGAGCCACGCGACTTCGGCCACCTCAAGGAAGGATGGGAGAAGGCATGACTGATTGCAACATCAGCACCCGACCAATCGCGCATCCTAGCAAATTGGGAGCGGCGCTCCGGATATTTGGGAGTGAAGTGTGATGTCCGAAGAACGTAGCAAAATTATGGACGACCTGATCGCGCAGGACGCTGATCTGATTGATAAGCTACGCGACGAGGACAGCTATTACCGCCTTCAAGAGAAGCATTGGTGCATCGACAGCGAGGAACTGGAGCGCCAGCGCCTAGCTGCTGCTGACCGCATTGAAGAACTGGAAGCCGCGCTGAAGCGCATAGCCGACTTTGGGCAGGCCAATCCGGGGCATGGTCGATCCTGCGCCGTAATCGCCCTCCGCGCTTTGGTAGGAGATGAACGTGACTGACATCCGCATTGAATGGCTAACTGCCAGCACAGACTGCGACCAAGCCGGTTGCAGCGGAGGCTACTCCGAAGGCGCGCGGGTCTGGTTCGACGGTGAACTGGCGCTCGACCTTGAGCCTGTAGCGTCCTGCTACGGATCGACCTTCTACGATCAAGAGCAAGTGTTCGGCCTGATCCTCGCCAAGCTGGGGCATAACCTTGTGGAGACTAGCTATGACTGAAACCGAAAAGAAAGCACTGGCACTGCTCAACGAGTTTAGCGACTACGAAGTGCCAGACCTAGACGAAGCGCAATACAGCACGGCTATCCAAGCCCTCTGCCGCGCCATCGAACGGAACGAAGCCTTCCGGCAGGAGGTGAGCGATGCGGTGGAGAGCCTATGTAACACTGTATTGATGAGCCACGGCCACCGTGAGATGCGCGAAATGCTTTCGCGCCGCTTCATCATCCCCAAGCTCGATCCGCTGGTTGAGGCAATGCGGGATGCCTGTGCAACGAAACACACACCGGGCGAACTGACTAAACACTTCCGCACCGCCCTAGCCGCCCGTGGCGGTCGCATTGTGTGGGAGGGTGAGGATGCTTAGGTTTGCGCAGGGCGTAGGTGCAGGCATCGCTATGGCTGGTGGATCAGTTTCCAATTCAGACCTGATCCAGTCAGGTCTTGCGCTGATCGTTGCCGCCCTAGTTGTCGAGTTGTTTATTAATAAGGGGGCCAGCCATGACTGACGAAGCAAAGGCGCTGGTGGAGGAATGTCGCCTTGACGCAAAGGCGTTCCGCGAAAACACGGTTTACGATAGCGATGGTGACCCGATCAGGCTCATAGCCAACGCTGATCGGCTCGACCAATACGCCGACCTAATCGAAACCCAAGCCCGCGAAATCGAGCGGCTGCGGGAGGCGCTGCGATTGTTGCACGACAACATTGTCGCCGCTTGGCCAAGCCTGTCTGAACTTGGTCCCGTTGCCAACGCCCGCGCAGCACTCGCAGGAGACAGCCATGACCAGTGAACTACGCCCTGCTGTGGGAGTGTGGCGGGAGGCGTCTGATGCGGCGACGCTAGGCAGTGTGAAATACAAACCAGCAGCAGATCAAGCCGCCGCTGCCGTGATCGAAGCCGACCGTGAAGCAGTCCGCGCCGAGCAAGCTGCCGAACTCGCCAAGTTCAAGGCGCTGGCCGAGACGCTGGCGGGGGAACTTCAACAGATCGAAGTGGATGCAATGGAGT
>CAYOZY010000243.1:0-3345 GCA_964408525.1 uncultured Sphingobium sp. | reverse complement strand
CATGGAATCCGCCGCAAGCGCGCTTTGTTCAACGCGAACAGGGTTGAATGGGCGCTTAACGCGGCTTGAAATCGAGCGACGCGCTGTTGATGCAATAGCGCAGGCCGCCCCTGTCGGGAGGACCATCGGGAAAAACATGGCCGAGATGCCCGTCGCAGCGCGAGCAGCGCACCTCTATGCGGCGCATGCCGAGGCTCAGATCCTCGTGGTTGAGGATCGCGTCATTTTCGGTGGGCGCGGTGAAGGCGGGCCAGCCGCAGCCGCTATTATATTTCTCGCCGCTGTCGAACAGCTCGGCGCCGCAACCCGCGCAGAGATAGCTGCCATCCTCGAACTTGTGGTCATATTCGCCCGTGAACGCGCGCTCCGTGCCCGCTTGCCGCAGGATATGATATTGCTCGGCGGTTAGTCTCTGGCGCCATTCGTCATCGGTGAGGTTGAGCTTTTCCATGGCGGGAATATGGTCCTTTCGCATGAACGCCGCAAGAGGCGCGCCGATCCTGACAGTCTTTTCGCGGCCGACCGGCGCTGGGTTACAGGCTGGTCCTTATCGCCCGCGCGCCGCCTGTCGCGCTATGGTGAGCAGCTCATGCTTCACGGCGACATCGCCGGGTCCGCGCGCATCACGGGTGGCGCGTTCGGCTTCCAGCAGGCGATGGACCAGCCGCGCCACCGCATCGATATTCCAGGTGCGCGCCTGTCGCTGCACATGCGCCTTGTCTTTCCAGAAGATCGCCTTGCCTGCCGCCTCCATCGCCCGATCAAGAGTGCCGCGCTTCTCGGTCTCGGCCTGAAGCTCGGCGATCAGCATTGCCCGATTGAGCAGTGGGCGCGTGACACTGGCCAGCGGCGCGGCAGATGCGCCCAGCATCGCCAGCTCATGATGCAGCGCGTCGATATCGCCGCCAACGACCGCATTCACGAGCGGGCCGATGTCCGCTTCGGCTGTCTCGGCGGAAAGAGCATCGAGCGCCTCCGCAGTCGCTTCGGCGGGTCGCTCCGGCGCGGCATCGAGATAAAGCGCCAGCTTTTCCACCTCGCCTGCCATCAGCGCCCGGTCGTTCCCCGCAAGCTCGGCGATGCGCCGCGCCAGCTCCGGCGAGAGGCGCAACCCCAGCTCGCGGGCCTGCGCCGTCGCGATCTGTCCGGCTTCGCGCTCGTCAGGGGCATAGCTGGCAAAAGCCATTGCCGCAGGACTGTCAAGGCAGAGTTTCGCTAGTTTCGAACTCGCTTTTATAGCGCCCGCTATAGCAATTACAGGGTTGCCCGCCTGTGACGCTTGCAGCAGCGCTTCGATGGCCGAAACGCTCTCTTCGCCCGCGCCGGAAATGCGCACCCAGCGTTTGTCGCCGAACATCGATAGGGCGGCGGCTTCGTCGGCCAGCCGCGCCGGATCGGCCTTCAGGGTCGCGCCGTCGAGATCGATGCGTTCGGCCCCCTCGCCCATGGCCCGCTCCAGCCGCTTCAGCATCGCCATGCTGCCCGCCTCATCCGGGCCGAAAAGCAGGAAAATCCTTATGTCGGGCGGAGGCGCATCGAGCGCCTTTTCGATCTGTGGCCGGTTCGCCTTCATGGCGTCGGCGCGGCGGCGACTTTCTGCGCCATGCGCGTGACGATCTGGTCGGCGATGATGCCTGCCAACCGCTCAAGCGCCGTGTCCTCGGCAGCAATCGTCGCATATTCGCTGCCAGCGACATCAAGGCCAGCGTCTGCGCCCGCCGTGGCATCGAGCACCAGCGTTCCGGTCGCGCCGTCGAACAACTGATAGCGCGCACGCAAGATCCGGCGCTCGCGTGTTATGCTGTTATCAAGACGGACGCCGAAGCCGCTGATCTGGTCGTCAAGCTTGACGATGAGGCGATAGCTTGGCCCGCCGCCGCGCGAAAGCGGCGCGATCCGGTCATCCAGGGCATTGCGAACCAGCCAGCCGGCCTTGCCTTCGATCGGTTCGATCTCGACGCTGCCAATGTTCCGCGCTACCGCGCCCCTCGTCCCGTCCGCATAGAGCGGACGCAGGCCACAACCCGAAAGGGCGGCGAGGATCAGCAGCGGGGCGGCGATGCGCTTCATATCACTATGTTGACCAGACGATCCGGCACCACAATGATTTTTTTGGGGGTAGCGCCTTCCAGCGTGCGCGCGACATTGGGCGCGGCGAGTGCCAGCTTCTCCAGCTCGTCCTTGGGCAGGCCTTTGGCGACGGTGATGGTGTCGCGCAGCTTGCCCATCACCTGACAGGCGATCGTCACCTCATCCTCGATCAGCAAGGCGGGATCGACCTGTGGCCATGCGGCATCGGCGATCAGGCCTTCGCAGCCCATGTCGGCCCACGCCTCCTCCGCGAGATGCGGCACCATGGGCGCGACGAGCAGCGCGAGCGCGCGGATCGCGGCGCTGCGGCTGGCGGAGGGCTTTGCCTTTTCGATGGCGTTGGCCAGTTCATAGATTTTCGCGACCGCCTTGTTGAACGACAGGGATTCTATATCTTGCGCTACACCATCGATCGTCTGATGCAGTTTGCGGTCGAGCGCCTTATCCGTGCCAGCCTCAGAACCGTCAGCTTCACCGAACAGCCGCCACAGGCGGTTGACGAAGCGCCAGCTTCCCTCGATACCGCTTGCTGTCCAGGGCAGGTCGCGTTCGGGCGGGCTGTCGCTCAGCATGAACCAGCGCACCGCGTCCGCGCCATATTGGTCGATGATGTCATCGGGATCGACGACATTCTTTTTCGACTTCGACATTTTGATGACGCGGCCAACTTGAACTGAATAGTCTGTGCCTTTTTGAAAGACCCCGTCAGGTCGCCGATCAATTTCTTCCGGTGACAGGTAGAAGTCTAAATAGGCTTCGCCGTCAGGAGCGAACCCCCAATCAATTCGCTCTTGCTCTGTTACTGGCCGTCGCACTGTATACGTCTCGTGCGTTACCATGCCCTGGGTGAACAGGCCCGCAAACGGCTCCTTCACACCGATCAGCCCGCAAGCCTCAAGCGCCCGCGTCCAGAATCGGGCATAAAGCAGGTGAAGGATCGCATGCTCGATCCCGCCGATATATTGCCCGACCGGCAGCCATTGCTCGGCGGTTTCCCTGTCAAACGGCTTGTCGTCCGGCTGGCTGGCAAAGCGGATGAAATACCAGCTTGAGTCGACGAATGTGTCGAGCGTGTCCGTTTCGCGCCGCGCCGCCTTGCCGCATTTCGGGCAGTCTACATGCTTCCATGTCGGATGGCGTTCGAGCGGATTGCCGGGAATGTCGAAGCTGACATCATCGGGGAGCACAACGGGCAACTGCTCCTTCGGGACCGGCACTACGCCGCAATCGTCGCAGTGAATGAACGGGATCGGC
>CAYOZY010000242.1:0-3365 GCA_964408525.1 uncultured Sphingobium sp. | reverse complement strand
AACCCCTGACCTCTACAATGCCATTGTAGCGCTCTCCCAGCTGAGCTACGGCCCCGTCCCATTTTCGCGCCGCTCTGGTTGCGGCGAGGGGATCTATACCACTGCAGGGCCCCGATCCCAAGGGCTGTCAGCGAAGCAGCGGCGCTGCCTTTAGGCGAGCAGCGCTTCTAAATGCAAGTGGTTAATTGTTAATGATCCTCGTCGCCGTCGCCGTCGCCGGCATCGACGCCGAGATCGTCGTCGCCACCAAGATCGACGTCGTTATCGGGCGAATCGCCGTCGTCATCGACATCGATGTCGAGATCGAGATCGGTATCGGTATCGGCCAGATCGCTGTCGACCGCCTCCGCCTGTTTGGGCGCGGCTTCCTCATAGGGAAGGGGTTGCTTGGATTTCAGAACCGGCTCCGGGTCCCACGAAACGCCGCAGGAAATGCAGGTAACCGGCGAATCCTTGCCGAGATCGTAAAAGCGCGTCGCGCATTTCGGGCAGGTCCGCTTCGTGCCCCATTCAGGCTTCACCATGTGCCGCCTTCCATCCTTTTTCTGACCAAATGCATATGCAAGAAACAGGCGGTGCGGATGCTCCGCCTCGCCAAGAGACGCGCGCCTTGCCATAGCATTGCGGCGCTGTCAAAAGCCGGTTCGAATTTTATTTGGGAAAGACTGTTCCGATGTCCGCCGTTTCCGCCGATGCCGCCCCCCAACCCGCGACGTTTCTCGCGCCCGCCAGGGGCCTGAGCGGCACCGTCGCGGTTCCCGGCGACAAGAGCATTTCGCACCGGGCGCTGATGTTTTCGGCGCTTGCGGTGGGGCGGAGCAGGGTCGACGGTCTGCTGGAGGGAGAGGATGTGCTCGCCACGGCGGCGGCATTGCGGGCGATGGGGGCGCATATCGAACGCGACGCGGAGGGCGTCTGGCACATCGACGGCGTGGGTGTCGGTGGGCTGCTGCAACCGGAAACGGCACTCGATATGGGCAACAGCGGCACCTCGACGCGGCTGCTGATGGGCCTGCTCGCCAGCCATGACCTGACCGCGACCTTCATTGGCGACGCTTCTTTGAGCAAGCGCCCGATGGGCCGGGTGATCGAGCCGCTTTCGTTGATGGGCGCGGAATTTACCGCCTCGCCCGGAGGCCGCCTGCCGCTCACGATGCGCGGCCTCGTGCCCGCCGTACCGATCGACTACCGCCTGCCGGTTGCTTCAGCGCAGGTGAAATCGGCGGTGCTGCTCGCGGGGCTGAACGCACCGGGCATCACCCGCGTGATCGAACCGGAACCGACGCGCGATCATAGCGAGCGCATGCTGGCAGGCTTTGGCGCGGAACTGACGGTTGAGAAGGATGCCGATGATGTGCGTATCATTTCATTGCGCGGCGAGGCCGAACTCAAGCCGCAGCAGATCGTCGTTCCCGGCGACCCTTCCTCGGCGGCGTTCCCGATGGTGGCTGCGCTTATCGTGCCGGGGTCTGACGTGACGATTACCGGCATCGGCATCAATGAGACGCGGATCGGACTGGTGAAGCTGCTTCAGGCTATGGGTGGCAATATCGAGCTTTTGAATGTGCGCGTGGCTGGCGGGGAGGCCGTGGCCGATATAAGGGTGCGCGCTTCTTCGCTCAACGCCATCGAGAACGCCCCCGCCGATGTGCCGTCGATGGTGGATGAATTTCCGGTTGCCTTTGTCGCGGCGGCTCTGGCCAAGGGGCGCAGTGTGTTTCGAGGCCTCGAAGAGCTGCGCGTCAAGGAGAGCGACCGCATTGCCGTGATGGCGGCGGGGCTGCGCCAGATCGGCGCACGGGTCGAGGAGACGGCGGACGGCCTTTTTATCGAAGGCACGGGCGGCGAGCCACTGGCCGGAGGCGGGCCGATCGCCACCCATCTCGACCACCGCATCGCGATGAGCTTCGCGGTTGCGGGCCTTGCTAGCAAAAATGGCGTGACGATAGACGATATGCGCCCGGTGGCGACGAGTTTTCCGGGCTTCGTCGATCTGTTACGCTCGCTCGGCGCGGAACCGGAGCTATGATCATCGCCGTTGATGGCCCTGCGGCATCGGGCAAGGGGACGATCGCGCGGGCGCTGGCGGCGCATTATCGCCTGCCGCATCTCGACACTGGGCTGCTCTATCGCGCTGTGGCGTTGAGCCTGAAACGCGCTGGCGGCGACCCGGCGGATGAGGCGGATGCGCGCGCCGCTACCGGCTTTCCCGACAGCCTGCTTGCCGATCCTGAATTGCGCACGGAGGAGACGGGCGCTTTGGCCTCGCGCGTGTCTGCTCATCCCGCCGTGCGCGCGGCGCTGCTGGAGCGGCAGCGCGCCTTCGCACATCAGAGCGGAGGCGCGGTGCTCGACGGGCGCGACATCGGCACGGTGATCGTGCCGGAGGCGGACGCCAAGCTCTATGTCACCGCTTCTCCCCGCGTTCGCGCAGAACGGCGCGCCGCCGAGACGGAAACGCGGGGGCTGGCGGCTGACATAAACGCGATGGAAGCCGACATCGCTGCCCGCGACGCGCGCGACATGGGCCGCGACAGCGCCCCGCTTTGCCAGGCCGCCGATGCGGACTTGCTAGATACGAGCGAATTGACTATAGACGCCGCCGTCCAAAGGGCTGTCGCCTTGGTGGATGCACGACTGGAACGTCACCAGAAAGAGTGACGCGGCGAGGCGCACGGAGTTTCCGCGCGCCCTTTTCGCTGTTCCGAAAGGCTCCTCCACGATGACGGTTTACTGGATGTTTGCATGGCATGAGGCCATGCGGACGGTATGGCCAGCGGCCTTGATCGTGCAGCCCATTAGGGGCGGAGCGTGTATCAGGGCCGAGTTTGGAAAGACCTCCGGAGACAACCGGATGGCCAGCAATGATATGAAAAGGACTTTTGTTCATGGCCTCTACGGCATTTCCGTCGCGTGACGATTTCGCGGCATTACTCAACGAATCCATTGGCGGTGCGGATGGCGGCTTCGAAGGCCGCGTCGTAAAGGGCACCGTAACCGCCGTCGAAAACGACATGGCGATCATCGACGTTGGCTTGAAGAGCGAAGGCCGCGTGCCGCTGCGCGAATTCGCGATGCCGGGGCAAAAGGCTGATCTCAAGGTCGGCGATGAGGTCGAGGTCTATGTCGATCGCGTCGAAAACGCCCATGGCGAAGCAATGCTCTCGCGCGACCGCGCGCGCCGCGAAGCCGCCTGGGACAAGCTCGAAGCCGAGTTCACAGAGAATACCCGCGTGGAAGGCGTCATCTTCGGCCGCGTCAAGGGCGGCTTCACCGTCGATCTCGACGGCGCCGTCGCGTTCCTGCCCGGCAGCCAGGTCGACATCCGCCCCGTGCGCGATGTCACCCCGCTGATGGACATTCCG
>CAYOZY010000241.1:0-3370 GCA_964408525.1 uncultured Sphingobium sp. | reverse complement strand
CAAATGGCATCATTTGACGATTCAGAAATCGCGGTAAAACAATGATATAGAGCGGTCGATCTGATCCAATCAGATCGAAAAATGCTCTAAACCGTTGAGCTGGAACACACCAACCCCATCATTGGCGTTCCATGCATCGACGATCACGGCATCGGCGTCACCGTTAGCCGATTTCGCGACGAGGTACGAGCGATCGCCGGAAACGTACACCAATGACCGCCATAAAGGGATCATTGCGCCAACTCAACCGTGCCAGTCATGATCACACCCTCGGGCCCTATAGGGCGGAGGCGGAAGCCATCTTCACTATCCGCATATTCCAGCGCCAACTCCTCGCCATCATAAAACGGCGAAACGGCTCGAAACGTAAATGCCCCTAAGCAAACTCCAGGATGTTGGCGCAAAAAATGGTCGAGCATCAGGGTAGCGATAAAGGGACCCTGAGCAACCAGACGGGGATAGCCTTCTTCCAAGCGGGATGTAGGACAGAAATTTAATCCTGCTGCCGGCCCACATACGGCGCGGCAGATCCACATTGGGCAGCAACGACGTATCGGAACGCAGCGGATGCCCGTCGGGTCCGAGGTCGGATTCGCGGGCTTCGGGCTGAAAGCACAGCCAGTAGCCCAGCGGAGGCAATACCCCTCCGCGCCAAGGCGGCACAATATGATCCAAAATAGCAGCCAGCCTTTTCATACGAGCCGGATCCGCCATATCGTCCATCACTTCTGTGCGGCCGATATACTGCGTCAGAAGCTCTTGGGCAAATCCAGCACATGCGTCGCCACATGACTTAGGATAAGGTTCGTGCTGATAGGCGCGACCTGATAAAGCCGGGTCTCGCGGAATTTCCGTTCGACATCATATTCCTCGGCAAAGCCAAAACCGCCATGTGTCTGCACACACATATCGGCGGCATACCAGCTGGCTTCGGAGGCGAGCATTTTTGCCATATTGGCCTCGGTGCCACCACCATGTCCCTCGTCGAACAACCGCGCCGCCTTCGAGACCATTTCCGCCGCAGCCGACAGCTGGACATAGGCGCGGGCTATTGGAAACTGAATTCCCTGATTTTCACCAATCGGCCTCCCGAACACGCTACGATCCCGTGCATATGCAACAGCACGATCTATGAAAAAACGCCCGTCGCCAATACACTCCGAAGCGATCAGGATTCGTTCGGCATTCATGCCGGAAAGAATATAGCGGAAGCCCTTGCCTTCTTCGCCAATCAGATTTTCCACTGGCACTTCGAGGTCGTCAAAGAACAGCTCAGTGGTTGCATGGTTCAACATCGTCCTGATCGGCCGGATGGTAAGCCCGTTTCCAACCGCTTCCCGCATATCAACCAGCAGCACACTCATGCCGTCAGAGGGTTTGGCGCATTCTTCTCGCAGTGTGGTCCGGCACAGTAACACCATAAGGTCAGAATGCTCTGCGCGGCTGATCCAGATTTTTTGACCGTTAACGATATATTTGTCGCCTTGACGCCGCGCGAACGTCCGAATGCGGGTCGTGTCCGTGCCCGCAGTCGGTTCAGTCACGCCGAACGCTTGGAGTCGCAGTTCTCCACTGGAAACCGCTGGAAGATATTGCTGCTTTTGCGCCTCGGAACCATGCTTCAAAATCGTGCCCATCGTATACATCTGGGCATGACAGGCGCCGCCATTACACCCCGATCTGTGTATTTCCTCTAGCACGGCGGTCGCGGCGCCCAAGCCGAGGCCGGAGCCGCCATATTCCTCCGGTATCAAGACCGACAGGAATCCCGCAGATGTCAACGCCTGCACGAACTCCGTAGGATAGGCCCGCTCCCGATCGAGTTTCTGCCAATATTCTCCTGGAAAATCTGCGCACAAGCGCCGGACCGCATCGCGAATGTCATGAAAATTATCCTCAGAATGTTCCACACATCGCCCTTTGCCAATGGATCATGCAACCGCTTTAGCCTAAGCGCGTGCTGACCGCTCCGCAATCAGATCATTCATTGATGTAACCTATGTATCGAGTGCCCATCCCGCGGCGGTAGAAGTAGGTGTAGCTCAGTCCATCCCGCCGGAACCTTCCGGCACCAGCGGGATGAAGAACATAAATCACTGCCGAACGGACAGACCGATCCCATAAGTCACCGGTGCTCCGGAGATTGTTGACACGCTTTGAAGAGGAGACCCTGAGCGGCAAGGGTGGGACCCTAGCGGCGCAGCTGTCGCGGCTCGACCTAGTGGTACTCGACCAGCTTGGGTATCTGCCGTTCGCACGTTCAGGAGGGCCGTTTCTGTTCCAGCTGGTCAGCAAGTTCTACGCGCACGCCAGCGTCATCATCACCACCAACCTTTCCTTCGGCGAATGGCCTACCGTCTTCGGCGATCCCAAGATGACCTCGGCGCTACTCGACCGCGTTACCCATCACTGCGATATCGTCGAAACCGGGAACGACAGCTGGCGCTTCAAAAAACGCAGCTGACCGCCACCTTCAGCACCTTCAAAAAATCTTTCTTGCGTTGCATGCGCCTCCGGTCGGGCTACGCCCGCCCTCCGCCGCACGCAGCGCAAGCCAATCCATCCCAGGGCAAACCACACATCCAGCGAACCACGCCGCATCAGCGCGGCGATATACTCGGGCCAATTGGTCGTGCGATAGTCAGCTGCGCTGGCCTTCGGCTCGGAGGTGTCGGTCTGGGTATCCCGCCCATCTATGACTATCGTTTCCTCAGAGGAAACAAAGTTCCGCGGAGCTAATCCATCACCTCGTTATGCAACAATGCCCCTCACAAATCCCCCCCGCAAACAACTCGGAGGCGGTTGAAAATGCGGTAAAGCCAGAACCGACCGGGGATTGCAATGCATTTGTCAATATAAATCTCTTCAGATCAATATTCATTTGTAAAAATCGATTGCATTGATATTAATGTCATTAATTCAGGCAATGAGTGATAAATGAAACCGAAAAATGATGAAATTTATGTGCACATCGAAAGCGCGAGCATTTCATTTTCTGTGATATCTGGGGAAACTGTAATTCAAGCCGCATGGAGAAATGGATTTTACTGGCCCACGATTTGTGGCGGTGTTGCCGAATGTGGCGCTTGTCGTTGCGAGGTTACAAGTGGCGTAGATCACGTTTTGGCTCCTGACATTCAGGAGCAAATCTTCTTTCGGTCGCATCCTCGACTGAACAATATCGCGAACACACAACGCCTCGCCTGTCGGCTAAAGATCACAGGTCCAGTGACCATCGCCAAGACCGGGGTAAAGCGCCGATAAGGGGCATCCTTTCCGATTTCCAACGCGCAGCGCATTCCTTTAACCCAAGTTCACGAAACGGCGGTCCGCCCTTGACACCACTCCGGGTGCTATTTGCCCACCCACT
>CAYOZY010000240.1:0-3389 GCA_964408525.1 uncultured Sphingobium sp. | reverse complement strand
GCGCCTATGACGTTATGAGCTCGAAGCATCTGCGCGGCGATCTCAATTATGCGTGGCCCACAGCCGAGATCGCGGTGATGGGCGCTAAGGGCGCAGTCGAGATCATCTTCCGTGGCCTCGGCACCGATGCGATTGCCGAAAAGACCAAGGAATATGAAGACCGTTTCGCCAACCCTTTCGTCGCCGCGTCCAAGGGCTTCATCGATGAAGTCATCATGCCGCACTCGACCCGGCGCCGTATCGCGCTGGGCCTGAGAAAACTAAAAAACAAGACTCTGGAGAACCCCTGGAAGAAGCATGATAATATACCGCTGTGATCTTCAATTCTGATAGGATTAAAACATGACTGCTGCACCAGTTTACATAATTTCCGGCGCACGTACCGCGATCGGCGATTTCGGCGGATCGTTGAAAGACGTGCCCATCACCACCCTTGGCAAGACGGTAATTGCCGAAGCAATCAGCCGCGCCGGTATTGCTCCCGACAAGGTTCAGCATGTTGTGATGGGCAATGTCGTCCCCAGCGAGCCTCGCGACGCTTATCTTGCGCGCGTCTGCGCGGTCGAAGCAGGCGTGCCGATAGAGGCGCCGGCGATGACGCTGAACCGCCTTTGCGGATCGGGCGCTCAGGCGATCGTTTCCGCCGCGCAGATGATTGCCCTTGGCGAATGCGATATCGCTATCGGTGCAGGCGCTGAAAGCATGAGCCGCGCCCCCTATTTAATGAACGGGGTGCGCTGGGGCACCAAGATGGGCAATACCCAGGTGGTCGATGCGATGCTAGCGGCGCTGCACGATCCGTTCGAGAATATCCATATGGGTATCACCGCCGAGAACGTCGCCAAAAGATGCCAGATCACACGTCAGGCACAGGATGAACTCGCCGTCACTAGCCACAAGCGAGCGGCGAAAGCCATAGAGGAAGGTCGCTTCAAGGAGCAGATCGTCCCGGTCGAGATCAAGACGCGCAAGGGCGTGGTGACGTTCAATACAGACGAGCATGTGCGTGCGGACGCGAATGTCGAGGATATGGCGAAGCTTCGTCCGGCGTTCGACAAGGAAGGCACCGTCACGGCGGGCAACGCATCTGGCCTGAATGACGGCGCAGGCGCAGTGGTATTAGCTTCGCAGAAGGCGGTGGATGACCATGGTCTGAAACCCCGCGCTAAGATTCTGAGCTGGGGTCATGCAGGTGTCGAGCCGAATATCATGGGCATTGGTCCAGTAAAGGCTGTGCCCATAGCGTTGGAGCGCGCCGGTCTGACGCTTGATCAGATCGACGTAATTGAAAGCAATGAGGCGTTTGCGGCGCAAGCATGCGGCGTGGCGAAGGAGCTGGGTTTCGACCCTGAAAAAGTGAACCCGAATGGCAGCGGCATTTCACTCGGCCATCCCATAGGCGCGACTGGAGCGATTATTACCATCAAATGCATGTACGAGCTGGAACGCATCGGCGGACGCTATGGCCTCATCACCATGTGCATTGGCGGTGGACAAGGCATAGCAATCGTAATCGAGCGGGTGTGATGGAGCGAGCAGTGAAATGAAACTCGGCCGCATGAACCATATCGGGGTGGCAACGCCTGATCTCGATGCCTCCATCGCTTTCTATCGCGATGTGATGGGCGCGATCGACATTACAGAGCCTTTCGTACTGGAAAGCCAGAAGGTGCGGGTCTGCTTCGTCAACACGCCGGGCGAGAACGGCACGGCGGGAACGCAGGTCGAGTTGCTTCAGCCGACCGAAGCGGACAGCGCTGTGGGCAAATGGCTGGCGAACAACCCGCTGGGTGGGCAGCATCATATCTGCTTTGAGGTACCTGATATACATGCCGCCAAGGCAGAGTTCGAGGCGCTGGGCAAGCGGGTGCTGGGCGAGCCGCGCATCGGCGCGCACGGCACATTGATCTTCTTCGTTCACCCCAAGGACATGGGCGGGATGCTGACCGAGATCATGGAAACGCCTAAGCAAGGGATCGCGCATTGAACTATAAAGCGTTGATCTATGATCTGAGCGATAAGGTCGCCACGATTACGCTCAACCGGCCTGAGCGCATGAACGCGCTCAACGTCATGCTGCTCACCGAACTGGCGCGGGCGGTGCAGCAGGCGCGGGCCGATGGCGCGCGCGCGCTGGTTCTCACCGGGGCGGGGGACGCATTTTGTTCCGGCGCGGATTTGATCGGTGACGGTTCGGGCATGCCGGAAGATCTGGGCGCGCTGCTCGAAACCTATTATTTCCCATGGGCCAAAGGACTCGCCGATCTCGAAATCCCGGTGATCTCGGCGATCAACGGCCCGGCGGTCGGCGCAGGGTTAAGCATCGCGCTTGCCGCCGATATTACGATCATTGCGCGCTCGGCCTATCTGCTGCTTGCCTTCGCCAATATCGGATTGGTGCCGGATGCGGGCGCGACGTGGCTGGTGGCGAAGTCCGCCGGACGGGCTAGAGCGCTGGAAATGGCGCTGCTGGGTGAGAAGGTTTCAGCGGAGCACGCGCTGGATCTTGGTCTGGTCACGCGCGTGGTCGATGATGAGAGGCTGAACGACGAGGTGAAAGCGGTCGCTACCAAGCTGGCCAATGGCCCCTCCATAGCGCTGGGCCTTATCCGCAAGCAGGTCGCCGCCGCGCTTAACAGCACCTTCGTCGAAACGCTGGATATCGAAATGGTCAACCAGTCCGTGGCAGGCCGAACGGAGGATTTCCTCGAGGCGGTGGCCGCTTTCGCGCAGAAGCGCAAGCCGGAATTCAAGGGGCAGTAATGACGGATATCAACCACTGGAAGGCGCTGGCCGACAAGGAAGTTAAGGGCAAGGACCTTGACTGGCAGACGCCGGAGAGGATCACAGTCAAGCCGCTCTACACTGCCGAGGATGTGACGGCGGACCCCGGATTGCCGGGCTTTGCGCCATTCACGCGCGGGGTGCGTGCCTCCATGTATGCGGGGCGGCCATGGACGATCCGGCAATATGCGGGTTTTTCCACGGCAGAGGAAAGCAACGCCTTCTATCGCCGCAATCTCGCCGCAGGGCAGAAGGGGCTTTCGGTCGCCTTCGATCTCGCCACCCATCGCGGCTATGACAGCGACCATCCGCGCGTGGTCGGCGATGTCGGCAAGGCGGGCGTCGCCATCGACTCCGTCGAGGACATGAAGATCCTGTTCGACGGCATCCCGCTGGGCGAAATGTCGGTCAGCATGACGATGAACGGCGCGGTCATCCCGATCCTCGCCTTCTTCATCGTCGCGGGCGAGGAGCAGGGGGTTCCGGTCGAAAAGCTCGACGGCACCATCCAGAACGACATCCTCAAGGAGTTCATGGTCCGCAACACCTATATCTATCCGCCCGAACCCTCGATGCGGATCATATCGGACATCTTCGCCTTCACC
>CAYOZY010000239.1:0-3391 GCA_964408525.1 uncultured Sphingobium sp. | reverse complement strand
GAAAGACAATACGCATCTTCATTCGAAGCTATACGCCTTCTCTAATCACGCTCCCCATATATTTGTTGGATCGTTCAATCCTTCAGGCAACGAGCCTGAGGATGCGCTCGTAATCCGTGAAATCGGCGATCAGGACCGGGGCCACAACATGCTGGTCGAATATCATGATCCGATCATCATTGACTCGTTGCTGCGCCATATGAAGAAAATCACGCCGGGCGATCCGCGATGGATGCGTTTCCGGCCTCGGCAGAACAAGGTTATCCGAGCAAAGGAAACAACCATATATTTCTACCCGCGAATCCGCACGAACATTGTCGAAAGAAGCATCCTCGGTGTCGACAAGGCTCGAATTACCGGAACGATTTCTCATTTGAAAAAGCGCGGACTTGCCAATGTTCTGGCAAGGGTTGCCCGATCGGGTGGGGATGTTAGGCTGATCGTTCACGACACCGAACGCAGAGTCCCCGAAGCCGTGTTTGAATATCTGAGAGACGCCGGCGTGCACCTGTTACGCTATCGCCACCCGAATGAACTGCCCCTGCATACGAAGTTTCTGCTGGTAGAAAATGACGAGGGCCGAACTGCCTATTTCGGGAGCCTGAATTTCAATCGCAGATCAGAAAAACTGAACCAGGAAGTTCTCATCGTATCGCACAACCAAAGAATATTCGAAATACTGAAGAAGCGCTTCGAATATATGTTGCATGAAATTGCTGAATTTGAGCGTAACTTTCCAGCCGCCCGATGATGACAAATATGTTGCAAATGGGCGGGCTTTCTCTATCCCCGAACCAGTTGCACAAAAGACGGGTCAGATAAAATCGGTCGCCGTTCCTGTCTGCCTGCATCTGTTTTCTGTCCTCTTCAGGCGGGGTGCCAGTGCTTGAAATCGTCGGCGATTGTCAGCTTCATATATTTGGCCTGCGGCCTGCCGAAAGGCTTCGAAGACAGATCAGAGACAAATCGGACTATATGGTTGTGGCGACTGCCGCAGCAGTTCTCAGTGATGCCGCCTTGCTATGGCTAATGGAAAACCCGCGAAAACTGCTGTGCGCGCAATCGGGCACACCTTTGGCGATCGCCGTTCCCGAAGCAGAGAAAGACTCCGCGGCGAGCGCCCTTGAGTCGGGCGTCAGCAACTATGCGCGGATAAACCCTGAAGAGGTAGGAGAGCTGTTCGTTCGAAAACTGCGGCGGCGCGACCATCTGCTGGTGATGTCCATGGATGAAGAGGCGCGAGGCAGCGTAGAATGGAAGCTGTTCCGAAACGTGTACAAGGGGGTCACGGACATAGTGACCAAATATGCCTGGCCGGTCCCGGCATTTCATGTATGCCGCCTGTTCTCGCGGGTCGGCGTGTCACCGAATATGGTAACGATTGCCGGGATTTTTCTCACGCTCGTTGCGGCATGGCAGTTCTACATGGGCCAGTTCCTGTGGGCGCTGATCGCATCCTGGCTCATGACGTTTTTCGATACTGTCGACGGCAAACTCGCGCGCGTTACGGTCACCTCATCCCGGTTTGGCAATGTGCTCGATCATGGCAACGACTATCTACATCCGCCCATATGGTGGTATTGTCTTGCGGTTGGATTGGCCCGCATCCCCGATACTTTGCCGGAACCCGTCTATATCGACGCAACGCTTATCCTCGGTTGCTACATTATCGGCAGAATCATCGAGATAGGCTTCAAGAAACAGTTCGGTTTTAACCAGTACATATGGGAACGCACCGACTCGCTGTTCAGAATGATTATCGCACGGCGAAACACGATCTTGCTGATTTTCACGATTGGCATCATCATTGACAAGCCGGTAGCCGCCTTTTCTCTTTGCGCCCTGTGGAGCGTGATATCGGTTCTGCTCCAACTGCTGCGTTATTCTCAGGCCTTCTCGAAATCGCGCCAAGGTGCCGCTATTTCTCCCTGGCTATCATGAGCGGAACGCGCATCGGCGCGCTTTTCACACGCGAATATCTGCCCTTCGCGGGCTGGCTGATAACATGGTTAGCGTTGGTCGCCGCAATAGGCCATGCTGACGCAGCCAGATTATTTGCCGCCTTTTTGTTGGCCCGGTCGGCCAGGGCGTTGACACAGATTGATTGCGTCGTGCCTATGCGCCAGCTGCGCGGCGCAAGCGCTGCCATCATAGCGCTCTGCCGCAAACGCGCGGCCATCATGGAAGCGGTTTCAGTAACGGCCGAAGCGACGCTATTGGTCCTTATCGCCTTTGGCCTGACTCTGATTGGACAGGATCGCGCGGCGCAATGGGCGCTCCTGTTGCTGATAGGCATCCCCGCGCGTCATTTACTGTTCCTTGCCCGCGCAAGGCGACCTGTCGCCACATATAAAATCGCGGCATCATGGGCGGGAGCGCTATTGGCGGCAGGTCTTTTTCTCGCGAAGGGAAACGCCGTTATGGCGGCAGGTGTCCTGGTTCTGCGAGAATGGGTTGCACTGTTGGCCTCGATCATGGCGTGCGGCGAACACTCTCCCGAACGATCCGATCTTCAGCCTTTCACATGGCGTCAAATCGGCGGAATGACGGGAGAGCGAGCGAGACGTCGGCTTACCTATCGCATCGGCAAAACTGTTCTCGGAGCGTTTCTGGGCCCTTTTTCAGGACTGGTAGCGCGAACCGGCCGGGGTGTTGGTATCCACAAAAAGGCTGAACATTTCGTGCCGACCAACCCGCTACCCTTGGCAATATTGGCATCCGGTGCCGCGATCTTATCTGTTCTGCTTCAGGTTGCTCTGGCTAAACCGGCAACCCTGATCGTTTCAGCATCGTTGCTGCGCATAGCCGCAATTGCAGGGAACATTCTGCTCTGGTCACCCTATGGCAAATTCATGATGGCGGACGAAACCGATGAGGATGATGAAGATTAGCTTTGATCCGTTGCCAGATCGCGCGCTACCTTGGGGTCGCGCAGCAACGCATCGATATGGCTGCCCTCGTCGAAGCTCTCATCGGCGATGAACTTGATCTTCGCCGCATATTTGAGTTTCACGCGCTTCGCCACTTCCCGCTGAAGATAGGCGGTGTTGGTGCGCAGCGCTTTCAGCACCACTTCCTCGTCCTGCCCCAGCAGCGGCTTCACGAAAGCAGTTGCGTGGCGCAGGTCCGGCGTCATGCGCACCTCGGTCACGCTCACCATATGGCGGGCGAGCACTTCATCATGCACATCGCCGCGTTGGAGAATATCCGCCAGCACATGGCGCACCTGCTCGCCCACGCGCAGAACACGGACGGATGGCCCTTCAATGCCCGTCATCATCGCACAGCCTCCCGGAGGACCGCGTCACAGCGTGCGCGCGCGTTCCTCGACCTCGAACAGCTCCAGCATATCGCCCGGCTTGATGTCGTTCGTGTCGGCCAGCACGGCGCC
>CAYOZY010000238.1:0-3396 GCA_964408525.1 uncultured Sphingobium sp. | reverse complement strand
CGGAACTGGGCGATGTCCTCTCCTACACAAGGCGTTTCTCCATCCCGCTGGTCGCGATTTCGAGCCGGCCGGAAAGCTCGTTGATGCAAGCCGCCGATTTCCGGCTGCTGATTCCCGATGTGCCGGAGGTTTGCCCCAATGGCATGGCGCCCACAACCTCCACCACCATGATGGTGGCTCTGGGCGATGCGCTTGCCGTGGCGCTGATGGAAGAACGGGGCTTTGCGGTCGACAGTTTCCGGGATTTTCATCCCGGCGGCAACCTCGGCGCACAGATGAAGCGGGCGGGCGAACTGATGCATGCCAGTGCGGAACTGCCCATCGTCGCCCGAAATGCGCCGATGAGCGAGACTCTTCTGGCAATGACGTCGAAAGGCTTCGGCATCGCCATCGTCGTCGACGATAATGGCCTGCTTCATGGCGTCGTTACCGATGGCGACCTCCGGCGCAACATGACCGACCTGCTCAACAAGACAGCCGGGGAGATCGCGACACGCCAGCCCGTGACCACCAGTTCCAGTATGCTGGCAGCACAGGCGCTGGCGCTGATGAACGAAAAGCAGATTTCCGCCCTGCTGATGGTGGACGGGGACAACAGGCCGACGGGCATATTGCACATCCACGATCTGTTGCGCGCGGGCGTCGCGTGACGTGAATGTCGTCATCCTGATCCCGGCGCGCTATGCATCGAGCCGTTATCCGGGCAAACCGCTCGCAGAAATAACCGTCCCCTCCGGCGCGAGAGCAAGCCTGATCCGCATGAGCTGGGATGCGGGGCTTAGCGTTGGTGGCGTCTCTGCTGTCCATGTCGCCACCGACGACGAGCGCATCGCCGACCATTGTCGCGCTTTCGGCGCCAGCGTCATCATGACGGACGAAACCTGCCGCAACGGCACGGAGCGCTGCGCCGATGCGCTGAAGCGAACCACCATCAACGCCGATATTATCGTCAACCTTCAGGGCGACGCTCCGCTCACCCCGCCCTGGTTTATTGAAGCGCTGGTCGAAGCCATGGCCGCCGATCCCGACATCGCAGTCGCGACCCCTGTGCTCCGGTGCGATGCGGCCACTTATGCCCACTTCACAGACGATCGCCGCGCGGGCCGCGTGGGCGGAACCACCGCCGTATTCGATACAAAAGGCGATGCGCTCTATTTCTCTAAGGAAGTGCTGCCCTGGCTCGATCCGGCAAAGATAGAGGGCGCGCCGCCGGTCTGGCATCATGTCGGCGTATATGCCTATCGACCGCAAGCGCTTGCCGTCTATGCCGACCTTCCCGCCGGGCGGCTCGAAGAGCTTGAAGGTCTCGAACAACTGCGCTTTCTTGAGCATGGCCACAAGGTGCGTTGCATCGAGGTGGATGCGCGCGGGCGCATCTTCTGGGAACTCAACAACCCGGAGGATGTCGCGCGCATCGAGCAGGCTCTGGAGGAGATGGCATGAGTCCGCGCATTGTCATGGTCGGCGACATAGCGATCGGCGGTTCGGAGCCGTTCGTGCTGATCGCAGGGCCGTGTCAGCTTGAAAGCCTCGATCATGCACGCATGATGGCGGAACGCGTTGCAGAGGCTTGCGCTCCCACAGGGACGCGCTTCCTCTTCAAGGCAAGCTATGACAAGGCCAACCGCACCTCGCTTTCCGGCATGCGCGGGATCGGAATGGAGGCTGGTCTCGAAATCCTCGCCCGCATCCGCGAGGAATATGGCTGCCCGGTGCTGACGGATGTGCATGAGGTGGCGCATTGCGCCCTCGCCGCACAGGCGGTCGATGTACTGCAAATCCCCGCTTTTCTCTGCCGCCAGACCGACCTGCTGTTGGCTGCTGGCGAGACTGGCAAGGCGGTTAACATCAAGAAGGGCCAGTTTCTCGCGCCATGGGACATGACCAATGTCTCCGCCAAGGTCGCCTCGACCGGCAACGAGCGCATTTTGCTGACCGAACGCGGTGCAAGCTTCGGCTACAATATGCTGGTGAGCGACATGCGCGCTCTGCCGATCATGGCGGAGACGGGCTATCCGGTGGTGTTCGACGCCACTCATTCGGTGCAGCTCCCCGGCGGACTTGGCGGATCGTCAGGCGGCCAGCGCCAGTTCGTTGCGCCGCTTGCCCGCGCCGCCTGTGCTGTCGGCGTCTCGGCCGTTTTCATCGAAACCCATCAGGATCCCGACACTGCGCCCAGCGATGGGCCGAACATGGTGGCCGTAGGTGAGCTTTGTGAACTCCTGTCAACCTTGGTCGCGCATGACAGGCTGGCGAAAATCCGGAGCGGTTCATAATATTAAAATATTGCCCCCTGCAATATTAAGCGCGATATTAAAGATGACGGAACGCAAATATCGATGCTACATCTTCATGGATTGAATGAATAATGATAGTTTCGATAAATAGGGTGTAATATCAATTGACTAACGTCAGCACTTGGTCTCTCAGCCAGATAACGGGTGGATTGCTCGAACCGGGTAGTCATCTGAACTCCAATGAATTCACCTATTCGATCGCCATCTCATCCAGCAACTGGAGCGGCTATTCTCCGGGAACCGAGCCTTTCACCGGCTATGGAGTGTTGAGCAACCCGCAAACATCCGCTTTCAAATCGGCGATTAAGGCATGGGATGAACTGATTGCCCCGAATTTCGCCCAGATATCTGAAAATGGCGGAGGAAAAGGCAGCGTCCGGGTTGAGTTTACTTCCTAAGAGATGGACAACTAGGCGGGCTACGCCTATCTCGCCACCCCCGGTTTCAATTCGGGAATATCGTCCGATATCTGGATCAATTCCGCGGACCAGTCAGACAGCTTCAGCATCGGCACCTATGGATATCAGGTCTTTCTGCATGAAATCGGTCATGCTCTGGGGCTGAAGCATCCGTTCGAGGGCACCGCCCTGCCCGCCCAGCTCAACGACACCCAATATACGGTCATGGCCTATGATGACCCCGTAAACTCGCTGGTTTATACATTTTCTCTCAGCAACAATGTCGTTTCCTACACGGCGTCTTATGTAAACGACATCACTCCGATGGTAGCTGACATCGCCGCCATTCAGAGCCTCTACGGAGCAGACCCAAATACCAATTCCGGCGATACCATCTATGTTTTTTCCCAAAGCGCGACCTACCGGCAATCGATATACGACGCGGGCGGCATAGACACACTGGACCTCAGCACCTTCACTCGCCCCGTCATTATCGATCTGAACGACGGAGCCTATAGCAGCCTTGGCTATTATTCGGTTCAGGAACAGGTCGCCTTTTGGCAGTCGCAATTTCCGTCCGCATCGTCTTTCATCATCACCGCCCTGACTGCCGTAGGAAACTATACCTGGACCGACAATCTGGGGATCGCCGTCGGGACCGATATCGAAAACGCTACCGGAGGCAGTGGGAACGACACCCT
>CAYOZY010000237.1:1896-3419 GCA_964408525.1 uncultured Sphingobium sp. | reverse complement strand
CGGCGTGCTTCACGAGCTCCTGCTCATAGTCCTGCTGTGCCTTGGAGGCGATCTCGGCCTGCGCCCTCAGGTCCTGCTGATGAGATCGGGCAGCCTCGACGTGTCGGGCGCTGTCGTTCTTGAGTCGCTGGAGCTCCTCCTCGAGAATGGTCTTTTCGTCCTCATACTTGCGAGCAACCTCGCCCTGAGAGTCCCGCAGCGTCGACAGCTCACTGTTAGTCTGCGACAACTCTGCGGAGACGTCTTCCAATCGCTGGCTGAGTTCCTTGATCTTGGCGTCCTTTTCGCCGACGAGCGTCTCCATCTCCTGGCGGTACTGGTCTTGAGAACCTCGGAGGTCCTCCAGCGCCTCCTCGTTCTCCCGGCTGAGTTCCTTGTACTGCTCCGCCTGGGCTGTCGCGTTCTCGAGGTGCGTCTTGGCAAGGTCGAGGTCGCGCTTCAGATCCGAGATGTCTTTGTTGAGCTCATGGATCTCGGCCTCGAGCTGCTGCTGTCGCTCGTCGTTGTCCGTGGTACCGGGCCGGGGAGTGGGTCGTGGCTGTAGGCGACCGACGCGCTCCTCAGCATTGCGAAGCTCGACTGTCAACTCATCGACGCGGGCTTGGAGGTGGTCTCTGGTGGTCTTGACGACGACGTGGTCCTCGCGAATCTGGCTCAAGCTAGCCATGAGTTCGTCAATTCGCTTCTGGGCCTCCTTGGCTTCAAACTCCTTGCGCAGCTGCAGCTTCTTGGTCTCTTCCGACTCATTCGAGAGCTTGCGCTGCGTCTCGCTCAAGTCGCGCTCCAAAGCCTCGATCTTGGTCTGCGCCTTGCGACGCGCTTCGGACTCGGAAATGTTGCGCTCGTTCTCCAAAGACTGCTGCGTCGCGAGAAGGTTGTTGAGTCGGTTCTTCTCCTCAATCAGGTTCTCGTTCTCCTTGCTCATTCGGTCCTGGATCTCCTTCCAAAGCTTCTTCTCGGCCTTGAGGTTGGCGGTCTCGTTGCGCATGCTGTCGAGTAGACCCTTGGCCTCGATGAGCTCTTCGGCGACCTGCTGGGTTCGAATGTCCTGCTTGGCCGCCATCTCGGAAAGGCTCTGGCTACGCTTCTGGAGCTCCACGTTCTCGCCCTGGAGGGCCACGTAGTTGGTCTGCAGCATCTCTCTCCGCTCAGACTCGAGACGCAAGTCGCCCTGGAGCTTGACCCGCTCCGTTTGCATTGAGTTCTTCTCCGACGAGAGGCGGTCCACCTGAGTGCGGAGGTCCTTGCGAACGTCGTCTTGGGCGTTTCGGTAGTTGTCGTACTCGGACTGCAGCTTGCGAAGTGCCTCGTTGAGGGCCTCTGTCTGGTCTCCCTCGATGCTAGCGAGGGGAGGCCGCTGGCTGCCGTCGAGGGAGCCGCGCATCATGGACGCCTCGTCGCCGCCGGCGCCACGTTGCTGGAGGATACGACGGAACATGTCGCGTTCCATCTTGTAACTCTCCATGGTGTTCTTGATGGCCTTGCTCTCGTCAATCATGTGCTCGAGCTCGCGCTGCAGCTTC
>CAYOZY010000237.1:1207-1886 GCA_964408525.1 uncultured Sphingobium sp. | reverse complement strand
TGGCGGCCAGTGCCTCCTCGCTCTCAATCTGCTCGGCCAACTCGCGCGTGATGCGCAGGAGGTCCTCGTTCTTGGTCTGAAGGGCTTTGATGTCCTTGAACACGACAAGCTTCTGGGTGATAAACTGGTGCGTGTCAGACAGGTCGGACAGCGCCTCCTCGGTGATTTCGCCCTTTTCGAGTTGCTGAAGTCGGAACTTTTCGTCCTCCGTCAGCTCGTCCATGCCCTTCTCGAGCGCGTAAATATTGAAGACCAGAAGTTGGATCTGGGTTCCCAGGTCGCGCAGCTGCGTCTTGAGAATCTTGACTTCGGAGGTCGTGTTCGCCAGGGCGCTCTCGGCCTTGCGAGCCGCTTTTCTGGCGACATCGCGCTCCTCGAAGCTTTGCTGCGACAGCTCCGACATGCGCGCCATTTCATTGCGGAGCGTCTCGGTCTCGGCCTGGAGCTCTTGAATCTCAGGAGCCTTGGCCTCCAGAGCAGAGAGCATGGTATCCAGCTCCTCGGACAGCTGCTGGTTACGTCGCCTCTCGCTGGCCAACTGTCCCTTGACTTGGAACAGCTGTTCGATTGCCTGCGTCGCGGTGACGGCCGACTTGCTGCGAACGGACCCAGGGGTGCCGAAAGGCGACGCGGCGCGAGCCATGAGCGAGCCGTTAGCCCGAGGGGTTTGCGGTGGCTC
>CAYOZY010000237.1:0-1197 GCA_964408525.1 uncultured Sphingobium sp. | reverse complement strand
GGGCGCTGATCCATGCGGGCGTGTAGCTCGTCGAGCTCAGACTCCAGCTGCTGAATCTTCTCCTCCATTTGCGTCGTGGTCTGTCGCTCTTGTTCCAGCTCGGTGCGTACCCGGCGGATCTCGTTCTCGTAGTTGTCCTTGAGGCGTTCTTTCTCGGCCTCAAGCTCGCGCACGCGCTCTTGGTGCTTCTTGCTGAGCTGGTCCGACATGTCGACGAGTCGTCGCTGGTCCTCGAGCTCCTGCTTATAGCTCTCGACCGTGGTGGCAAACGCGCCCTCTTGCTTCTGCAACTTGACGAGGGCATCGTCGGCCTTGGCCTGCATGGCCTCGAGACGCTCGCGCAGCTGCTGCTCGGTCCGTTTGAGGGCATCGACCTGGGATCGCGCATCTTCACTCTCACGCTGGAGCTCAGCGATGCGCGCACCCTTTTCTTTCCTGTACTTGAGCGACTCGTCGCTCTTGGTCTTGAGCTCATTCTCGAGCCACTCGCTGTTGCGACGGGCGAGCTCGAGCTGTTGCTTCAGTGACTCCTCGCGATACTTGGCGCTGTTGAGTTGGCCCTTGGCGTTCTGCTCCGACTGCTGCAGGGCGGTGATTTCGCGGGACAGCTCGACATTGCGCTGGTGTTGCTTGGTGAGCTCGTCGGTGATTGTCTGGTCCCGCTTATTGTTGGACTCGATGATGCTCAAGTTGGTCCGGTTCGATGACTGGAGCGTTTCGATCTTGTCGTTGAGCGCCTTGACCTCGGCGTCGTGGTCCGAGTTCTTGGCCTTGAGCGACTGAAGCTCATTCTCCAGAGTTTGCCGCTTTGTCTCTGTGCGCAGCATCGCACGGTCAGTATGGTGTCCACCGGGACGCAGGGAGGGAAGGACTGTCGCATACCCTCTTCCTTCAAGCTCTTTCTGGCTTCTTCAACATCCTTCAGTGCCTTTTCCGCCGTCGCCTTGCTCGTCTGGGAGCGTGTTTCTGCGCTCCGCACCGCGTTTTCGAGCTCGATGTCTGTTTGCAGCTTGTCGGCGTACAGCGTGTCGAACTCGTGCGCCTTGGCCGCCACGGCGCGCAGCAGGGTCGAGACGAGGTCGACGGTCGGCTCGGTCGTCAGGGCAGTGACGACGGGCTGGTCGAGGCCGAGGTGGCCGGCGATGTAGCCCGCGTCCACGTCGGCCGCCGCCATGATCACGACCTCGGGCTAGGTGC
>CAYOZY010000236.1:0-3440 GCA_964408525.1 uncultured Sphingobium sp. | reverse complement strand
ATCAGGTGGCGCAGGGCTTCGGTTCGCTGGGCCTGATGACGTCTGTGCTGATGACGCCCGATGGCAAGACGGTGGAAGCCGAAGCGGCTCATGGCACCGTCACCCGCCATTATCGCCAGCATCAGCAGGGCAAGGCGACCTCGACCAACCCGATCGCCTCGATCTTCGCCTGGACGCAGGGACTGGTATATCGCGGCAAGTTCGACGATACGCCCGAAGTTACCCGTTTCGCCGAAACGCTGGAGAAGGTCTGCATCCAGACTGTCGAGAATGGCGCGATGACCAAGGATCTTGCGCTGCTCATCGGCCCGGATCAGGCATGGATGACCACCGAGCAGTTCTTCGAAGCCATTCGCGTCAACCTTGAAAATGCGATGAACGACTGGAAGTAAGCAACGCCGTTCAGGTTCCTCCCGAACGCAGATCTGCGCCCGCGCCTCATCCGCGCGGGCGTTGCTTTTTGCGCTTAATAACATTTGGACCATGACAGGCACCGCCCAGCCTGATTAAATGACAATATGGCACTGGAAATTCATGACAGCGGCTTGCGCGACACGCTCGTGATATTGGGCGCGGCGGGTCTCGTCATCCCGATCTTCGCCCGATACCGCATCAGCCCGATCATCGGGTTCATCCTCGTCGGCCTTGCCGTCGGCCCATCAGGGCTGGGAGCGATGACGGGGCAATATCCCTGGCTTATCCATGTCACTATTTCCGATGCGGAAGCGATCGCGCCGTTCGCCGAACTGGGCATCATCCTGCTGCTTTTTTCAATCGGGCTTGAGCTGAGCTTCAAACGACTGTGGACCATGCGCAACCTCGTTTTCGGGGTCGGCGCGCTGGAGCTGCTCTGCGCCGCCGGATTGATTGCGCTCGCGCTGTATATGCTGGGGAATTACAGCACCGCCGCCATCGGTCTTGGGCTGGCGCTGGCGCTTTCTTCCACGGCGCTGGTGCTTCCCATGGTCGGCACGCAATCGCCGGTAGGCAGGGCGGCTTTTTCGATGTTGCTGTTCGAGGATCTGGCGCTCGTGCCGATCATCTTCCTGCTCGGCGCCATCGCACCAAACGCCAACGACGCCAGCATTTCCAGTCTGCTCACCACGATAATGACCGGCGGCCTCACTGTGGTGGCGATGCTCGTCGCGGGGCGTTTCGTTCTGCCCCATATTTTTGCGCAGGCCGCTCGCACCAAAAGCCCGGAGGTGTTCCTCGCGGCCAGCCTGCTGGTCGTCATCGTTTCCAGCCTGTTGACCACCCTTTCCGGCCTGTCGCCCATAGTCGGCGCGCTGCTGGCGGGGCTGCTGATCGCCGAAACCGATTACCATGGGCAGGTCGAAGTGATGACGGCACCGTTCAAGGGGCTGGCGCTCGGCGTGTTCCTGCTGACGGTCGGCATGAGCCTCGACATCGAAATCATCGCCGGTCAATGGCCCTCGTTGCTCGCCGCGATCATGGGCGTGTTGATCATCAAGACGGCGGTAACGGCGACCCTTCTGCGGCTTTACGGCGCGCGCAGGGGATTGGCGGCGGAAGTCGGCGTGCTGATGTCCAGCCCATCCGAAACGACGCTCATCGTGCTGGCAACGGCCTCCGCCGCGCACATCATCGACGCGCAGACCGCCGCCTTCTGGCAGATCGCGACTGCTATCGGACTGACGTTGACGCCCCTGCTGGCGCGCATCGGCCATGATGTCGCAAGGCGCATCGAAATGGGTTCGGGAACGGACGAAACGCTGCTTGCCGCCAACGAGCATGATGAGCCACGCGCCGTGGTCATCGGTTTCGGCCGCGTGGGCCGCATGGTGTGCAACCTGCTGCGCAGCCATAACCAGCCCTATATCGCGGTCGAGTCCGACCCGGACGTGGTCGCTGAAGGCAGACGCGACGGATATCCGCTCGTTTTCGGCGACGTTACGCGCCCGGAAATGCTGGAGAGGCTGCGGCTGGGGCATGCGCGCGCACTGATCCTGACCATGGACGACCCTGTTTTGTCGGTCAGCATCACCCGCCGGGTGCGCGCCTGGACCGATGATCTGCCCGTCATCGTCCGCGCGCGAGACACAGAGCATGCGAGCGAGCTGTACAAAGTCGGCGCGACCGACGCCGTGCCCGAAACGCTCGAAAGCTCGCTGCAACTGGCCGAAACCGCACTGGTTGAGCTGGGCGTTGCCATGGGGCCGGTTATCGCCTCGATCCACCAGACGCGCGAAAACCTGCGCGAGGATATCAAGGAACGGGCCAATCTCGATGCCGCGCCGAAGCTGCGCAGGCTCAGGCCAGATGAGGCCGATAGCCCCGCAGGCTGAAGCGCGCCTCAGCGCCGCGAGCGCCCCAATGTGATGCCGATGGCTTCGCCGCGCTCCGAAAGGGCGAGCTTGACGATCTTCACCTTCACATGGCGCACCTTGTCGTCCTGCAGGAATATCGTCTCGATGATATGATCGGCGACAGCCTCGATCAGCTTGAAATGCCTGTCCTTCGGCAATGCGTCCGTCGCGGCATGCTTGATGTCCATATAGTTTTTCGAACGCGCAAGCGGCGTCTCAGGGTCATAATGGTCATCCTGCCGGAGCAGAGCCTGCACTGAAATGCGCAGGGGCTGGGGCAGATGAGTTTCCTCCGAATAGATGCCGGTCAGCACATCGACGTGCAGGTCATCGACCTCAAGCACCAGAAAATCCCCATCCGCTCCACCCGTCATCTTCACCCATTTCTCTTCAATAGGCGGCCGCACCGCCGATTATGGCTTTTCATTTGGCGCAACCGCATTACAGCGCGCCGCTTCGGGGCGCTCATGCCCGGAACAGGACAGAACCGCAAGCGTGACGAAACTCTTCCCCCTCTCCAGCCAACCCACACCGGCGATAGAATCCCTCCTCGACGCCGCATTCGGCCCGGACAGACATGGCCGCACCGCCTATGCGATCCGGCGCGGAATGCACTGGTTGCCGGAGTTCAGCTATGCCGCGCTGGAGGAGAATGGCGCAATGGTTGGTCTGCTGCAAAGCTGGCCGGTGGCTCTCAAGCTGGACGACCGGGCGAGTGCAGTACCCCTCATCATGGTCGGGCCGGTGGCGGTGCTGCCGGAAAGACAGGGCGAAGGTCATGGCAAGCTGCTGATGGATCGCCTCATTGCCGATGCGGATGCCAACGCGGATGCGCCGCTGATGATGATCGGCGACCCGGAATATTATGGCCGTTTCTGGGGCTTTTCAGCCGAAGATACCGGAGGATGGCGGGTGCCCGGCCCGGTCGACCCTCGCCGCTTGCTGATGCGCCGCGTGGCGGGAGCGGCACGCTTGCCCGCACTCAGCGGCATGTTGGGCCCAAGCCCCCACTGATTTCGATCAGAGCGTTTTTCGATCTGATTGGATCAGATCGCCCGCTCTATATCATTGTTTTACCGCGATTTCTGAATCGTCAAATGATGCCATTTG
>CAYOZY010000235.1:0-3440 GCA_964408525.1 uncultured Sphingobium sp. | reverse complement strand
AAGGTGGCCACGCCGATGCCGCCCCAGCAGATCACCCGCATCGAGCGGTTCATCAGCAGCTTCATCATTTCCGGCCCCTGCGCATGGGCGCGGGTGACAGAAGGATAGAGGTTGAAATGGTAGAGGTTGCTGAACTGCAGCACGGAAACCACGATGCGCGAGGCGCCCGCGAAAAACGCGACCGACACGCCGCCGACCAGCGCCGTGATCAGGAACAGCGGCACATATTGGTTGAAGGCCCAGACAAGATTTGTCGAGCTGACCGCCGCCCCTTCGCGCAACAGTCCGCCAAAGCCCTCAAAAGGGCGCTCGATTTTGCCGGAATGAAAATGGCGGCGCTGCTCGAACAGCATATAGAGCGTCATACCGCCGATCGCGGCAATTTCCGCCCAGCCGACATACAATATATCGGCGTCGCTCCGCACCAGCATCAGCACGAGCAGGCAGAAGATCGTCATGCGCAAAATTTCGGAGATCGAGACGACGCTCATCTTGCCCGACGACTGGAATATCCATTGCTGCCGCCAGGGGGCGGAGAGCAGGCTCAGCGCGAAAAGCCACACCAGCATGACTGGCACGGACTGTTTCATTGAGAGAATTGCCATTCCCGCCATCAGCGGTATGCCGACCACCGCGATTAGCAGCCGCCCGAGCGGAATCTGGAACGCCAGCAGATCGCGGGCGCGCTGGTCCTGCGCCACGCGGCGGGTGCCCAGCACGTTGAGGCCGCCATCGACCACCATCGCGAAGAATACCGAAAGGCCTACGACATATTCGACTGCGCCATAGTTGACGGGATCGAGCTTGCGCGCCAGCCAGGCGAAGGCGAGAAAGCCGAATATCCGCGCCGCAAGCTGGCCGAACACCAGCACGCCGAAATTGCTGAAGAAATGATAGGTGCGCCGCGCGGACAATAATCGCTGCGCGAACGAGGCGGGAGCGTCAGCCATCAGGCAAGCGATGCCACCACAGCTTCGGCCCTGTCGGACACATGCTGGCGGCCACGCCGCTTGGCCGTCTCCGCCACCAGCGTGAAATAATCGCGCATTCCGGTGCGTTCGCTCCAGCGGGTGGCGAGCGCAGCTCGGCCATTGGCGCTTAATTGCGCGCGATGTGCTTCATCGGTGGCGAGGCGGAGCAGCGCTCCGCGGAGTGTTTCCGCATCGTGAAACAACAGGCCTGCGCCGCTTTCCCGCACGATCTGCGGATAGGGTCCGAGGTCGCGCGCGATGATCGGCGTGCCCTCGCGAAACGCCTCAAGCGCGACCATCGGAAACACCTCGTAGCAGCGGGACGGGGTGATGAGCGCCCGCGCACCGCGATAGAGCGCCGGTAGCTGGACGGGATCGACCTGACCGAGAAACTGGACATTGGCGCTCCCTCCGGCGAGATGGCGTAGCTCCGCGTCCATCGGCCCGCTGCCCGCGATCAGCAGATCGGCGGGAAACCCTTCCTCCGCGAACAGCGGCACGACATCCTGCATGCCCTTGATGGTTTCAAGCCGCCCGACCATCAGAAAATAGGGGCGCGGATGGGCATAAGGCGTGACATCCGGTGCCGCGCCCGCCTCGGCATCCGGCAGGAACGACGCCATCAGCCGCATGTCGCGGTGAAAGCCGAACGCCTTGTGATTCGCGGCGACGGATTCCGACAGCGCAATGAATTCATCGACATGCGCTGCCTCGCGCTCCAGCAGCCCGGTCGCGCGCCAGAGCGGCGGCGGACGCTTGTGGGCAAGGCTGCACCGCACGCATTGGCGCGCGTCGCACAGCTCTCGCCCATGCCGCCACAGCACATGATTGGCGCAAACCAGCCAATGTTCGTGCGCGGTGTAGAATTTGAGCGCGTCGCCTATGCCGAGCACTCCCGGCCCCCCGGCAAGCGAGATGTTGTGATAATGGATCACGTCGAAATCGCGGGAAAGCGCACGCTCCAGCGCATTCTTCTGCAAAACAGGGCGGCCAAGCTGCTGCATCAGCAGCACCGACCCCGCAGCCCAGGGGCTGGAGATGCGATGGACGAGTACGCCGTCCTCCTCCACGACCGGATCGGCGGGAGGCGGCTCGGACCGTTTGCCGCTCAGCACGCGATAGCCATCGTCGCAATAGATGACCTCGACAGCGCAACCCGCGCGAGCCAGCGCATGGGCAAAGCTGCGCACATAGCGACCGTCTCCGCCGAAATTATGCGGCGGATAGAAGGTCGTGACAATCGCTACGCGCAGTGTGTTCGTGCTGGTCATATCCCCATTTCTGCGGCGTAGCTTTTATCTCACTCGGCCGCCACGGTTTCCTCGGCCTTGGCCATGCTGGATGTCAGCACGAGCTTGCCGTCGCGCTCCTCGACAGCATAGCTGCGCAGCCTGAACGCCGCGCATTTGGACGCGCCGTCCGTCAGGCTGAATGCGATGCCGTGGCCGGGGCAGAAAAGCTGATCGCCCTCGCGCGCGCCATCGACGATATCGACCTGCTGGTGCGGGCAGCGCCGGTCATAAGCGCGGATGCCGTCGGCGGTGCGCACGACCATCAGCTTGCGGTTGCCCACATCGACGGCCAGCCTGTCATCGCCTTTCAGCGCCGAGGCATCGCACAGCGCGATCTCCTCGCCCTTGGGCGCCGCGCCGATCGCATCGAGGTGCACGACGCCGGTGTCGGCTTCGACCGGTTTTTCCGAAACCGACGCCTGACCATGATATTTGTTCGCCTGAAACAGCGAGACGCGGGTGAAACGACGTCTGGCGATGTCGGTCGATGCATACCAATGTTCGGCATTGAACGGCGCGTCGTCATTGAAGCGCGGTTCCTTCGGGTTGACGCGCATGGTGAGCGCAACGCGAGTCTCGTCAGAGATGTTGACCTGCGTGCCGTGCAGCATCTCCGGGTTGAACAGCAATAGTTGCCCCGGTTTCAGGTCGACCTTGGTCGGCTTGGGGATCGGCACGCCCTCGGCCAGATACATGCTCTTGGGATCATAATCGACCTTGTATCCGAACATTTCAGGGTAAAGGATGATGGTGTTGTCCGTATTGACGCCGTCGATCGACAGCCAGACATTGAAACCGTCGAAGCTATGGCCATACCAGGTGTCGATATGCGGCCCGTGGCTGCGCGCCAGCGTCGGCAGGTCGCCATGGTAAGCTTTCGCGTTATAGGCGATGCGATGCTCGGCGATCTTGGCGCGTTTGCGGATCGGCTTGGTGAACTGGTTGATCAGCATGGCGGGGTTGCGCACCGATGCGAGCAGCAGGCGGCGGCGCTCCTTCCAGTCGGTCGGCGCCGCGATGCTCTTGCCACCCTCTCGCGCGACCAGCTGCGGATAGTGGATGCGGATGACGATCAACATGTCGATATAGAAGGGGTCGGCGAGCTTGATGGTTTCCTTGCCGACACGCTGCGCCCAGACATAGAGATCGTCGCCGATCTTCTGCTTGATCAGATATT
>CAYOZY010000234.1:0-3468 GCA_964408525.1 uncultured Sphingobium sp. | reverse complement strand
CGCCCATCCGGGCAACTCGGTCTGGGCCGAAGGCGGCACGGAGCAATTCTTGATGAGCTACGTGCCGGTTCGGAGGTTCGATCTCAAATGGATGAAGAAACCCGAGTTCGCCAAGGCTTCTGGAGAGCCGGATGCACAACGAAAGGTGCACGTCCGGTTCGGAGAGCAGGCGTGGGAAACTGGCGGTGGAGACACCCCACAGCGCCCACGTCTGACTCTACTGTGAAGAGGTTAGCCGCCATGCGCCGCCATCTTACCCGCGCCCGCGCGCGTGCTGCCGCCAGCCTTGTAGCACTGGCGGCTGTCTCGGCAGCGCTCGCCCAGAGTGCCGCGCAGTCGGTCGAGGACCTCGATCTGGCCGCGATCAAGGCGCGGGGGAGCGAACAGGTGAGGGAAGCGCAGGCCCTGGTCGACGCCGTGGCCCATCGCGGCGAGGCACACCAGGCCGAGGCCGAAGAGCTGCGCGATGCCGGGCTCGCGGCGGCAGGCTCGCTCGATCCCGCGAGCCTGCCGCAGGGTCCGAAAGGCCCGGTCGATTTCGACGAGATCCTGGCCGGTGCGGCCGCCAACAGTCAGGCGCCGATGGGCGAGGGGCCGCTGTTCACGGTGTTCGCCAGCCTCTCGATGCCGCAGGCTTCGCTCTCCCGCCTGATCCGCGACACCACCCAGGCCGGGGGCGTGGTCGTCTTCCGCGGTTTCCCGCAAAACAGCACGAAGGCCTTTGCCGAAGGCCTCAAGCGCGTCGTCACCGACGAGCGCCAGGAAGCCCATATCGCGATCGACCCGCGGCTGTTTCGCGCCTTTGCCGTCACCGCCGCGCCGACCTTCGTGGTGACGGGACGCGCCTACGAGCTCTGCGACGGGTTCGACTGCACCAGCATGGTTCCCGACCACGACCGCATGACCGGCAATGTCACGGTCGAATATGCGCTCGAGCGCTTTGCGACAAGCCGCGGACCCGGTGCCGGCGTCGCCCGGGTGGCGCTCGCCGAGCTGCGCAAGGGCAGCTGACATGACGGGAGCGGGATCACGGATGGCAAGGGGCAGGGCGGGCCGGTTCGCGCGCCTTGCTCTCCCCTGCCTGCTACTCGCGCTCGCCTCGCACCCGGCCCACGCGCAGGTCTATATCCCGCCGCCCGATGATCTGGTCGAAGAGCTGCCGGTCCTGCCGCCCGACGTCGATCCCGTCCTGCCAGCACCCACACCCCCGCCACCTTCCGCGTCAAACGCCATGAGCGCGGAGGAAGCCAAGGCCGAGGCGAGGAGCACCGGCGCCGCGCTGCGGGGAGCCTACCAGGGGCTGACCCAGGAGGCGGGCGCCGCAGGCCAGGTCCCGGGCTATCAGGAGAGCTATCCGGGCCAGACGAGCTATTACACCAATCCGGAAGCGCTGCAGACCGACGGCGCGGTGGCGGGCTGGAACAGCGAAGCTTACCAGACTGCCAACTCTACCACCCGGCCGACGGTCGATGTAACGCGCAGCGACCTTGCCCGCGCCACTGCGATCGAAGCCGATCCCGATGCCTATCTCGATGGCATGAGCGCCGATGGTTCGACCGGCGACTGCGTGCCGCTCCCGCCCGGTTCGGGCGCAGCCAACACCGCGGAATGGACCTGCCATGTTGGCTCGCAGGTTGTCGAGCAACCCCGGACCTGCACCAGCAGCCTCTCGGTCGCGGAGTGGAATGACATGCTCTACCAGTATGTCTGCGTGATCGCGCCGGGGTTCGACGGCTGCACCGCGCTTGCTGGAAGCGGCCAGTGCCGCAGGACCGCGACCTATCCGGTGCCGGACTACAACCTCACGGTCGACTATTACGACTGCGATACCGCCGTCAGCGATCCCAACGCCTATTTGATCGCCGCGCTGCCCAAGCCGCCGCCCGCCGATGCCTTCGCGGTCGTGAGCAACGCCTATCGCTGCAATGCCCAAGGCATGAGCGATGCCCTGACCTTCGATCCCGTTACCGGCATGCCGCTGCAATACGTGACGGGGCTTCAGCAATGCGGATCGATTGCCTCGGACACGACCTGCACGCGCACGAGCGCGGCGGCGGCCGGGCTTGCGGAGCGCGTCCTGTGCAAGACCTGGGATTTCATCGGCGATCCCTTCGGCGGCGGCGGATACCTGACCTGCATCGAGCCCGCCGCGCCCGAGGAGGTCTATCTCTGCTCGTCGAATGTCGCCGGAATGACGGCGGAGAGCGCGGTTTCGAAATGGTTCACGCAGGTGTGGACCGACAGCGCCTGCAGCAGCGATCCGGCCAGCTGCACGCTGTCCTCGGAAATCTGCACCGCGCCCAATGAAACCAGGGTCATCGGCGGCGTGGCGGTGACCCGCCCATGCTGGGAGACGACGCGGACGTACCTGTGCCAAAACGTGGTCGGCGGCGGCAACGACTGCGGCGCGCTCGAGGCCCAGGCGGGCTGCTCGCTTGCGCGCGAGGTCTGCCTGGACGATCCGCCCTCAGCCGATGGCTCCTGCGCGGTCAGCGAGCGGGTCTATTCCTGTCCGATCCCGGGCACCAGCGAGGAGCCCGCGCAGTACATCTGCGGCGGCGACGTCTACTGCGTGAACGGCGAGTGCGAAGCGGTGGAGCGCGAGGCCTCCGACGAGTTCAAGGATGCCGTGGTTGCGCTCAATGCACTCGGCCAGGCCAATGCCGAGTTCGACGAGGCCGCGCTCACGCTGTTCAGGGGGACGCGCGAAAGCTGCTCGCACAAAATCTTCGGCCTTTCGAACTGCTGCTCGGGCAAGGGCGTGCCGCTGCTCACCCCTTGGCTCTGCTCCTCGGCCGAGAAGCTCCTCGACGAGAAGGACGATGCGGGCCTGTGCCACAAGGCCGGGACCTACTGCTCGTCGAGCTTCCTTGGCATCTGTGTCACCAAGAAGGACGTCTACTGCTGCTTCCAGTCCAAGATCAGCCGCATCCTTCAGGAGCAGGGCCGCCCGCAGATCGGCAAGCCCTGGGGCAAGCCCAAGACCGAGACCTGCGAGGGATTTTCGATCTTCGAGTTCCAGCAGCTCGACCTGTCGGTGATGGATTTTTCCGAAGTCTACGCGGACTTCATGGAAGCCGCGAAGCTCCCCGACGAGGCCGCCGCCCTGGTCCAGATCCAGCAGAAGATCGCCGACTACTATGCGGCGCACAAGCCATGAGGAGCACGTCATGACAAGGAAATTCCAGAAACGGCCTCCCGGCGACGTGCTGGCGTTCGAAGTCGACGGCCACCGGCTCTGGGCCCACACGAGCCTGTCCGAGTTTTTCGTCGTCATGGCCTTGAGCCGCCGCAGCCCTGCGACCTCTTCCGAGGTCGCGCGCGAGGCATCGACCTGGCTCGACACGCCGCTGCCGCCCGGTGGCCTCGACCGCGCTCTGCACACGGTGGCCGGACTGGGCTGGGCGCGCCTGGATGAGGGAATTTACACGATCAGCAGCGATGGGACCAGGATCATACGCAGCTGCC
>CAYOZY010000233.1:3078-3479 GCA_964408525.1 uncultured Sphingobium sp. | reverse complement strand
AATTCCCAGTCAGCGCGCGAAACCTCCGCGCCCGTCGCACCAATCGGGCTTGGCGGCGCCGCGCGGCCATGGTCGCGCAATGCCTAAGGTCACGAACCATGCGCCGACATCCTTGCCGCCAAGCGTCACCTTGGCGACGGTCCGATTATAGCTTTTCCCAAGGCGCGTGATCTCAACCCTGCGGTGATCGAGAATGGACCGCGCGCGTGCCGCCGCGGCGTTCCCTAGCGCGATCTCACTCGCGCAGCGGGCCTGATCGCGGTGCGTTTCCGGCGCATCGACGCTGGCAATTCGGACACGCTCCCCGCTTTCCAACCGGAATGTGTCGCCGTCCGTGACGTAGCGAACGATGCCCGATTGCGGTATGCCGCCGAACAAGGCTGCGAACTGGCGATGATGTG
>CAYOZY010000233.1:0-3068 GCA_964408525.1 uncultured Sphingobium sp. | reverse complement strand
GATGCCCGATTGCGGTATGCGGGCGGCCGGTGCCGGCGCGCCAATCGCCGTCACCAGCGCAATTCCTACTGCGATGCGAGAGTGTCGTGCGGAGCTGATCATCGCGCCAGTGTCGGCGGCGTTCGACGGTCGATCAAGTGTCCTGCTCTCGAGACCTTTTCCCAACTGCGCGAGCCGGTCGAGCTGCGGCATTTCACCCGTTCCTGTTCGCCCGTTTCTCCTTTTTCGTGCTCCTTGGGCTGATGACCTGGTCCGGTCGCTGGGCGGCGGAAACCATCGTCGGCGCGCTTATTTCCCCGCACGCTTCGCGCGCTCCTCGCGGGCGCTTCGCTTCAAATAAGTGCTTGGCTCCGGTCCTGCGCTGGCGCTTCGGCCCTGGCGGGTTCGCCGCCCGGCTTGCCCGTACCTTTGGTCGGCCCATCGTCCGAAAAGGGTTCGGGCGAGCATCTGAAGGAGACGTACAATGCCTGCAATCGGTTATGTGACGCGCGACGGAAATGGCTTCAAGGGCGAGCTCAAGACGCTCTCGATCCGCACAGAGATCGCGATCGTGCCCAACGGCCACAAGTCCGCCGACACGCAGCCCGATTATCGGGTCAGCGCCGGTGGCGTCGAGGTTGGCGCAGGCTGGCTTCGCCGCGGCGAGATGTCCGGCAAGGACTATGTGTCGCTGAGCCTTGCGGCTCCCGAATTCGGCCCTCGACGGCTGTACGCCAATCTCGGTCGCGCCGCCGGCCAGGACGATGACGATGCCTTCGCCATTATCTGGAACCCGGCCGACTAACACCAGACGCGGACCCCGCGCCCACTCCGGGCGCGGGGTCTTGTCAGCTGGCATGAGAGGAGGGACGAAGATACCGTCCCGCTTTTTCGTCCCTGCCGGCACGGCACGGGTCGGGCGATCTTGGACCGGGCGCGGCGCATCGGGCGCCGCCATTTCGGAACCTGACCATCATGGACGATACCGCTGATCGCGCGCGCGCCGCGCGTGCCACCAATCCGTTCCTGACCGCCAAGCAGACCGCCTTTCACCTTGGATTGGGCTACAATACGCTTCGAGACATGCGCGCCAACGGCACCGGTCCGCGCTGCCGCCTGCACGGGCGCACCTGGCGCTATCATATCGACGATATCGAAGCTTGGTCGAACGCGCGCGCGACCGGCGGCGATCATGCCTGAGCATACTGGGCTGCCCCTGCTGCAATGGGGCGAGGCGCATCGCCGTGCCGATGCCGATGCCGCTCGTCAACGCCGTGCTCGACCTCGCCGGCTGCTCGTCACATCGTACGGCACGGTGCTGCTGATCGCGCCGGCAATTCTTCACCCGACGCCGCGCCTAGTATGGAATGCGAGCGCGAGCATGCCGATCGGCTTCTATTGGGTATCGCCCGGCAGGCGCGTGACGCGCGGCGACATCGTGCTTGCCTGGCTCCCGGATGGCGCGCGCATACTGGCGGATCGTCGGCGATATGTGCCGCGAACCGTGCCGCTCCTGAAGCCGATCGCGGCGACCGAGGGCGATCGGCTATGCGCTGAAGGTACGGCCGTGACGATCAATGGTCACGTAGAGGCACGGCGCCTCCGGCAAGACCATCTGGGGCGCCCGCTGCCCTGGTGGCGGGGCTGTCGGACCCTGAAGAACGGCGCGCTCTTCCTCCTCGCAACCATGCAGCCGGCATCCTTTGATGGCCGCTATTTCGGGCCGATCGCGCGCACGGCCGTGATCGGCAAGGCAAGACCGTTGTGGGTGTGGTGAAGATCGCGCTCGCCCTCGCGATGATGGTCGTGGCACGGCCTGCCGCCGCCCGAGGTCCGGCCGATTGGCAGCCCTATATCGCCGAAGCTTCCGCTCGATTCAGCCTGCCCGAGGCATGGATTCGACGAGTCATGGCCGCAGAAAGCCAGGGCCGGACAACGCTTGCCGGGCGGCCGATTCGCTCGCCAAAGGGCGCGATCGGGCTGATGCAATTGATGCCGGATACCTGGGTCGAGATGCGCAAGGCCTATGGTCTTGGAGCGGACCCCGACGATCCGCACGACAATATTCTGGCGGGCGCGGCCTATCTCAGGCTGATGTACGACCGGTTCGGCTATCCCGGATTGTTCGGCGCCTATAATGCCGGGCCCAGGCGGTACGCGGCCTATATCACCGGGCAACAGCGGCTCCCCCGCGAAACCCGCGATTATCTTGCAGCGCTGTCCGGGACCGGTCAGGTCGTCCCGGGTGCGCCGCTTGAGCGTTCTCGCACGCCGCTCTTCCTGATCGCGCGCGATCGCCCCGACGACCCTCAACCGGTGAGCGGCGGTCGCGTGCCGCTATCGCCCTTGTTCGCCATTCCCGAGCATCGCTGACGGGCGCGAACGCGCGGCGATAGCGGTCGCGAGCGTGGGGGAGGGCTCGTCTCGGTCGTTCGAGCATGGCGGCTGCCAGCGCGGCTGTGCAAGGCCGGCGGCTCCTCCAATTTGCTGCGCAAATCGGCTCCTCCGCCGCCGCTTCGCGGTGCCTTCGGCAGCCCTGACAGCCACGCCGTCAACCGCCGTCGAAAGACTGTCTTCGATGAGGAAGACGTCAAGCAACAGGAGGTTCTCATGGCAATGTTTCAACCGATTTCAGCGGCGTCTGATCGCGTGATGGCAATGCTTGCGGCGGGACTGGAACTCGAATTCGGGCGAGGCGCGGTGATGGGCATGAGGTTTGAGAAAGAGGAAGGCGGTTGAGACCAAGGAGAGGGCGTAAGGCAAGATAAAAGCTACGGCACCGTCCGAGCCGCAAGTATCTGTCTGCACATCATTTTCTTTGATATTCTTCGGCACTGGCATTGGGCGGCCAGTGCCAAGACGACCGCAATTGGTCGATTCCTGCCGGGTCCGGCGGCACCGGTTTTCACATCGGCTGCCGCGCGCCATGCTTGCTGGAAACCTGTGCACGGACTCGCCTTCATGGCCGATGACGAAGAATTCGAACCGCGCCTCGGACGCTTGCGGAGCACAGGCGCAAAACGCGCCCGTACCTATCTCGGGCGCATCATCGCAGCGTCGAATCTTGCTCGGGGCGGGGCGGCGATCGC
>CAYOZY010000232.1:0-3482 GCA_964408525.1 uncultured Sphingobium sp. | reverse complement strand
TCGATGAAGAGGATGATGTGCCCTTCGGCGCCCTTGACCTCGTCGAGCACGCCTTTCAGGCGTTCCTCGAACTCGCCGCGATATTTGGCGCCCGCGATCAGGCTCCCCATGTCGAGCGCCATCAGCGCGCGGTCCTTCAGCGTATCAGGCACGTCGCCATTGGCGATGCGCAGCGCAAGCCCCTCGGCTATGGCGGTCTTGCCCACGCCGGGCTCGCCAATCAGGGCCGGGTTGTTCTTGGTGCGACGGGCGAGGATCTGGATCGTGCGGCGGATTTCCTCGTCGCGGCCGATCACCGGGTCCAGCTTGCCCGCGCGGGCTGCTTGCGTAAGGTCGCGCGCGAATTTCTTGAGCGCGTCATAACGGTCTTCCGCCGACGCGGTGTCCGCCGTACGCCCGCCGCGCAGCTGGTTGATCGCCGCGTTCAGCGCTTCGGCCTTCACGCCCGCGCTCGCCAGCGCCTTGCCCGCCGGACTGGTCGATGCGAGCACCAGTGCCAGCAGCATCCGCTCTACGGTCACATAGCTGTCGCCCGCCTGTTTGCCGATCTGTTCGGCGCTGTCGAGCACGCGGATCGCCTCATTGTCGAGGCCGGGCGGTTGCGAGGCACCAGACCCGGAAACGGCCGGCACTTTCGCCAGTGCCGCGTCCACTTCGCGCACGGTTGTTGGTGCATCGCCGCCAGCGGCCTTGATCAGGCCTGCGGCCATGCCTTCCCTGTCCTCCAGCAGCGCCTTCAGAATATGCTCCGGCGTGATCCGCTGATGGTTCATGCGGACGGCGACGGTCTGTGCGGACTGGAGGAAGCCCTTTGCGCGATCGGTGAATTTTTCGAGGTCCATATATTCCTACCCCTGTTCCTTTCGACACCAGAAGTAATGTTGCTTTTTTGCAACACAAGGGCATGGATCAAAAAGCCGGAGAAATTTTATCGCGCGAAGCCGTGCATCCGCTTTGCCCATTGAAAGGCGATGACGCCGCCCTTGACCGGCTGGATCAGGAGAAGCGCGAGAATGAGCGCGACCGAAGGCCAGATCGCCGCCTGCCAGCCGACCGGAATATCGAAAACATAATTCACTTCGACCATGGTCGGCACGAGAATATGGCCGAGCAGCAATATGACGATATAGGCGGGGAAATCATCCGCCCTGTGGCCGGAAAAATCCTCGCCGCACGCCGCGCAAGTTGGCGCCGGTTTGAGAAAACGTCCGAACAGCCGCCCCTCGCCGCAGGCCGGACACCGGCCGAGCAGACCGTTGCGTAGCGCGGGCCGCCATGGCCGCTCCGCCGCTGCATGATCCTTTTTCGTCATGGTGCGGCCATAGAAGCTGCCTCCGATACTGGCAACCGAAGCCCGAAAAAAAGGGGTGGCTCCGGGCCGCGCGGGCTGCGATAGGCGAAGGCATGCTGCTTTCCCGTTCTATAGGCCCGTTCGTGCTGCTGGACGATGCGCGCCCCGGCGCATCCGCGCCGGCAAGGCTGCTGCGCGATCCGGTAGAGATCGTCGCGGCGGTGACTCCGGGCGAGATCGAGGCCGCGCTCGAAACGCTGCGCGGCGCACGCGCACGCGGCCTGCATGCCGGGGGCTATCTGGCCTATGAGGCGGGCTATGCACTGGAGCCGCGACTGATGGCGCTGGACACGCGGCGACGGGAGAGTGATCCGCCGCTACTCTGGTTCGGCCTGTTTGAGCGGATCGAGGAGATAGCGCCCGCCGACATCGCGGACCTGCTGGGAGCGCCTTCCCCTGCCGCTTCGCCCGCCGAGCCGCTGATAGATCGCGCGGCCTATGAAGCGGCATTTGCGCAGGCGAGGCAGCACATCGTCGAAGGCGACATCTATCAGGTGAATCTGACTTTCACTTGCAGCGTCGATACCGGCGAGGATCCGGTCGCCAGCTATGCGGCGATCCGTAGCCGCGCGGCGGCGGGGCATGGAGGGCTGCTGTTCACCGGCGATCACTGGCTGCTCAGTTTTTCGCCGGAAATGTTCTTCACGCTGGAAGGTGGTCGACTCGTCACCCGGCCGATGAAGGGCACGGCGCTGCGCGATGCGGACCCGGCGCGCGATGTGGCCAATGCGGACGCGCTGCGCGAGGACGCCAAGCAGCGAGCCGAAAATCTGATGATCGTTGATCTGTTGCGCAACGACATGTCGCGCGTGGCGCGGGCAGGCAGCGTCGAAGTGCCGGACCTGTTCACGATCGAGAGCTATCCTACAGTTCACCAGATGACCTCGACCGTGGAGGCGCGGCTGCGCGAAGGGCTGGATGCGGTCGATGTCTTGAGGGCGCTGTTTCCCTGCGGCTCAATCACCGGCGCGCCCAAGATCAGGGCCATGGAAATCATCCACGCGCTGGAGCCTCATGCGCGCGGGCCGTATACCGGCTCGATAGGGTTGATCGACAGGGCAGGCAACGCGGCGTTCAATGTTGCCATCCGCACCATTTGTGTGAAAGATGGCGCCAGACAGGGAACGATCGGCCTTGGTTCGGGGCTGGTGTTCGATTCAACCGCGGCGAATGAATGGAATGAATGTCTGGACAAGGGACGCTTCCTCGCCTCCGGGGCGGGAGGGAAGGCCGGTGACGGTGACGGTGACTGAGCGGGCGCACGGCCCGGCGGTGCAGGCGGGAAGGTTCGACCTTATCGAAACGATCGCCTTCGATCCGGCGGAGGGCATGCCGCTGCTCGAATATCATATCGCGCGGCTGAAGAAGAGCGCGGACGAACTGGGCTTCGCATTCGACCGGCATGGCGCGCGCAACGAGCTTCAGGCCGCAACCTTCCGCCTGCGCGAGAAAAGCAGGGTGCGCGTCATGGCGGCGCGCGGCGGCGCGCTGGCGATAGAGGTGCGCGGCTATCGCACATGGCCTCAGCCGATCATGCAGGTTGCGGCCGTGCCGCGCCCGGTGCCGACGGACGACTGGCGGTTGCGCCACAAGACGACCGACCGGGGCTTTTACCGCGATGCTCTGGAACAGGGCGGCACGTTCGAGGTGCTGATGGTCGATGATGCGGGCTTTCTGACCGAGGGCTGCTTTTCGAACATATTCGTCGAGCGCGGAGAACGGCTGGTGACGCCGCCGCTGTCGCGCGGGCTGCTGCCCGGAGTATTGCGCGAAAGCCTGCTTGCCCGCGGCGAGGCGGTGGAAGGGGATTTACGGCTCTATGATCTGGAGCGCGGTTTCTTCATCGGCAACGCCGCGCGCGGCATGGTTTCGGCGCAGCTCGTTTCGTCATAGCCGGACGGTTGCCCCCATTGCGAAGCTGCGTTAAGGGGGCGGCGCAATCTCCACCAAAGTCGTAAGGATACTATCCTGATGAGCAAGACCTCCGCCGCCCTTGGCCGCATCCAGCCCTCCGCCACGCTGGCGATGAGCGCGCGGGTGACGCAGTTGAAGCGCGAGGGTGTCGATGTGATCGGCCTGTCGGCGGGAGATCCGGATTTCGTTAAGCCCGATTTCGTCAAGGACTCTGCTA
>CAYOZY010000231.1:0-3496 GCA_964408525.1 uncultured Sphingobium sp. | reverse complement strand
GATCCTCGATGCCACCGGCAGCCATGGCCTGCGCGCGACGGGGCAGGTGGTGATCTTCCCCGGTTTTCTCTCGCTCTATGAGGAAAGCCATGACGACGCCGATGACGAGGACGCGAAGCTGCTGCCGCATATGAAATCGGGCGATGTGCCCGCGAAGAAGGCCGTCACAGCCGAACAGCATTTCACCCAGCCGCCTCCGCGCTATTCCGAGGCTTCGCTGGTCAAGCGGCTGGAGGAGCTCGGCATCGGCCGCCCGTCTACCTATGCCTCGACCATTCAGGTGCTCAAGGACCGGGACTATGTCCGCGTCGAGAAGAACCGCTTTTTCGCGGAAGAGAGCGGGCGGCTGGTGACGGCGTTCCTTGAGCGGTTTTTCGAACGCTATGTCAGCTATGACTTTACTGCGGGGCTGGTGGAGGAGCTGGACGATATTTCCGGCGGCCGGGCGCAGTGGCAGGCGGTACTCGATGCCTTCTGGCGCGATTTCAAGCCCAAGACCGCCGAAGTCATGGATCGCAAGCCGAGCGAAGTGACCGCCGAGCTGGACAGCTTCCTCGCGCCCATGCTGTTCCCGGACAAGGGCGACGGCAGCGATCCGCGCCAGTGTCCGTTGTGCGGCGAGGGCAAGCTTTCGCTTCGGGGCGGACGCTTCGGCGCGTTCATTGCCTGCTCCAACTATCCCGACTGCAAGTTTACCCGCAAATTCGGCCAGCCGGGCGGCGAGGGCGGCGCGGATAGCGGCCCTGAAATCCTTGGCAAGCACCCCGAAACCGGCGAGGACATCAGCCGCAAATCAGGGCGCTTCGGGCCTTATGTCGAGATGGGCAGCGGCAAGGAGGCGAAGCGCGCCTCCATCCCCAAGGATCTGCCCGATGGCGAGCTGACGCTCGACTGGGCGGTCAAGCTGATCTCGCTGCCGCGCACGGTGGGCGATCACCCGGAAACGGGCAAGCCGATCACCGCCAGCCTTGGCCGCTATGGGCCTTATCTGGCTCATGACGGCAAATATGCGAGGCTGTCCTCCACGGCGGAGATATTCGAGACGGGGATGAACGCCGCCGTGGTCAAGCTCGCCGAGGCGGCGAATAAAGGCCCGCGCGCGGGCGGGGCTTCGCGCGAACCGTTGAAAGTGTTGGGAAAACATCCGCGCACCGAGGCAAGAAGAAGGCGGCGGTGAAGAAAGCTCCGGCGAAGAAGAAGGCAGTAGCGGGGAAGAAAAGCTAGGCAGGGATTGGCAAAGCGTTAGAACCGAGTTCCCACGCCCGCCATAATCTGATTTCTTGAAACGCCCTGTTCGTAATTCGAATAGGCATATTCGAGGCCGAGAAAAAGGGTCTTGCCGAGTGAAACTTCTCCGCCCAGCCCCAAACGAACACCGCCAATATTGGCGGTTGAGGTAGCCGAAACCAAAATGGAAGGTCCTGGCGCGATCGGGCCAACCACCGGCGGGCCTGAAGTGGCAGCCGTTGCTCTCGATTTCAGCTGCAGATTGGAATAGCCAGCCTTGGCATAGAGCGCGATCCGCTCGTTCAGGGCAAGGCTGAGTCGATTACCGATATAAAGTTCCCGCCCTTGCGACGTGTTTATGTCGATCGTTCTGGTGGAGGGAGCCGGTGGTGGCAATGGCAAGAACGGCCCGCCGGTCCCTGGAATAATTATCACGAGACTGTCTTTCGCTTCTCCTGACGACTCTGCCAGTTCCGCGTCGACGCCAAAAGCGACTTTCTCCGCAATGGGGAAGTCATAGCCCGCGCCTACGCCATAGCGCAAACCTGAGCCTTTATGGGAATTCGCGCCGAGGGAAAGTGAATCATAACCCGCTTTCACTTCGATGCGAGGCCCGGAGAGCGGCTGTGCCTGAACAGAAATAAATGGAAAGATGCAAGCAGAAGTAAAAAATACTGTTTTTATTTTGAACCGCATAAAAATCCCCCAACCGAAATATGTCTATGCTTGATAAGCAGTATCGAATTTGGAGAATTAATCCGTTTTTTTTCTGTAAACAAGAAATATTGACCCGATATATCCAGCCATTCCTGCGCTGCTCCCTCACTCCACCCAGTCCAGCCCGATGTCGCGATAGACGCTGCGGTCCTCGTCCCAGCCTTCCTTGACCTTGACATGCAGGTAGAGGTGCACGGGGCAGCCCAGCAGCGCGCCCAGCTCCGCGCGCGCCTTTGAGCCGATTTCCTTCAGCCGTTGCCCGCCCTTGCCCAGCACGATGGCGCGCTGGCTGGCGCGGGCCACCAGGATTTGCTGATGGATTTCGACCGAGCCGTCCGAGCGTTCGCTATATTGTTCGGTGTCCACCGCCGCGGCATAGGGCAGTTCGGCGTGAAGCTGGTGATAAAGCTGTTCGCGGGTAATTTCGGCGGCAAGCATGCGGTCTGTGGCGGACGACACCTGATCGGCCGGGAAATGCCATGGTCCTTCCGGCATTGCTCCTGCCAGCGCGGATTTCAGCTCCGCCAACCCGTCGCCGGTCGCGGCGCTGACGAAGAAGGTTTCGGCAAAGGCGATGCGCTCATTGAGGCGCTGCGCATGCACCAGCAGCTTGCCCTTGTCGGCGATGTCGACCTTGTTGAGGATGAGGAGCTTTGGTTCCTTCCGTGCCTCCAGCCCCGCAAGCAGCGCCTCGACCTTCTCGCCAAGGCCCGCCTTGCCATCGATGACCAGCGCGATGATGTCAGCATCCTGCGTTCCGCCCCATGCCGCCTGCACCATCGCCCGGTCGAGCCGGCGCTTGGGCGCGAATATGCCGGGTGTATCGACCAGCACGAGCTGGGTGTTGCCATCCAGCGCGACGCCGAGCACGCGGGTGCGCGTCGTTTGCGCCTTCGGGCTGGTGATGGCGACCTTCTGCCCGACCAGAGCGTTGACGAGCGTCGATTTGCCGGCATTGGGCGCGCCCAATATGGCGACAACGCCGCAATGTTCCGTTTCGCCGTTCATTTTAATCGTTCCATAAGCAGCCGCGCGGCCTCCGTCTCCGCCTCCTGTTTCGATGCGCCGCTCCCGCTGGCCTCGCCGACATTGTGGATCGAGACGGTAACGGTGAAACGCGGGTTATGCGGCGGGCCACTGCGGTCGGTCAGCACATATTCGGGCGTTTTCCGCTTGTGCGAGGCAGCCCATTCCTGAAGCGCGGACTTGGGGTGCTTGGGCGCATGGTCGATGCCATCCACCCGCCCGGCCCACAATCGCCGCACCAGCGCGCGGGCCTCGGTCAGCCCGCCATCGATGAACAGGGCGCCGATCAGCGCCTCCATCATGTCGCCCAGCACATTGCTGCTTTGCGTGGCGCCGTCGTCGCGCGCCTGCTTGCCGAGGATCATGTGGGGCTGGATGCCGATCTCGCGGGCGATTTCGGCGCAGACTTCGCCGGATACGATCTGGTTCAGCCGGTTGGAGAGCTTGCCTTCCGGCTCGTCGGGATAGTGTTCGAACAGCCAGTCGCCGATGACGAGGCCGAGAACCCGGTCGCCCAGAAACTCCA
>CAYOZY010000230.1:0-3522 GCA_964408525.1 uncultured Sphingobium sp. | reverse complement strand
TCCTCGGCATTTGCGTCGGCATGCAACTGCTCGCCGACACCGGCGAGGAGTTCGGCAGCCACGAGGGGCTGGGCTGGATCGGCGGCACGGTGCGGCGGATCGAACCGGCAGTTAGTGCCATCAAGGTGCCGCATATGGGCTGGAACGATGTCGCTCCGGCCACGCCGCACGCGCTGATAGAGCCGGGTGAAGCCTATTATTTGCACAGCTATCATTTCGACGCCGCCGATCCGGCGCATGTGCTGGCGACTACCGAGCATGGCGGCCGGTTGGTAAGCGTGGTGGGACGCAACAACATCGTCGGCGTGCAGTTCCACCCGGAAAAGAGCCAGCACTACGGCCTGTCCTTTCTTTCCCGTTTTCTCGACTGGAAGCCCTGAGCCATGAGCATCATCGTTTTCCCCGCGATCGACCTGAAGGGCGGACAGGTGGTGCGCCTTGCCGAAGGCGACATGGACCGGGCGACCATTTATGGCGACGACCCGGCGGCGCAGGCTATGCTGTTTGCGGACGCGGGCGCGATGCACCTGCATGTGGTGGATCTGGACGGCAGCTTCGCGGGGCGCGCGGTCAACGGCGAAGCGGTGGAAAGTATCGTCAAAACCTTCCCCGGACATGTGCAGCTTGGCGGCGGCATCCGGAACATGGAGGCGGTCGAGCGCTGGTTCGGGCTTGGCGTGTCGCGCCTCGTGATCGGCACGGCGGCGCTGAAGAATCCTGATTTCGTGCGGCAGGCGGCGCGCGACTTTCCCGGCGGCATCGTCGTCGCGGTCGATGCGCGCGACGGCATGGTCGCGACCGACGGATGGGCGGAGAAGAGCGACATGGAAGTGATCGACCTAGCCCGCCGGTTCGAGGATGCCGGTGTCGCCAGCCTGCTCTTCACCGATGTCGGCCGCGATGGAATGCTCAAGGGGGCGAATATCGAAGCAACTGTCGATCTCGCGCGGTCCTGCTCGATCCCGGTGATCGCCAGCGGCGGGGTGGCGGGCATCGCCGACATCCGTGTGCTCAGCCTGCATGCCGACGATGGGATCGAAGGTGTGATCACCGGCCGCGCGCTCTATGACGGGCGGCTGGACCTGAAAGCGGCGCTCGCCGTCGCGGCGGCGGGGTAGGAGGAGGCGTGACAGTACGAACACGCGTAATTCCGTGTCTCGATGTCGCCAATGGCCGGGTGGTCAAGGGCGTCAACTTCGTGGATCTCGCCGACGCGGGCGACCCGGTCGAGCAGGCGCGCGTCTATGACGCTATGGGCGCGGACGAGCTGTGCTTCCTCGATATTACCGCCAGCCATGAAGACAGAGGCACGATCCTCGACATCGTGCGCCGCACCGCCGAGGTCTGCTTCATGCCGGTGACGGTGGGCGGCGGAGTGAGGAGCGCGGAGGATGCGCGCGCGCTATTGCTCGCGGGGGCGGACAAGGTCGCGGTGAACAGCGCGGCGGTTTCCCGCCCTGAAGTCGTCGCCGACATCGCCGACCGCTTCGGCAGCCAGTGCGTGGTCGCCAGCGTGGATGCGCGACGCGTGGGCGAGGGCAAATGGGAAATCTTCACCCATGGCGGGCGGCGGGAGACCGGCATCGATGCTGTGGAGCATGCGGTGAAGCTGGCAAAGCTGGGCGCGGGCGAGCTGCTCGTCACCTCGATGGACGGTGACGGCACGAAGCAGGGTTATGACCTCGCGCTTACTCGCGCGATCGCCGATGCCGTCTCCGTGCCCGTGATCGCCAGCGGCGGGGTCGGCTCGCTGCAACATCTGGTTGAGGGCGTGACGGAGGGCCATGCCAGCGCGGTGCTCGCCGCCTCGATCTTCCATTTCGGCCAACATACGATAGGCGAGGCCCATGCCGCGCTTGCCGCCGCTGGAATCAAGGTGCGCAAGCCGGTCAGTAATTGACTTGAGACATAGGCCGCTTCAAACAGCGCTCATGCAAGATACGATCACCCGCCTTGAAGCCATCATCCGCGAACGACGCGGCGCGGACCCCGCGTCATCCTATGTCGCGAAGATCACCGCGCGTGGCCGCAAGAAGATGGCGCAGAAGCTGGGCGAGGAGGCAGTAGAGACGGCTATTGCCGCGATTGCCGAAGGGCGCGAGGAAATGATTGGCGAAAGTGCCGACCTGCTGTTCCACCTGCTGATCCTGCTATCCGACATGGGTCTTTCGTTCGAAGATATATGTGCCGAGCTGGACCGCCGGGAGGGGGTTTCCGGGCTGACCGAGAAAGCTTCGCGCGAAAAAGACTGAGAGAAGCTCATGCCCATAGATCCCACCCTGCCTTATGACGATGCCAATATTTTCGCGAAAATCCTGCGCGGAGAGATCCCTTGCGGCAAGGTTTACGAGGATGAATGGGCGCTCGCCTTCAACGACATCAACCCGCAGGCGCCGAGCCATGTTCTCGTCATTCCCAAAGGCCGTTATGTGAGCTGGGATGATTTCTCCGCCAAAGCGAGTGATGCTGAAATCGCGGGTTTCGTGCGCGCGGTTGGCGAAGTGGCGCGCGCGGCGGGGCATGTCGAGCCGGGCTATCGCCTGCTCGCCAATATCGGCATGGACGCGCATCAGGAGGTGCCGCACCTGCATGTCCATGTCTTCGCGGGCAAGCCGCTGGGGCCGATGTTGGCGCGCTGATGCTGCGGCGCAGCACATGTGAAGGCTTGCGCATCCTGTTTTAGCCGATAGTCTCGCGCGCAACAGGGCGCGGGTGTTTCACCGCGCACGACAGGACAAAGGGCCATCATCCATGATCTTCGGTCGTATCAAATCGCTCGATGCCATATTGGCGACGGCGGAGAAGAAATCGCTGCACCGTTCTCTGGGGCCGGTTCAACTTACCCTGCTCGGCGTTGGCGCCATCATCGGCACCGGCATTTTCGTGCTGACCGCCGAAGCCGCGCAGAAGGCCGGGCCGGGCATGATGTGGAGCTTCGTGATCGCAGGGTTCGTCTGCGCGGTCGCCGCGCTCTGCTATTCCGAACTCGCGTCGATGGTGCCGGTCTCCGGCTCCGCCTACACCTATACCTATGCCGTCATGGGCGAATTGCTGGCCTGGATGGTCGGCTGGGCCTTGATCCTCGAATATGCGGTGGCCGCATCCGCCGTCTGCGTAGGCTGGTCGGGCTACTTCGTCGGCCTGTTGCGGGATTATGTCGGCATAACGATACCAGCGGCGCTCGCTGCTGGTCCTAACGCAGGCGGGGTGGTGAACGTCCCGGCGCTCGTCATCGGCCTGCTCGTCACATGGCTGCTGATGATCGGCACGTCGGAAAGCGCGAAGGTCAACGCCGCGCTTGTGACGATCAAGGTCGCGGCCCTTACGCTGTTCGTGTTCGCGACGTTCAAATATATGAACAACGGCCCGAATTTCACGCCGTTCACGCCCAATGGCTGGGGTATCATCGGAGTAGGCGGTGCGGCGGCTTCCATCTTCTTCGCCTCTGTCGGCTTCGACGCGGTTTCGACGGCGGCGGAAGAAACCAAGAAGCCCGAGCGTGACCTAGCCATCGGCATCGTC
>CAYOZY010000229.1:0-3544 GCA_964408525.1 uncultured Sphingobium sp. | reverse complement strand
GATATTGCATCCGCCAGAGCCATGATGGCGGGTGGCATGAAGGCTGCCGCCGTGGCCGAGCGTCTGGGTGTGGGGCGAGCAACGCTGTTCAGGGCAATTCAACGGGAGGTGAACAAGTGAGAATGAAGCATTTCAGAACCGGCCTGATGCTGGGGGCAATGGCGCTGCTGATAGGAACAGGCGCGGGCGTTTCGGCGCAAGGCGTCAGGATCGACCAGATGCCAGGAGCCTATAACCATGATGAAGATCAGCGGCCCCAGCGGTGCGCAGCAGTCGCAAACTCCACCGAAACATAGAGCACGCCTTCATCTAGCCGCTCAGGAAAGGCTTTGACGAACTTGTGGGAATAGGTTGGGCGTGGCGCTCGATCATCGCGACATACGTGCTCATCTTATGATGGTAGTCGCGGTATCCCTCATGAGGCTTGTTCGAGAACGAGTGATTGACCGTCAGGTTCGGACCCAGCGTCTGATTGACGCTCCCGTGGCGCAGCTTTTCAAGCGGCTTTCCGTTGCTGTCGCAGGGATATTCCCCCGCCCACATGGCAATGTGCGGCTGCACCGGTGATGCGGTCACGTCACCGGAAATACTGCCCATGTCTGAAACCAGCGTGCCAAGGCGCACCTCGCCCTTGCTGTTCACGTAGGGCACCCCAGTAATAACGAGGTGGTTGTGCAGGATGGCCAGCTCGTAGCCGTCCTGCACCAGACGGGCAAGGTCGGGATTACGACTTGTCAGTGGCAGTGACATCGAAAATCATGTCCTTCTTGATGCGCACCGAACCATTCGGTGCGAGAGTGCCTTCCTTGTTTTGGCCGGGACCGTCCCGGTAGAGCACCGTGATCTCGATGTTCTCGCCGCTCGGAACGGTCTCGAACGCGAGGGCGACAATCTGGTCGTAAGTAGCTTCCTTGCCCTGGACGGTCTTCTCGCGGGTGTTGACGATGATCGTCGTCTGGCTCTGGCCGCCTGCGCCGCCTCCATGGTCGTCGTTGCCGTGACCCTGGCCAGGGTTACTCTTCTTATTAGTATCCATCTTCAAACTCCGATTCGTGACTGGCGCACGGGATATGCGCCTACTCCGAACAAAATCTCATATTGCCATTCCGCTGTCAAGGAAATATTATATGCCTATTCCGAACAGAAAAGAGGAGGCGCTGCTTGCAAAATTTTCTAGGCGAAAAAATACGTAGGCTACGGAAAGAAAAGGGTTTTACCCTCGACAAGCTTGCTGAGCTGACTGAGTCCAGTAAAAGTTACATTTGGGAACTCGAGAACAAAAACCCGCCCCGACCTTCAGCTGAAAAGCTAACAAAGATTGCTGAGAAACTTGATACAACGATCGAGTTCCTGCTCGATCAGGGTGAAGAGGTAAGCCAAGAGGAAGCCGCCGACGCGCAGTTTTACCGTCAATACCGGAAGATGGACTCTACCACCAAAGACAAGATCAGGCAGATGGTGAAACTGTGGGGTGACGAATCGTGACTGAAAACTTTTCGCCGCAACGCTGGGCTAATACGCTGACGCTTTTGCTGAACAGCGTACATGGTGCTGCGGCGGAGAGGTTTCCAGTTCAGGTGCCTGAATTGGCTAAGGAGTATTCCCGACACCGCTTCCCGGATGATCCGGTTTCGCTAGTTTTGGGAGACAGTTTACCGGGCTTTGACGGAGCGCTTTACAAAGCGCCTCCGGGCAAGAAGGGCTGGGGCATCATCTATAACAGCAGCGTTGCATCGCCTGGTCGTGTCAACTTCACAATTGCTCACGAATTCGGCCATTATCTCCTCCATCGGTTGCAGTTTCCCGACGGGATTGAATGCGCACAACAGGACATGATGCGTTGGGACAGCGAGTATCGTCAGATTGAGGCGCAGGCCAACGACTTCGCCGCCAGCCTGCTAATGCCCCTTGATGATTTCCGGCGACAGATCGACGCGCGCGCCAAGCCGACGCTTGATGACCTTAGCGGTTGTGCACAGCGCTATGGCGTGTCGCTCGTGGCAGCGACCTTGCGCTGGTTGCAATACACCGAGCGCAGGGCGGTGTTGGTAGTGTCTCGCGATGGTTTCATGTTGTGGGCACGCTCAAGCCCTGCCGCGCTGCGCACAGGGTCCTACTTCAAGACAGCAGGTCGCCCTGCAATTGCTGTTCCTGCAAGTTCGCTAGCAGCGCAGCCAACCTTACTGGAAATGAGCCGAGGACATTTGTCGCACGATGGCGATGTATGGTTCGACGAACCATGCGAAGAAATTACCCTTGCTTCTGACCAGTATGACTTCACCATCTCTCTATTACATCTCGAACCGATGATCCGCGTAAGTCGATTTGATGACATTGAGGATGGCGATGATCTATTTGACGTTATGACGCGACATCTAGGTGGCTAAGTTTCCGAATCTTGTGGCGTTGATATACCGCTTTCACCGGCGTGACCTTTTGAGGCCATCAATGCGTTTGTTGCGAAGTTGATCTGCTTTTATTGGTACTCTGTCACCTTTCCACTGCACCCTGAGATTGAGCCGCGAATGTGGCTGAGGTCGTCTGCCCGTCAACAGGCTGCCCGCTCCATTCGCCTGCATTTCATTCCGGCTCCCGTGTTGCCTGTACTGCCTGCGGCTGACTGAGCCGACTTTCCCCCAGCCTGATCCCTTCGCGTCCTCAGGAAACAGCGAAAGGAGATCGGACATGCCTACCAAATTATCATCACGCTTCGACGTTTACGAAGCCATCACCAATCAGATCATCACCGCCATCGACGCTGGCACCGGCAAGGTTCAGCTCCCCTGGCACCGCAAAGGCGCATCCATCATGCGCCCCGTCAATATCGCCAGCAACAACGCCTATCGCGGCATCAATACCGTCTCCCTCTGGGCTGCCGCCGACGCTCATGGCTATGCCCACGGCCTGTGGGGCACTTACCGCCAGTGGCAGGATCGCGGCGCGCAAGTCCGCAAGGGCGAGAAATCCTCCCTCATCATCTTCTACAAAGAATTCGACTGCGACGAGACTGCCCGCAATGACCAGTCCAGCGATGACCGGCAACGCCGCTACATGGCCAAGGCGTCATCCGTGTTCAATGTTGCGCAGGTGGACGGCTATGTCGCGCCAGAGCTGGAAACGCCCGTCGAGACCATCGACCCCATCGAGGCCGCCGACCGGCTGATTGCTTCCATCGGTGCCGATATCCGCATTGGCGGCGAGGAAGCCTATTTCGCGCCCAAGTCCGATTACATCGCCATGCCCGACAAACACCGTTTCACCGGTACGGCCACCAGCACCGCTACCGAAGGCTGGTATTCCACCCTCCTACACGAGCTGACTCACTGGAGCGGCCACGAAGCCCGTCTGGCCCGTCAGTATGGCGAACGCTTCGGCGATGATGCCTACGCCATGGAAGAACTGGTTGCCGAGCTGGGCGCTGCCTTCCTGTGCGGCGATCTTGGGATCACCATCGAGCCGCGCCCCGATCATGCCGCCTATATCGACCACTGGATGAAGTTATGCTCACCTCGCCATAACTGGAGTAATCGCGAGGTGTCGATAA
>CAYOZY010000228.1:0-3587 GCA_964408525.1 uncultured Sphingobium sp. | reverse complement strand
CAGGAAGTCGGTAAACTTGGTGAGCGCGGTATCGAACGTGGTGTCGGCGCCGGCCATCGCCACCTCGCTGCCGAAGGCCAGACCCAGCGCCGCCACCGCCGCGCCCTGGGCGATACCCGCGCCCTTCCCTTTGATCCAATGTTTCATCGCAATGCTTCCTTCCTTGAAACCGCCCACGTCATCCCCGGGCAGGTTCAAAGAACAGGGGCGGGCATCCGGCGGCAATTAAGGAAGGGTTTCTTCGAGCGCGCGAATCGTCATCATTCCCGCAGAAGTATTCCGGACGGCTATTGTTTTGCTATTCGGGAACTTTGGAATGTCCATTTGGGTGCTTCGAATCTCCGCATGCGCGATCACCTACGACCAAAGAAGCAAGGCAGATTGCCCAAAGCGTGATTTGCGGCCGCGAATCGGCCCCGCCATCACCCGACTCGCAAAATTAACGATTCTGGGTCATGATCGGCCCGACCATGGAACACCCGGCGCACACTCGATGGCTAGCGGCACGCGCAATATCCGGATGCTCATAAGCCAGGACTGCTTCGCATTCCTGGCCGACGCCATGTGCGAATTTTCAAAGAAAACTGCCAGATTCCAGAGCCTGCGCGCCACGGTCCAGCATGCCTGCTCGCGTGCGAATTCAATGGATATCGCGCGGCAAGACCTCGACCAGTTCCTCGCCGGGCGCCCTGTCGATGGCTCGATCAAGGTCTGGCTCGAAGTCAGTCCCGAGTGGCTTGACGACTACAACGCCGTGCGCCGTAGAATCACCGAAATCAGCGGTAAACCGGTGCAAGACAAGGCGGTGATCCCTTTCGTCGTCCACTTGGCCCAGGTTCGCGGCGTCTTCTGATCCATCACGGATTATTCAAGCGTTACAGCGCCTTCCCTTATTGACAGTCTATGGCATCCCATACCTGCGCGTCGTCGGCATGGTCGCAGCGCACCGCGATGCCCTGCCCGCCGGCGTCGGTTACCTCGCGGGCGGTTGCGTAAATCGTGCCGGGCACCTCGCCGTCGACTTCCTTCTCAGAGCGACCAGTTACATAGACAAATGCAACCATGCGATCCGAGCGTGACCGCAATTCCCTTGCCCGCGCCGCGACTCGAGCCGGTGACGATCGAAACTACTGGTTTCTCAGCCATCTTTCTCTCTCCGTGTCTCAGTTCGTCGAGGGGTAGCCAGCGGAACCGCTGCTTCTCGCAGGCTGGAGAGGTTGACGCCAGTCTCACTCATCGTCGCCGTCTTCCGGTCGCCCCGCCAATAGTCAGTTGAGGTAGCGGCCGCCGTTCACGCTCAGGGTGTGACCGGTGATGTAATCCGCGTCCTCGGTGACGAGGAAAGCGACGGCAGCAGCGATGTTCTCAGGCCGTCCGGGACGCTTCATCGGGGTGCGCTGGGCGAACCCGTCTACGTCGACCGGCGCCTCCCGCAGCCCCTCGGTATCGACGAAGCCCGTTGGCAAGTTGTTCACGGTGATCCCGGTCCCGGCGAATTCCATGGCAAGCGACTTGGTGAAGCCGATGACTCCGGCCTTTGATGCCGCGTAGTGCGTCTGGTGCGAGGATCCGGTCTGGGCCGACGAAGAAGAGATGTTGACGATCCGTCCCCACCCTACCCCGATCATGTCGGGGATCACCGCAAGGCAGCACAGGACCGGGCCCTTGAGGTTGATGGCCATCAGGCCATCCCAGATTTCCTCGGTGATTTCCTCGAACTTCCGGAACGGCGACAGCGCGGCATTGTTGACGAGGATCGTCACCGCACCGAGGCGATCGCGGGTTTCGGCAAGGGCCGCCGCGATTTCGGCGGCGATCGCGGAATTGCAGCCGAGCCCGATTGCGGTTCCACCCTGCTCCTCGATTAGTTCGGCGGTTTCGCGCGCGTCTTGCACATTGAGGTCCCACGCCGCCACGGCGATCCCGTCGCGCGCGAGGCGAAGGTCTATGGCCCTGCCAAGGCCGCGTGCAGCCCCGGTCACGATGGCGTTACGTTGCGTCATGCCTGTTCCATCCCCTGTCTGAAGATCGCCGTCAGCCGGCGAAACGCGGCTCGGCGCGGCCGCGCGCTCCAAGGTCTGAATAGCCCCTAGTTTTTCTAGCACTACTTTGGCAGAAATGTGATTTTTGGGATTCCCAAGGTGGGAAATCACTGATTCATAGGGAGCCAGCTTTTCTGGAGGCTGGCGATGGAAGCAGATTGGCGGAGCGAGCTGGAGGTATGGCTTGCGCCGTTTGCCACAGCGTTACGGAACAAGACGCGCCGTCGGATGTGTCCGGCTTACATTGCGGGGCTGATCGGCCCTGGGGATCGCAAGAGTGTTCAGCCCATAGCGGCACGAGACGACGAGGTCAGCTACGACCGGCTTCACCACTTCGTTAGCCGCGGCGTCTGGGACGAAGCTCCGCTGGAGGCGGCTCTGCTTGCTGAGGCCGACCGGCAGGTTGGGGGCGATAATGCCTGGCTGATCATCGACGATACGGCTTTGCCCAAGAAGGGCCGACACTCGGTCGGTGTGGCGCCGCAGTATGCCTCGGCGCTCGGCAAGAACGCCAACTGCCAGACGCTGGTGTCGGTGACGCTGGCATCGCGTGAGGTACCTGTGATGGTGGGCTTGCGTCTGTTCCTGCCGGAGAGCTGGACGAGTGATGCGGCCCGCCTGGATCGCGCCGGGGTGCCTGCAGAACTGCGACGCTACCGGACCAAGCCGGAAATCGCGCTCGCTGAGATCGATAGGGTCCATGCCGCCGGTGTTCGCTTCGGCTGTGTCCTTGCCGATGCCGGATACGGTCTCTCTGCTCCCTTCCGGCAGGGCCTGAGCGAGCGGGGCCTCACGTGGGCTGTTGGCATCCCGTTCAAACAGAAGGTCTACCCCGCCGATGTCAGCATGGTCTTTCCCGTCGCCACTCAGGGGCGCCCGAGAAAGAACGCGATACCCGACATAACTTCGATCTCGGCGCAGACGATGCTTGAGACGGTACCGTGGCGCAAGGTCAGTTGGCGGCGCGGCACCAAAGGAAAACTCTCGGCCCGCTTCGCCGCTGTTCGGGTGCGTGTCGCAGACGGGCCACCGCAGCGTATCCACGATATGGGCGCCCAGCATCTGCCAGGCGAGGAAGTCTGGCTCGTGGGCGAACATCGCTCTACCGGCGAGCGCAAGTACTACCTCTCAAACTTGCCCGCCAACACGCCGATCAAGCAACTGGCCGGCGCGATCAAGGCGCGCTGGGTCTGCGAACAGGCACATCAGCAACTCAAGGAAGAACTCGGCCTGGACCACTTCGAGGGGCGTTCATGGAAAGGCCTGCATCGACACGCACTGATGTCCATGATCGCTCTCGCCTTCCTTCAGTCACTGCGGCTCAAGTTGGCCAAAGGGGGGAAAAAGAATCTCGGGCCCACCGCCGAAACCGAGCCTGCCGGCAATCAGGCAAGCCATCATTGACCGTCTCACCAGACCGCCGGACAAACCATGCCCGCACTGCGGCTGTCGACCCAGCGACCCTCCAAACCAAAATGTGCCAAAGTAGTGCTAGTCATCTGAATCTAAAGTTCGCCGCATAATGTACGTTCTGCGGTTTGGCAG
>CAYOZY010000227.1:0-3702 GCA_964408525.1 uncultured Sphingobium sp. | reverse complement strand
GCCGCCAGCGCCGCCGTCGAGGCGGCCGACCTGGTTTTGATCCCTTGCCTCCCCAGCGCGTTCGACCTGGCCGCGATCAAGACGACCGCCAGCCTTGTGAAAATGCGCGGCAAGCCCGCTTTCGTGATCTTCACCGCAGGAAGCCCGACCGCGCCGCGCATGTATGAGGAAGCGGCGCAGCTCGTGCAGGATTATGGGCTGGACGCCTGCCCGCACCATATCGCCGATCGCGCCGCTTTCCGTCATGCGGCGGCCGAGGGGAAAACCGCAATGGAGATCGAGCCGAGCGGGAAGGCGGCCGACGAGGTGCAGCAGCTTTATAAGTGGACATGCGGGCATGTAAACATGCAAGCATCTAGGAAGCGGAGGGCCAGCGCATGAGCCGGAAAGGATCGTTGCTTGCATTGCGGGACCGCGACCCCGCGCCGTCGCCGGCGGCGGCCGAGCCGGAGGCGAGGGCGGCCCCGGCGATCGAGCGCGGCGCGGGGAGCAGCACCGGCAGCAGCCCGGTTGCGCCGAGCCGTCAGGGCAAGAAGGCGATGACGGGCTATTTCAGCCCGGAAATGTCGTTCGCCATGCACATGACCGCCCGCAAGCACGGCATGAGCCTGCAAGACGCGATGGCCGAGGCGTTCAACGACTGGCTGCGAAAGATGGGGGAAAGCCCTGTAGGCAAGTAAACATGCAAACATGCAAACATGCAAACATGCGGGCATATGAACTTGTCCGCATGTTTGCGTGAGCCGAAATCAGCGTAACGGCTTGCGTTCGTGCCGTTTCTTGCAGAATCCGAGAAAGGCCCCGGCGGGGCTTTTGAGTTCGGGCTTGCCCATGTCGTGCCACCACGACACCCATTCGTCATAGAGCGCGTAAACGTCATATCCCGGCGCGGCGGTCTTGGCGTCGTGCATGGTTTCAGGGTCGATATAGGGCGCATCGTCGGCGGCGCTGACAGGATCGGGCTTGGCCTTGAGGCCCGAGCGGTTGCGGAACAGGATCACGTCATCGTCCATCGTCACCGCATAGTCGGGGAAATGGCCGTGGCCGGCGTCATGCTCGCAGACCTTTTTGACCAAGGCCCGAAAAACCCGGATCGGGCTGTTGGAGCCGCATTTCTTTTGCAGCAGCTCTAGCCCGATCTTCCATTCGTCCTTCATGCCGCAATGCTTGCGGGCCAGCTCATACATGCGCCGCTCAAATGGCTTGCGGAGCCGGAAATAGTCCCGGTGCAGGGTGAGGACGTTCTTGCTGATAACGGAGCGATACACCCATTCCGACAGGGTGATTTCAAGATCGAGCATCCGGCCATCGAACGTCTTGCGGGTAATCTTGGCTTCTTCGATCAGGCCGAAAATCCGCGTTTCCTCGATACCGCCGGTCTGGATATTGGTCCGCACGGTGGTTCCGCGCAGGCGGGTGAGGGCGTCGGCCATCAGCCTGTAGCCTTCACCGCTGGTTTGCCGGTTGGTGGCGACGAGCATGTCATAGGCTTGCAGGCGCACCGTGCGGCTAGGTTGCTCGCCCTGGTTCATCTTCGCGACGAGCTGCGAAATGCAGTAGATCAATATGTCCTTGTCGTGGATCGTCGCCAGCCCCTTGCCCGAGGGGATAATCTCGATGACGTTGCCGTTATGCTCGTAGCGCCGCGTCCGGTTGTCGGGCTTGGTCGAGAGCGAAAACACCGGATGCTCCATTGAGGCCATGTCATCCTTGGGGATGGCGTCCAGCACGTCGCAGATGAACAAGTCCTGGTTGGGATGCCGCACCGGCAGCAGGGGCGTGCGATCGTCGCCGTCCACGGCCGAGACCGGCGCGGCGATCGGCGCGTCAAACAGGGAAGGGGAGGGGTCTATCGTCATTTCACTAACGCTAGGGCTACTATCGTCATTTCACATACGCAAGCGGATTATCGTCATTTCAGATTCACCGCCGCGCTATCGTCATTTCGATTACGCTTGAGCGCGGCAGGGAAGGCCAAGCGCTATCGTCATAGTGGATTCGCTTTTTCGTCACTCTGGATTCGCCTTATCGTCAGAGCTGATTCACCCCGGAACGAATTTTTGCCAAAAAAGCGAGTATTTCCGCGCCTTTCCGGGCATGGCGAAAATCCGTAACACATCACTAAACCCATATTTTAACACTAGGCGGGGTTGTGGATAACTTCTCCCGTACCATTGGGGTTTCACCCACCGGGCCGGGTCCAAGAAGAAGAGAAGCACCGCCTCTTGGGGCTTCGCCCCGCCGGCTCGCGGCCTTCGGCCGCCCCGGATCGCTAACGCGATCCTCCCACCCGGCATCCCCATGATGAGCCGGCTACGCCGGCACGCTTTTGTTGGTGTGTGGGATTTGCCGAACCGTCGCGCCCAACCATCCAGCGCCGCACCCAGCAGCACCGTCGCAAATTGGCTTTCCAAGGAAGCCAAGCGGATAAGGCGGCGATCCTTCCGAGAGGGCAGGGCAGGCGGAAACGTCGCTACTGGCGCGATTTCCGGGCCGCCCAGCCTCATTTCGGTCGTTTAGGAGGGTCGGGGAAGGTCGAGCGTCCCATGCCGCTCTACGGGCTTCCCAGGGCGGGGCGCTTTTCTGGCGTGTAGATCCTCGCCGCGCCGTTTAAACGCGGCGCACCGGATCGAACCGGCCTGCGAACTCGCGATCGGCATGATAGGCGAGCTTGGTGGCGACGATCGGGCGCTGGCCGGCGAGGAACAGGAGCTGCAAATCGGGCCGCAGGGTGCGGACTTCATCGGGGGTCAGCAGCGGGCGGCCGACATGCTGGACGCCGAACGAGATTCCGGTTTCGTCGGCATCGAGGGCGCGGCTCATCGTCTCGAACATCACCGTTTCCTGGCCGAGCAGATCGGAGACGAGTTTTGCGCTGTCGTGATCGTTCACGCCAAATATCTGCAACGCGCCGGCATTGGAGAAGAAGGTGCCGGCGCGATCGCGATAGAGCGCGCGGAGCTGGTGAATATCCTGCACGATCGGCCAGAGCTGGACGCCGTAGCCGGCCATCAGGCCCATAGCGCGTTCCACCGGATCGAGGCGGCCGAGCGCGGCAAATTCATCGAGCAGGAACAGGACCGGGCGGGCAGGGGCCGCGCCGCGCGACAGATCGGTGAGGGCTTGCGCGATCATCAGGCGCAGCCAGCGGGCATAGGCGGCGATGCGATCGGGGGGCAGGACGAGGAACACGGTCGCCGGCGACGCCTTCATGTCGGCGAACGTGAAATCCGAGCGGCCGAGAACCTGGCCCATGCGCGGGCTATCGAGGAAATGGGTATGGCGCTGCGCGGCCGACAGCACGCCCGAGGCTTCCTTGTCGGACTTGCCGAGGTGGCGATTGGCGGCGCGCGCGACCAGGCCGCCGCTGCCTTGCATATCGGAGAGCAGCGCGGCGAAGGCTTGCGGGGCAAGCGTCAGATGATCGCGCAGCGTGGCGAGGGTGCGGGTCGCGGGCGCTTCGCTGGCGACGATATGGAGGATCAGGCCGGCGATCAGCGCCTTGGCTTCGTCGTTCCAATGCGCCTCGCCCGCTTCGCCGGGGGCGTCATAGACCAGCGCGTCGGCGAGCGTCATGGCTTCGTCGGCCAGATCGAGGCCGGCAGGGTCGATGCGATCGAGCGGATTGAACGCGGCCGAGGGTAGGCCGGTGATGCCGAACGGGTCGAGGACATGGACCGGGCCGAACCTGGCGCGCTCGCG
>CAYOZY010000226.1:548-3738 GCA_964408525.1 uncultured Sphingobium sp. | reverse complement strand
CCATCTTCCATGCACAGCGCGATGACGCCGCGGCATTCCTTGCCGTTCGGCCCGTCTTCCATGATGAGGTCGATGGCAAAATATTCGATGTAGAAATCCGCCGCATATTTTAGGCTCTGCTGATAGAGCGCATGCAGCATCGCGTGGCCGGTGCGGTCTGCCGCCGCGCAGGTGCGCTGCACTGGCGGGCCTGCCCCCATGTTCTGCATATGGCCGCCGAACGGGCGCTGATAAATGGTGCCGTCCGCGTTGCGGCTGAACGGCACGCCCGCATGCTCCAGCTCGTAAACCGCCGCCGGAGCCTCGCGCACCATATATTCGATCGCGTCCTGATCGCCCAGCCAGTCAGACCCCTTTACGGTATCGTACATATGCCAGGTCCAGTGGTCGGGCGTGTTGTTCTGCAAGCTGGCTGCGATGCCGCCCTGCGCCGCGACCGTATGGCTGCGGGTGGGGAACACCTTGGTGATGCAGGCAGTCCTGAGGCCCGCTTCGGCGCTGCCCATGGTGGCGCGCAGGCCCGATCCGCCCGCGCCGACGACTACGGTGTCGTAGATATGGTCGATGATCTTGTAGGCTTCGGTCATGCCGCTGCGCCCCCTGTAAATGCTATCCTGGCGATGGCGAAAATGCCCAGAGCGGCCCCGCCTACAGCGTAGAAATTGAGAAGAAGGATGGCGAAGAACTTTAGCCCGTCATCATGGACGTAGTCCTCGATGAGAACCTGCAATCCCAGTTTCAGATGCCAGAATATGCTGACCAGCATCAGCATCATCGGCACGGCGACCAGAGGCTGCGCCAGCCATCCGGTCACGCTCTGATAATCGAGGCCCGGCATCTGCACGAGCGAGAAGATCAGCCAGAGAACGAGCAACAGGTTTCCGACAGCAGTGAAGCGCTGGAGTATCCAGTGATGCGCGCCCGACTTCGCTGAGCCGAGGCCGCGCACGCGACCGATGGAAGTGCCATTGCCCATCAGAGTTTCTCCGCCATGATCCAGAGCCACAATCCGGCCGTGACCAGCACCGAAAGCGCGGGAACGAGGAGCGACCAGGTCCGGTTGGTGGTCAGTTCATAGCCCGCGCCCATGTCCAACACGAAATGGCGCAGACCGGAGAAAAGATGCTGGAAGAAAGCCCATGTCAGGCCAACCATCACCACCATGCCATACCAGCTCGTCGCATGGCCAACGAAGCTCTCATAGGCCTCCGGGCCGCTCGCCGCCGCTACAAGCCACCAGACCAGCGCCATGGCGCCGACGATCGCCAGGCCATCGCCGGTGATGCGGTGCAGGATCGAGACCACCATATGCGGCCCCCAACGCCATATCGACAAATGCGGCGACAAAGGCCGGGATTTCGGCTGATTTTGTGCGTGAGCCATGGCGGTCACTATCCCCTGTAAAAACCAGAATCAGGCTCCTTTAGCGCGTGGATTCCCCTTGCGCAAATCATCATGACGATCCGCGACATTCTGGTCTTTCCCCCCGTCAAACAAGGATAATCAAAGATTAACCATCCTCTACTATGGTCACCGCATAAATAAGTAAGACATCATTGTGCGGAACAGGATTGTGCAAAACACGGGGCACGAAACAGATATGGCGACGACAGGGATCGTTGAGCAATCAGCGCGCATGGGCATGCGCGATCAGTTGCGGGATTTCGATCCCAGCGGCAGGTTGGCCGACGACGCCCGCGAGTTGTGGGCGCTGATGCAGGAGAATATGTCTCCCGCAGACAGCTTCTATGCCACCTATGTCGCGCATACCGGCCTTGACCAGCGCCTGTCGGAAAAATCTCTCACCGCCCTTCGTTATGAAATCGCCCGCTATCTCGAAATGAAGCTCACCGCCTTTGCGGAGGATGGCTGGAGAATATCGGTTCGCGGATGCGTTCATCACGCCCGCAAGCACAGAATTCCCTTCCGCTCCATCCTCGTCGCCGTCGCGGCGGCAAACCAGAGCATCGCCGACACCCTTTGGGAAGGCACCAGCGAGGATAACCCAGTTCGCCACCGGATGATGCACACGTTGCTGCGAATGGCGATGATCGAGGCGGAACTGCTCTGCTCCTTCATCGCGGATGAAAACGCGCGCGAGGAACTGGAAGAGCGCAAACGCTATGGCGAGATGTTCGAAAAGCGCATCGCGAGCGAAGTGGACGATGCATCGCGGTTCGGCGAAGGCCTGCGCGATCAGGCGCACCATGCATCGGGCGCGACCCGCGGCATGCTCGACAAGGTTTCCGAAGTCGCCGCCGCCGCCGAACAGTCCGCGCTCGCCATGCGCGAGGCGGCCCATATTTCCGCCGGACTGATCCGCGCCATTGAGGACACCCGCGCCGAGGTCGAAAATTCGTCCGAAGTCGCCCAGCGCGCCAGCGCTCAGGCGGGCGAGGCGGTGTCGATGTCCGCCACCCTCACCGAACATGCACAAGCGATCGAATCGATCCTTGGCCTTATCCGCGACATTGCGGGACAGACCAACCTGCTCGCACTTAACGCCACCATCGAAGCGGCGCGCGCGGGAGACGCAGGGCGCGGCTTCGCGGTCGTCGCGCAGGAAGTGAAGTCTCTCGCCAGCCAGACCGCGCGCGCAACGGACGACATCGCGGGCAAGATCGCGGCGATCCAGAACTCGACCCGCCAGTCGCTCGACACCAACCAGCGTATCCGTGAAACGGTCAACGAGGTGCAGGACAGCTCCGAACGCATCCGCATCGCCATGGAGCAACAGGCGCAGACGGTGACCATGATTACCGCTGCCGTCGATGAAACCGCGCTGGCCGCCGATTCCATGTCCGGCACCGTCGCCACCATCCGCCGCGACACCGAAGTCGTGGCCTGCGAGATAGACGATCTGGAGCAGGGCTTTGCAACAGTTGAAGGCATGCTGCGCAAGCTGAGCGATGCATCGGGCGAATTCAGCCGCAAGGTCGCCTGATTTTACACCGATCCGATAAAAGAAATGCCCGCGAAAACCTGTTCCGCGGGCCTCATTTCCAACTTTAGGCGAAAAACCTCAGGCCGCGTCTTCGGCCTTTTTGTCTTTTTCGGCGAACACCCGCACAGGCTCCTTGCGCCCGTCGACGACATCCTTGTCGACCACGACCTCGCTCACGCCCTCCATGGAGGGAAGATCGAACATGGTGTCGAGCAATATGCCCTCGATGATGGAGCGCAGGCCACG
>CAYOZY010000226.1:0-538 GCA_964408525.1 uncultured Sphingobium sp. | reverse complement strand
CAAGATCTTCCTCTCGAGTTTCACGCCGATCGGCGACGAGGGCTTCTGGGCGGGGCGCATGGATGCCTTCTTGAAGCCACTGCCGCTCGACGCCAAGGGGCGACCCGATCGAACCGAAGTCTGCGACTCGGATACCAAGGCGAGTTGCTTCCTCTGGGACGCAGGCGACGTGCAGGAGGGTTTCTCCAACGGCACCGGAATCTACGATCCGAAGGGACTCCTTCTGCAGGCGCCCAATACCGACGCCGACGGCGTCGACGCGAATCCACCTTTTGACGGCGCGGAACTCCAGCTCGGCACCTTCCATCTCGAACAGCTTGCCATATTGCTTGACCAGCGCGTTCTTCGGTTCGACCAGAATTTTGACCAGCGCCGAAATGTCGAGATCCTCCAGCGTCGCGATCACGGGCAGGCGGCCGACAAATTCCGGGATCAGGCCGAATTTGAGCAGATCTTCCGGTTCGCTCTGGGCGAGGAGAACGCCCGTCCGGCGCTCATCCGGCGCGTCTCACTCGATCTCACGGGGCTCCCACCGTCG
>CAYOZY010000225.1:0-3760 GCA_964408525.1 uncultured Sphingobium sp. | reverse complement strand
CAGCCGCGTCGTGATCGACGAGGACGAAGGGCGCATCGAGGTGGTGGTTCCTGACGATCAGCTCAGCCTCGCCATCGGCCGGCGCGGCCAGAACGTCCGCCTAGCCAGCCAGCTGACTGGCAAGGCCATCGACATCATGACCGAGGCAGACGCGAGCGAAAAGCGCCAGCGCGAATTCGTCGAGCGGTCGGAAATGTTCCAGAACGAACTGGACGTTGACGAGACTCTGTCGCAGCTTCTGGTCGCCGAAGGTTTCGGCGAGCTGGAAGAGGTCGCCTATGTTGGCATCGACGAACTCGCGACCATCGAGGGCTTCGACGAGGAGCTGGCGCAGGAGCTTCAGAGCCGCGCGCTTGAGGCGCTGGACCGCCGCGAGGCTGCCGCGCGCGAGGAGCGTCAGGGTCTGGGCGTCGAGGATGCGCTCGCCGATATGCCGCACATGACGGAGGCGATGCTGGTGACGCTGGGCAAGGCGGGTATCAAGACGCTCGACGATCTCGCCGATCTTGCCACCGACGAGCTGATCGCCAAGAAGCGGCAGGGCGACCGCCGTCGCGGCAAGGAAAATGCCGAGGACAAGGGCGGCGTGCTTGCCGAATATGGCCTGTCCGAAGAGCAGGGCAATGAGATCATCATGGCCGCGCGCGCACACTGGTTCGCGGACGAAGAAGGCTCGGAACAGGGGGAGGACGCAGATGTTGCGGAAACCTCCCAATGATTGGCATGCTGCTGATATAATTGCGAACCATGTGGAGGCGCTGGCATGAGCGAGCGCCGCTGCATCCTGACGGGCGACCGGGCTGACCCCGATGCGCTGATCCGTCTCGCGCTCTCGCCCGATGGTGAGGTGATGCCCGACGTGCGGGCCAAGGCGCCGGGGCGCGGGGCGTGGATCGGCGTGTCGCGCGTCGAGCTCGAAAAGGCGTTGACCAACGGCAAGCTGAAAGGCGCGCTCTCCCGCGCGTTAAAGACCGGCGAGATCGCCATAGGCGGCAATCTGGCGGCGCATATCGATGCGGCGCTGGAGCAGCAGGCGATGGACAGGCTGGGGCTGGAGGCGAAGGCTTCCAATCTCGTCACCGGATCGGAAAAGATAGAGGTTGCCGCGCGGCGCGGGCAGGTGCGCCTGTTGTTGCATGCCGCCGATGCCGCGCCAGACGGTTCGCGCAAGCTCGATCAGGCGTGGCGCGTGGGCGATGAAGCGGAACGGTCGGCACTGGCGGGCACGGTCTTGCCTGTCGGTCGCGATGCATTATCTAGGGCAATGGGCCGCGACAATGTCGTGCATCTCGCGGTGACGGACGGCGCGGCGGCGAAACGGCTGCGCGCTGTGTTAAGCCGCTGGCAAAGCTTCAGGGGATGCGCTAACGGAGAGGGCGAAGGCGCCCGCTCTGAGGCCGTCGCTTCGGGGATGTCCGCAGGACACAGGTGATAGCGGCAGGATCCATAAGGATCGTGCCGGTTTTGGCGTTGTAGAAAAGGTTGATTTTGGTCGATGAGTGACAGCAAGGAAGACAAGCCGATTTTGGGCCGCAAGCCGCTGGGGATCAAGCGGACGGTCGAATCCGGCCAGGTTCAGCAGAGCTTCAGCCATGGCCGCAAGAACACCGTGGTCGTGGAGGTGAAGCGCCGTCGCATCATCGGCAAGCCCGGTGAGGCTCCTGCTTCCGCCGCGCCCCAGCCTGAGCCGGAAGCGGTTGTCGCGCCCACGCCCGTCGCCAGGCCTGCGCCCGCGCCTCGTCCTGCTCCCACGAAGAGCGACGATCTGCTGACCCGTCAGGAGCGGCAGGAAAGGCTGCTGCGCGAGGCCGAAGAAGCCCGCATGGCGGCGCTGGAGGATGCGCGTCGTCGCGAGGAAGCCGAACGTCTGGCCACCACCAGCGAAGAAAAGCGTCGCGCCGAGGAAAATCGCCGCGCTGAAATCGAGCAGGCATCGCAACCTGCCGCCGCGCCCGAAGTTGCAGAACCTTCAGAAATGCCGGATGCTGTCGATGGGAATGAGGAGGGCCGGGGCGCTTCGCCGCCGCCGCGCCGCTTCACTCCGGTCGCGCCGCCAAAACGCCCCGAACCGGCCAAACCCGAACGGACCAAGCGCGGCGATCATGACCGGCGCCAGTCGGGCAAGCTCACCGTCAACCGCGCGCTTTCGGACGATGACAGCGCCCGTGCGCGCAGCCTCGCCGCGCTCAAGCGCGCCCGCGAGAAAGAATATCGTCGCACCCATGGCGGCGGGCAGCAGCAGCGCGAGAAGCAGGTGCGCGATGTTGTCGTGCCCGAGGCGATCACGGTGCAGGATCTTGCCAACCGCATGGCTGAAAAGGGCGCGGATCTGGTCAAGGCGCTTTTCAAGATGGGCATGCCCGTAACCGTCAATCAGGCGATCGATCAGGATACAGCGGAGCTGCTGGTCGAGGAATTCGGCCATCGCATCCAGCGCGTGTCCGATGCCGACATCGAGATCGACACCGATGCCGACGTCGATGCCGCCGACACCCTGAAGCCTCGCGCGCCGGTCGTCACCATCATGGGCCATGTCGACCATGGCAAGACCAGCCTGCTCGATGCGCTGCGCGGCACGGATGTCGTCGCGGGCGAAGCTGGCGGCATCACCCAGCATATCGGCGCCTATCAGGTGAAAACCAAAGGCGGCGAGCTCATCACTTTCCTCGATACGCCAGGCCATGAGGCCTTCACCGAGATGCGCGCGCGCGGCGCTAACGTCACCGACATCGTCATTCTCGTGGTGGCGGCCAATGACGGGCTGATGCCGCAGACCATCGAGGCGATCAATCACACGAAGGCGGCTGGCGTACCGATGATCGTTGCCATCAACAAGGTCGATCTCGACACCGCCAACCCGCAGCGCGTGCGCGAGCGCCTGCTGGAGCATGAGGTCATGGTCGAGGCGATGGGCGGCGAAGTTCAGGATGTCGAGGTGTCCGCGCTCAAGAAAATCGGCCTCGATGAGCTGATCGAGAAGATCCTGCTTCAGGCGGAACTGCTGGAACTTAAAGCGAACCCGGATCGCGCCGCCGAAGGCCGCGTGATCGAGGCGCAGCTCGACAAGGGCCGTGGTGCCGTCGCGACGATCCTCATCGGTCGCGGCACCTTGCGCGTGGGCGATACCTTCGTCGTCGGGCAGGAAAGCGGCAAGGTCCGCGCCATGGTCAACGACAAGGGGCAGAACATCAAGGAGGCCGGTCCCTCCATGCCTGTCGAGGTGCTGGGCCTTTCCGGCGTGCCTTCGGCGGGCGACCAGATGTCGGTTGTCGAGAACGAAGCGCGCGCCCGCGAGGTCGCGGCCTATCGCGCCGAGCAGGCGACGAAGAAGCGCACCACCTCCGCGCCGACTAGTTTCGAGCATATGTTCTCTGCGCTCAACACAACGCAGGTCGAATATCCGATCGTCGTGAAGGGCGATGTGCAGGGTTCCGTCGAGGCGATCGTCGGCTCGCTCAATCGTATATCGACGGACGAGATCAAGGTTCGGGTGCTGCACAGCGGCGTCGGCGCGATCACGGAGAGCGACGTGACGCTGGCCGCCGCTTCCAGTGCGCCGCTCATCGGCTTCAATGTGCGCCCCAATGCCAAGGCGCGCCAGCTTGCCGAGCGCGACAAGGTTTCGCTGCGCTATTATGATGTGATCTACGACCTGCTTGAGGAGATCAAGGGCGAGATGGCCGGGCAGCTCGCGCCCGAACGCATCGAAACCGTGGTTGGCCGCGCGGAGATCAAGGAAGTGTTCCCGGCGGGCAAGAAG
>CAYOZY010000224.1:0-3816 GCA_964408525.1 uncultured Sphingobium sp. | reverse complement strand
GGATCCCAGTGCCAGTAATAGCGCCCGTCGGGCTTTTGGCGCAGGTAATGGGCGAGACCCGCCGATGCCGTGCGGCTTGGGCGATGCGGCAAATATTCGGAAATGATGCGCGCGGCTTCGTCCGGGGAGGCAAAGCCCTCGCGCGCATGGGCGGCCATGAAGCCGACAACCCGGGCAACGCCGGTTGCTTCCATCTGCGGGGTAATATCAACCAGCGTCAGCGAGGCGAAGCTGCCGGGGGAAAGCTGCCCTTCGGCGACTAGTCCAGCAAGCCCCCCCAGCGACGCGCCGATCAGCGCTGGCTTGCGATCCAGCTTGCCGGCGATGGCGACAAGGTCGCTGGCGAAGTCGGCAACGTCATAGGCTCCGTCGCTGGCCCAATCGCTATCGCCATGTCCGCGCAGATCGATGGCGATGGCGCGGAAGCCATGACCGGCGAGCAGGGTCGAAATCTTCTTCCAGGCCCGCCGGGTCTGCCCGCCGCCATGCGCAAGAATGACCGGCATTCCCGTAGCGGGGCCTTCAGCGTCGGCTGCAATCCGGTGTCCGGCACGGCCAACGAGTGTCAGGTTCGAAGTCATGCTCGCCTCTTACTGTAAAATAACTTACAGTAAAGCCTTTTCCTTCACAGGCAAATGTGTTAGTGGCCATTTCCATGCTGAAAACAGCGCCAGGAAAGGGATATCTTACCGAGGCTGACGAGCTCGTCTTCTTGCTCGAGGAGGTGCCGCGCAAATTGCGCAAGCTGTTTGACGCAAGTACCGTCAAATTCAGCCTTTCCCGCACCCAATGGCGCGCGCTTGGATATATTTACCGGACCCCCGGCCTCACCCAGACAGAGCTAGCGAAACACCTCGAAAGGGAACGAGCGAGCGTCGGCCATGTAATTGACCAACTCGAGAACGCTGCACTCGTCGAACGCCGTTCCGCCGAAGGGAACCGCAGAATCTGGGAGCTCCACCTGCTACCCAAAGCGTTCGAACTTCTACCATCGTTGCGAATGGAAGCCGATAAGACTTATGATCGGGTTCTGGCCGGCCTTGGCGAAGACCAGGTTGCTATGTTACGAGAAATGCTCGCGACAATGTCCTCTAATCTTGAAGATTGAAAACCGGGAAGCGAACCAAGGCTGAACTTGAAAGATGACGGGACAGAGTCCCTTCAGACTCAAGCACCCAGCAACCTCAGTGGCTGCGAGACCGATCCGTAGCCAGCGTCGGGCGGTAACACCAGGACGCGCTCTCCGTTCTCGACCGAAACCTTCGGCAGCACTGTCACAAGCCTGCGTTGCCGTGCACGCGCAAGACAATCTTGCGCGCCTTCAGCCTCGGCGAGCAGCTTCAGGTTCATCAAGGTGGGGAAAATGATGGTCCGCTCGCCCGACGCCGCCAACCGGATGGCCTCGGATGGCGAAATCCATTCCGCATCGACAGTTTCGCGTCCATCGCATGCCGCGACCTGTCCCGGCGGCGCGCTCATGGCGTAGAACCAGGTGTCGAACCGTTTTGGCATGATGGTCGGGGTAATCCACCGGGCAAAGATGGCCAGTTCGTCCAGCCTGAGGCGGACATCCAGTTCGCGAACGACATCGATGAACGCGACTTCGCCCGCATCGACCGCGCTTCGCACCGCCACGTCACACGGGTCCTCGAACGGCGCGCCCTGAGCCGTTTGCGCCAGCAGAATTCCGGTTTCCTCGAACGCCTCACGGATCGCCCCGACCCGCAAAGTCCGTTGAACCGCGTCCAGATCGTCCCAGCCGATCGCATGACTCGTCCAGCGCTCGTCGGCGTCGCCGCCATGCGTCTTGCCGCCCGGGAAAACCAGTGCCCCCGACGCAAAATCGATCTGGTGGTGACGCTTGACCATCAGGACCTGGAATTCGGGCTGGTCGCGGACCAACAGTACCGTCGCTGCGGGTTTGGGTTCGGGAGCTTGGTCTGAAGCGGTCATGATGGCCTCCCTGGCTGTTGCTGAAGCTGCGCGCCTCGTTGTGCGACCGACACGGCAAATCCGGCTGCCGCCGGTCGGTCTCGGCGGATCGGATGGAATCGGCGCACGATTCGGTCAGCCATGCTTGGACCATTCTTCAAGGACAGCACGCAAGGCCGTCGCGAAAGCCAATGGCTGGTCGAGCATCAGGTGATGCCGCGCTTCGAGAACCGCGATGACCGGGATGCTGCCTCCTCCCAGTTCACGCAGATATTCGCGTGAATCCGGCGTGAAAAGCTGGCTCTCTTCGCCATGGACGATCGCCTTTCTGCCGGGTGCAGCAACCACACGCGGACCGATTTCAAGCCACATGCGGTTCGAATTTTCGCGGTTGAACACGGCCGGAGAGAACTTCCAGGTCCAATCGGTCCCTTCGCGGCAAAGGGCATGATAGGCCATGTAGTCCATCAGAAACGGCTCACCGACCTGCTGGGAAGGGGACAAGACATACCTTTTGCGGGCGCTCGGGAAATCGGGATAGCGGCGATGAGGCCGATTGGGATCCCCCGAACCGGGACCGGTCCGGCCCTTGCTCCAGTATCTTTCCAGCGCCGAGGGGCGCAGGATCATCATGTCGCAGATCACGGTCCCGGCAAAGGCGTCGGGCGCGAGTTCGAGGGCATTCAGCGCCACGGCAGAACCGAAGCTGTGAGCGACCACGATCGGCTTACGGGCATGACCGAACAAACCGAGCGCCTCGGCGACCCCGATCATCTCGTGTCCGCGCGCCGTCATGTCGCAGTCGGGGCGCGGGTCGCTGTCGCCCATCCCGGACAGGTCATAGGCCACCAGGTGGTAATCGCCCGCAAGAAACGGCGCAATGAAGGCGAAGCAGCGCGCGTGCGACAGGAATCCGTGGGTCATCAGCACCGGCGGCGCGCCCGGATTGCCCCAGCGGAAGTAATGCATCCGCACCCCGTCGACCGTGACGAAACCTTCCTCGCGCGGAACAGCCAGGGCCTCGGCAAACCAGCCTGGCAGAACCGACGGGTCGGGCGCCCATTCAGGGACAATATCGGATGCAGCCGATTCCATGAGTTGCAATTCCCCGTTCATGCCAGCGTGAAGCCCCGGTATCCGTTCGCCGCCACGTCGCTTATGATGTTCGAGTAACCCACCACGCTCGGGTAGTTTATCAGCTGCCGCGGCTTGCCTGGAATGTTGTCGCCCATGTACCAGGACTTGGCCCGGGGAAAGAGCGTCATGGCCCCGATCGCGGCAACGCTTGCGGTCCATTCGCGCTCCGCTTCGGCTTCCGCTTCAAATCGCGTCAGACCGTTGTCGCACAGCTTCACCAGGAAGTCCCGCAGCCAGTCGCCCTGGATTTCCGCCGCGGTCGGACCGTTGGAAAAGCCCGAGGGACTGAGCGGTCCGTACAGGTAGGCCAGGTTGGGAAAGCCGTGGACGGCGGAGCCAAGATAGGCAGCCACCCCATCGCCCCAGGCATCTGCCAGGCTGCGATCGTCCCGGCCCCTGATCTCCATTTGCGTCAACCCGCCGCTCCCGGCATCGAATCCGGTGGCGAACACGATCAGGTCGCATTCGATGAGGCCCTGTGCTGTGAGGATGCCCTCGGGCACGATGCCTTCGATGGGAGCCTGCTTGAGATCGACGAGAGAAACATTCCGCTGCGAGAAGATCTCGTAATAGTTCTGCTCTAGCGAAGGCCGCTTGGTCCCGAAGGGATGCGGCGGCTCGCTCGGCGCAAGGGACTCGTGTAAAGCCGGATCAGCAATCCGCGCCCGGGTCTTGTCGCGCCAGAAATCGTAGGCGTGACGGTTGGCCCGTTCGTCGGTCAGCAGATCGGCGAAATTGGCATACCAG
>CAYOZY010000223.1:1858-3821 GCA_964408525.1 uncultured Sphingobium sp. | reverse complement strand
AGGACGGCATCGTCGATGCGGTGGAGAAGGTGACGGACCTCTATCTCGACCAGCGCGAGGCGGGCGAGCGCTTTCTCGACACCTATCGCCGTCTTGGCATGGCCCCGTTCAAGGAGGCGATTTATGGCTGATATCCTGTCTTTTCGGGAGGGCGATGCTGTCTATGAAACTCCAGCTTCGCTGGAGGAGTTTCTTGGCGCATCCAACGCGACGGCGGTTCGCATCATTCCCGGCGAGGATGCGCGCGCACTATTGCCGCATCTTGACCGGATCGCGCTGGTCGAGGTCACTTTCCCGGCCTTTGGCGACGGGCGCGGCTATTCGTCTGCGCGCATTTTGCGCGAAGCCGGCTATGCGGGCGAACTGCGCGCCAGCGGAGATGTTCTGGTCGACCAGATCCTCGCCATGCGCCGCACCGGCTTCGACAGCTTCGTGCCCGATGCACCGCTCGACTCCGCCGTCGTCGATGCGAGTCTCGCCCGCTATGCGGATGTCTATCAGAAAACCGTCGATGGCCGCCGCCCGATCTGGGCGAAGCGGCATGAGGTCGCCTGAGCATGAGCGAAGCCGCGCGCCAGCTTGACGTGATCGACGCCCGCCCCGCTTTCACGCAAGCGGATGCGGATGCGCTGAACGCGCGTTTCGAGGGCGTCGATACCATGACAATGCTGCGCGCGCTGTTCAGTGAAGGCGCACTGGGCCGGGTGGCGGTGGTTTCTTCCTTCGGCACGGAGAGCGCGGTGCTGCTTCATCTGGTGGCGCAGGCAGACCGGACCGTGCCGGTGATTTTCGTCGACACGCTCAAGATGTTCCCCGAAACGCTCGACTATCGCGAGACGCTGGTCAATGCGTTCGGCATCACCGACAGCCGCGTAGTCGAGCCGCTGCCCGATGCGCTGGCCGCGAAGGACGGCAAGGGCTTGCGCTGGTCCTACGATCCGGACGGCTGCTGCGACATCCGCAAGGTGGAGCCGCTGGCGCGCGCCAAGCAGGGGCTGGACACTTGGATTTCCGGGCGTAAGGCGTTTCAGTCCGTCACGCGGCAGAACATGCCCCGCTTCGAGATCGAAGACGGACGGATGAAGCTCAATCCGCTGGGTGACTGGACCAAGGACGACCTCGAAGCCTATTTTGCCGAGCATGAACTTCCGCGCCATCCGCTTGAGGAGCAGGGCTATCTCTCCTTCGGCTGCGAGCCGTGCACGTCGAAGGTGCTGCCGGGCGAAGATCCGCGCGCGGGCCGCTGGCGCGGGTGGGACAAGGTGGAATGTGGCATCCACACCGCCTCCACCCCGCTCGCGGACCCCGACGATCCCGCCAATATGCCGGTGTTCTGATAAGCGCTTCCTTTCCCGCCAATGCTGGGGCAGACATAGCCATGCGGTTCTCCGCTGGGGACCGCGGTGTCAAAGAACGGGGGAAGGATCATGCCTGTGCTGCCTGTTACATCCATTGTCGCGGCCATTGCCGTTCTTATACAGTTCGCCCTGACGGGCATGACCGGAAAACAGCGAGAGAAAACAGGAACTCCTCTGGGGGATGGAGGCGACGAAACCCTGCTCAGGCGCATACGCGCGCACGGCAACTTTACCGAGACCGTGCCGATTGCGCTCATCGTATTGGGGCTGCTGGAAATGAATGGCGTTGGCGCGCAGATGCTCTGGGCCTATGGCGCATCGCTCTTGGCCGGTCGTGTGCTCCATGTGTTCAGCATAATACGCGCGATTGTCATACCGTTGCGACCCATCAGCATGCTGATGACTTTCATCCCGATGCTGGCCGGCGCGGTCAGCCTGCTTTGGATGAATTTTCACTCATAGTCGTCGGCGTAACCACCATATTCGCCCTCGGCAAGGTCGCTGAATTTCGTGATTTTCGCATCGAATTTCAGACGGACCTTGCCGGTGGCGCCGTGGCGCTGTTTGGCGACGATAAGCTCGGCGAGGTTTTTGACCCGCGCCAA
>CAYOZY010000223.1:0-1848 GCA_964408525.1 uncultured Sphingobium sp. | reverse complement strand
GCTGCCTTCGCGCGGCTCGGCGCGGCTGAGGTAGTAGCTTTCGCGGTAGACGAACATGACCACGTCGGCGTCCTGCTCGATCGAGCCGGATTCGCGCAGGTCCGAGAGCTGCGGCCGCTTGTCCTCGCGCTGCTCCACCGCGCGGCTGAGCTGGGATAGCGCTAGCACCGGCACATTCAGTTCCTTTGCCAGAGTCTTGAGGCCGCGGCTGATCTCGGAGATTTCCTGCACCCGGTTGTCGCCGGATTTACTCGATCCCTGAAGCAGTTGCAGATAGTCGATAACGATGAAGCCGATGTCATGCCGCCGCTTGAGGCGGCGCGCACGCGTGCGCAATGCGGCGATGGTAAGCCCCGGCGTGTCGTCGATATAGAGGGGCAGCTCCTGAAGCTCGCGCGCGGCGCGGGAGAGGTTCTGAAACTCCGCGCGGCTGATCTTGCCCATGCGCAGCGCTTCGCCGCTGATGCCAGACTGCTCCGCCAATATGCGCGTCGCGAGCTGGTCCGAGGACATTTCGAGGCTGAAAAAGGCGGTTTTTGCGCCCATATTCTTGGCCGCCTCGATCCCGTCCGCCTCATCGCGCATCCAGCGCGCGGCGGCATTATAGGCAATGTTGGTGGCAAGCGAAGTCTTGCCCATGCCGGGGCGTCCTGCGAGGATCATCAGGTCCGAATTGTGCAGGCCGCCTATTTTCTCGTTGAGGCCGGTCAGCCCCGTGGTGATGCCCGAAAGATGGCCACCGCTGTTGAGTGCGCGCTCCGCCACCTGCACGGCCATGGTGCTCGCCTGAAGGAAATTCTTGACCGAGCCGACTTCGCCCTCGCCCTCCGAAACCCGGTAAAGCGCAACTTCCGCCGCCTCGATCTGCGCCTTTGGGTCGACATCCTCGCTGGTGTCGAGCGCGCCTTCGACCAGCTCACGCCCTACCCCCACCAGCTCGCGCAGCAGGGCCAGATCATATATCTGCCGTGCGAAATCGCGCGCGCCGATCAGCGAAGCGCCGCTGGTGGTGAGCTGCACCAGATAGGCCGCCCCGCCCAGCCCCTTCAAGGCATCGTCCTGATCGAGCATGGGTTTGAGCGTGACCGGGCTGGCGATCATGTTCCTGTCGAGCAGGCGCAATATCGCGTCGTAGATTCGGGCATGGACAGGCTCGAAGAAATGCTCCGCGCGCAGGGTCATCTGCACATCTTCGGCGACTCGATTGTCGATGAGCAGCGCGCCCAGCAGCGCCGCCTCCGCCTCGATATTGCGAGGAAGCTCGCGAGTCGCGCCTTCGGGCGCGTCTACCAGTTTCAGTGCCTCTGCCATGGCGCCATTCTCCAACTATATCGGCGCCGGTGCAAGGGTGGAGTATTCTTCCGCCCGATCGATCCGGGGATAGTTCTGTGGGCAATATCGGCGCGCCCACTTCGCCGCATTGCAATATCCCCTTGATCTTTGGGCTGCGGGGCAGCACTGCTTTACGCGATGGCCGACCCCCGCATCATAGACATCGCGCTCGACCAGCAGAGCATCATCTGGCGCAGCGCCGATGTGGAGCAGGAGCGGCGCATCGCGATCTTCGACTTGCTGGAGGACAATCATTTCGCGCCAGTGCGCGAACATGAGGACGGCTATGCTGGCCCCTACAAGGTGCGCCTGTCCACGCAGGAAGGGCGGCTTGTCATCGAGATCGACCGCGAGGACGGCACCCCGCTGGAGGCGGTGATTCTGGGGCTAGGCCGTTTCCGCAGGCCGATCCGCGAATATTTCGCCATTTGCGACAGCTATTTTCAGGCTATCCGGCAAGCGACCGCCCAGCAGATCGAAACAGTCGATATGGCGCGGCGCGGCATCCACAATGAA
>CAYOZY010000222.1:0-3844 GCA_964408525.1 uncultured Sphingobium sp. | reverse complement strand
ATAGTCGGTGTTGTTGGTGCGGATGGCCGCGTCGCTCGTCATTTTTAAGCTTCAGCTGGTGCGTCCCTTGCCGAGCTTCTCGTCGTCCGGCCCGCCTGAACCCGGCCCCATGCCTTTCATGCCCGCCATCATCGAACGCCCTGGATTGGCGACATAGGCCGGCGCGGTTACGCGGGCCATGGAGCCGTTCAGCTTGCGGATCGTAACGAAGGGCAGGACCATGTTGTTCTGCGGCAAGAGCGGGAACAGGAAATCATGGTCGAGGCGGCCCTTCGCTTTATAGACCACATCGAACACGCCGTTGCCTTTATAGGTGACGGACTTCCAGCCCTCATAGCGCATCATCGTTTCGGCGAGGCGCTTGTTGGCGGCATCGTCGCCGGGTGTGTAGCCGAACATGGCGCCGAATTCGGCGGCCTTCTTGGCCTCCTCCTTGGCCTTGACGGCCTGCTCGATTTCCCATGCCTTGCGCTGATCGGTGATTTCCTTGCCGGTGCAGGGGCGATCTTCCGGGATGTCGAGATCGCTGTCAGTGCTGTCGCTATCCGGGTTCTCTCTGGTGCAGCGAGCCATATCGTCGCTCCATGCCATCTGCCCCGCTTTTCCCATCTCATCCGGCATGGTGAACAGGATTTCGCCCGTATAGGAAAAGGCGAATGTGCCATCCTTGCGGATGTCGAGCGCGGAGGTGAAGCGGCCGGGGCTGTAGAAGCAACTGCTGAGCAGCATGGCCACCGCCAGTGCCCCGATGATGCGCACAAACTTCATGCTGCTTCCTTTCCGGTGCCTGTCAGCGGTTGGTGGCGGCATAAAGCGCGATCGCCGCGGCATTGGAGACGTTGAGGCTCTCCATGCGCGCGCTGATCGGCAATTTCGCCACGATGTCGCAATGTGCCATGCTGTTGTGGCGCAGTCCATCGCCTTCCGCCCCCAGCACCAGCGCGACCTGGCCAACGCCCGTGAGCGCTCCGGCCCGCGTGTCGTTCGCTTCTCCGTCGAGGCCGATGCGCCAATAGCCCGCATCGGCGATCTCATCGAGCGCGCGGGCGAGATTGACGACGCGCACCCAGGGCATTGTTTCCAGCGCGCCGCTGGCCGCACGAGCCAGAACGCCGCTCTCTGGCGGGGCATGCCGGTCCTGCGTGACGATGGCGAGCGCATCGAAGGCCGCCGCGGAACGGAAGATCGCGCCGACATTATGCGGATCCGTCACCTGATCGAGCACGAGTATGGGGCGCGCCGCCGCGTTGTCCGCTTCGGCGCCTTCTTCCAGCACATCGCCAAGCCACACATCGTCGAGCGGTTCGACCTCCGCGACGATCCCCTGATGCGGGGCGTCCCCCGGCACCATGCGGCCAAGGTCCGCGCCGTCGGCATAGACAATGGGCAGCACAGGCGGCAGTTCCAGCGCGTTTATGACCTCGCGCGTGCCCCATATCTTGCGCACCACCCGGTCCGGGTTGGCGAGCGCGGCGATGACCGCGTGGCGGCCGTAAAGTCTGGGATAGCCGCCCTTGGGCTTGCCGGTTCTGTGTCCTCTTTTCATTGGGCTTCTTTTCACCAACAAGCATTGACAGGCAAGCCTCGTTTCGCCATGAGCGCGCTTCCGATGTCGATTTGCCCGCCCTGCGGCGCTGCTATCGCTGATGGACAGGTGGCCGAGTGGTTAATGGCAGCAGACTGTAAATCTGCCCGCGAGAGCGTACGCTGGTTCGAATCCAGCCCTGTCCACCACCCCTTTATTCGGGGATGTTCGCTAAAGGCCCTAGAAATCCCAGAAAACCTAGCGTATTATCGCGATACCGTCCGCTCTTAGCCGCTGCTGTTCGCTCGCAGCCAGATCGTAGTGTGGGGGTAATGTGGGGGTAACATGATGGGCAAGCTCACGGCGGTTGCGGTCAAAGCGGCATTGGCGAATCCCGGCCCTTATCAGGACGGGGAAGGGCTGTTTTTGAAGATTGATAAGCGCGGCGGTGCCTACTGGCTGCTCCGCCTGCAAACGGGATGGCAGGCGGCAAGATATTGGATTGGGCAGCGCCAGACTGCTTAAACTGATGGAAGCGCGGCAGAAGGCCAGCGATCTCCGCGCAGCGGTTAAGATCGACAGGCGCGACGTTCTTGCCGAAAGAAAGGATGAGGTTGCTGCTAAAGTGACATTCAGCCAAACCGGCGACGCTGGTTGGCCAGATCGCGAAGCTTCTCACGCAGCACACCATCGTCTCGTGTGGAACTGTAGCGCACGCTCTTGCCATCAGCGTCGATGACACGGCACGCCCGCCGTTTGCTCATCCTGTTGCACGCCTGGAGATGGGCGACAGCTTCCCGCTTCGCGGCAGGCGTCAGAACTTTTTTGTCAGAAGATCCCTCAACGCAGCCTGGTCCAGCATCGCATCGGCCAAAAGGCGCTTGACCTTGGCGTTCTCGATATCGAGATCCCACAACTGCCGGGCTTCGGATACCTCCGGATCGCCATACTTGGCCTTCCAGGTGTAAATCGTCGCTTCCGACATCCCGTGCCGCCTGCCCAATTCGTTGGGCTTTGCGCCGGCCTCGGCCTCCTTCGGCACACCGATGATCTGCGCTTCCGTGAACCTTGTTCGCTTCACCTGTCCGTCCTTCCAATGGGCCGGACTCTATTCAAGCTCGGAAGAAAATCTGGGGCTCACGTCATCGCCTCAAAGCTACCTAGAAGGCCACCTGGTGAAATGGCGCGGCTTTTCGCTCGCTGACGTGATCCCCAGATTTCCCGGCCGCCAATCATAAACGGCCGGGAACACACCCAATTAGAATTTAATGCTTCCGGTAATTCCGTAGGTTATCGGCGGCAACCAGTAGTATGCAGACGACGGACCTGCGATGAATGTACCCAGCGGCTTTGCTTCGTCTGTAAGGTGTCCGCCGTCAGCACCAATGGCACAGATTTGAGGTTGTGATTTAAGGAGGATCTGGGCTTCGTCGTAGTGACGAAGGAACGAAGATGAAGCCCAGATCCTCCAATGTAAAATCGCCCGCCAAGGCCCCAGCAGAGCGGGTAGTGAAGGACATCCGCCGACAGACCCGGCGCCACTTTTCGGCCGAGGACAAGATCCGCATCGTGCTGGATGGCCTGCGCGGGGAAGACAGCATCGCCGAGCTATGCCGCAAGGAAGGCATTGCCCAGAGCCTGTATTACACCTGGTCGAAGGAGTTCATGGAAGCTGGCAAGCGCCGCCTGGCCGGCGACACCGCCCGTGCCGCGACCACCGGAGAGGTCCAGGACCTGCGCCGCGAAGCCCGGGCCCTGAAGGAATGCGTGGCCGATCTGACACTGGAAAACCGTCTGCTCAAAAAAAGCATGATCGCGGATGGGGGCGACGACGAATGAGGTATCCCGCATCCGAAAAGCTCGAGATCATCCGGATCGTCGAGCAGTCGCACCTGCCCGCCAAACGCACGCTGGACAAGCTCGGCATCGCCCGCCGGACGTTCTACCGTTGGTATGACCGTTATCTTGGGGGCGGGCCGGAAGCGTTACAGGATCGGCCATCGGCGCCGAGCCGCGTGTGGAACCGCATCGGTGACGACATCCAGAACCAGATCATCGAAATGGCGCTGGAAGCCGACGCGACCAATCTCAGCCCTCGCGAACTGGCGGTGCGCTTCACCGACGAGAAGCGCTACTTCGTATCGGAATCCACGGTTTACCGCCTGCTCAAGGCGCACGATCTGATCACCAGTCCGGCCTATGTCGTGATAAAGGCCGCCGATCAGTTCCACACCAAGACTACCCGCCCGAACGAGATGTGGCAGACCGACTTCACCTACTTCAAGATCATCGGGTGGGGCTGGATGTATCTGTCGACCG
>CAYOZY010000221.1:0-3850 GCA_964408525.1 uncultured Sphingobium sp. | reverse complement strand
GATCATGCGCCGCATCCTGCGCAAGATCGCCGAAGGCGACACATCCAGCCTCGGTGATACATCCACGCTCGCCGATCCGTCCGTGGTCGAAACGCTGATAAGCTCGCGCACGGTGCCAGCCTGAGGCCGCCATGTCGGGCACGATCCTGATCGCGGACGATCATCCGCTGTTTCGTCAGGCGTTGACCCTGGCGGCGCAGGATGTTGTGCCCGACGCTAGGCTGGTGGAGGCCGCCAATCTCCCGTCGGCCTTGGCCGAGGCAGTGGCGGCGGACGACCTTGCCCTCATTCTGCTCGATCTCAGGATGCCCGGTGCCGATGGCTATTCCGGAGTGGCTTTGCTCCACGCCGAAAAGCCCGGAGTGCCGATACTCGTCGTTTCGAGTGCGCAGGGCGCGGATGCGGCGCGCAACGCCCTGCGCTTCGGAGCGGTCGGCTTTCTGAGCAAGGACGCAACGCTTGATGCGATAGAGGACGGCATACGGGATGCGCTGGCCGGAGTGCGGATGGCGCCGCCGCGTGATGACGTGATCGACCCGGTCGCCGCGCATATCGCTTCGCTCACCCCAACCCAGCTCAAGGTGCTGCTTGGCGTGATGGAGGGTCGGCTAAACAAGCAGATCGCCTATGATCTTGGCATCAGCGAGGCGACGGTAAAGGCTCATATGACCGCCATTTTGAAGAAGCTCGACGTGCAGAACAGGACACAGGCGGTATTGGCCGCCAAGGCTCTGGGCCTCTCGCTGATCCACGAATGAGGCGCCTATTGGGCGGCCATGGCGCGGGCAGGGCCGCTTATCCATTTCTCCAGCAGCGCGGGATCCGCCGGCTTGCGGATGACAACCACATGCATTGCCCGCGCGCGCGACACATATTCCTCTTCGCGAGCCGCTGTGATGAGCGCGTATCGTGCTGCTGGAGTGCCATCGCGCAGTCGTTCGATGAGGGTCAGCCCATCCATATCGGGGCCGAGATTGAAATCGACCAGAGCTGCATCGAAATGGACATCCTTCGCCAGCGCCTCTTGCGCCGAGGGTGCGATATGCGCTTCATGGCCAAGGCGTGTGAGCCAGCCCGCCATCGCTTCGCAATTGATAGCATCGTCGTCGACGACAAGAATGGTTTGCCGATGGGCCAGGTCGTCCTGCCTGGCGCTGACCGGCTTCTCCGTTACGCCTTCCAGGGATGCCGCCGGAAGGGCGAAGCTGAACCGGCTTCCTTTCCCTTCCTGCGACGCAAGCGAGACGCTTGCGCCCAGCAGGCGCGCAATCCGCTCGACGATCGCAAGGCCAAGGCCGATGCCTCCGTCTCCGGCATTGGACAGGCGTTCGAATTCGCGGAAAATGATCGCGCGCTTGGTTTCGGGTATGCCGGAGCCGGTATCGATCACATCGATGCGCGCCATGTCGCCCCGGCGACGAACCCCGATCACGATCCCGCCCCGGCTGGTGTAACGAATTGCGTTCGAAAGGAAATTCTGGATGACTGAACGCAATAGCGCCGGATCGCTATCGACGGTTAAGTCACCTCGTCCCACGCGCAGGTCCAGCCCGCGTTCCCGCGCCAGCGGCGCCATGGTTTCGGCGATTTCGGCCAGCAGCGCCCGTAGCGCCACGGGCCGGACTTCCGGTGTGATTCCCCCTGCATCCAGCTTCGAGATGTCGAGCAATGCGCGCAACAGGGTCTCCGCAGCCTCGATCGATCTGTCAAGCTTGGGCAGCAACTGGCCGTGGCTCTCGCCAATATCCCGCGCCAGCGCCGCGGAGAACAGTCTGGCGGCGTGAAGCGGCTGGAGCAGATCGTGGCTGGCGGCGGCGAGAAACCGGGTTTTCTCCTCGTCGGCATGCGCCAGCGCGTCATTGGCGGCGCGCAGTTCGCGCGTGCGTTCCTCGACCCGGCTTTCCAGCCCGGCGCGCGCCTGTTCAAGTGCGGCCAGCGCCTGCTCTTCGGCGGTCACGTCTGTAAAGGACATCACATATCCGCCGCTGGGCATCGGGCCGCCGACGGTTTTCACGATGCGCCCATCGGGCCTGATCCGCTTGAAGCTGTGCGGCTGCCCCCGTCGCATATGGCTGAGCCGCCGTTCGACATGGGTATCGACTTCTCCCGGCCCACATTCACCGCGTTCGGCATTATAGCGGATGAGATCGGCGATCGGCGCACCCACGCGCACCATGTCGGGCGGATAGTCGAACAGTTCGAGATAGCGACCATTCCACGCCACAAGATTAAGGTCGCGATCGACCACGCTAACGCCCTGATCGATATTTTCGAGCGTGGCGGCTAGTAACCCCTTCGAGAAACGCAGGCTTTGCCCGGTATCGTCCAGAATACGGGCTACCTGTTCGTGGGTGAGGTTCGAGCCGTGCAAAGCCGAGCTGACGAAAGCGCGGGCGGAAGGAATTCCTACCACGCTGGCGATCATCCTTTCGGCCTTGCGGCGTTCGCTGCGGTCGACGATCTTGCTCTCGTTCATGGCGGAGAACGCCTCCGCCGCCACTTCCGCGCCCACGAACCGTGCCGTGAGACGGCGAAGTTCTCCAACCGTCGACACGGATCCGGTTCCGCGTTTTCGTTCGCCGATGAATGTCGGTAGGCTCGACGGCTGCACGCGACGAGCCGTGACCAGCAGAAAGGCGGCGATATTGGCCCCGACGCTCCATAGGGCGCCGTGGCTGATCGGGCTGAGACCGCCCATGCCGAAGAGTGCGTTGGGATCGAACGCCGTTCCGCGCACTCCGGCGAGAAAGCTGTTGCCCGCTACTTCCGGCATGGCGAGCGTATAGGCCCAGAGCAAAAGCCCCGCCCCCAACCCGGATTTCGCGGCCAGCGCTTCGCGATTTGGCCCCAGCACGGCCAGCACCAGAACGGGGGCGAACTGCGCCATCGCCGCAAAGGCGATCAGGCCGATAGAGGCCAGTCGTTCATTTTCGTTGACGCCCAGCGCCCATCCGCCCGCCGCAGCCATGACGAGGGCTATGGCCGTCCGCCGGACACCCAGAAGCACACGGCCAAAATCGCCTTCGTCGGCAAAGCGGCGCGAGCGCAAGAGCAGGGGCGCGATCAGATCGTTCGACACCATGGTAGAGAGCGCGATGGTTTCCACCAGAACCATTGCCGTCGCCGCGGAAAAACCGCCGAGAAAGATCGTCAGCGCGGCCAGTTCCATTCCGTGTGTCAGCGGGAGTTGCAGAACGAACAGATCGGCGCGAGTGTCGCCGGGCAACAGGGCAAGTCCTGCCGCCGCGATCGGAATTACGACCACCAGCGTTACCAGCAGATAGGCGATGAATGGCCAGCGCGCTCGCTCTATGTCGGCACCGGATTGAGCCTCGATCACTGTCACATAAAATTGGCGCGGCAGGCACAATATCGCCGTCATCGACAACAGAGTGATGATGAAGAAGTCCATGCCGATAGCGGCAGGTTTGAAATTGCTGGCGAGACGAGTGATGCCCGCATGGGCGATGTCGGCAGGAGCAGTCTTGAGCAGCATCAGCGCGACGAGGCCCGCGACAGCCAGCGCACCGATCTTTACGAGCGATTCGATGCCGACAGCGAACAATATCGCGTCGTTGCGGCTCGATGCCTCATACTTCCGCGTGCCGTAGATCATCGCGAACAGGCCGAGACCGGCGGCCGCAACGCCGATCGCCAAAGGCTGCGATGTCGGCCCCGTCATCAGCGCATAGGTGGTGCCAAGCGAGCGAAGTTGCAGCGCGATATAAGGGATGGTTCCGAGCAGCGCGATAATCGTGACCAGTGCGGCGACGCCCTGGCTGTTGCTGAACCGGCCACCGATGAACTCCGAGATGCTGTTTGCGCCGTCAGCCTTGACCGCGTCGACCAG
>CAYOZY010000220.1:0-3866 GCA_964408525.1 uncultured Sphingobium sp. | reverse complement strand
GCCATGTGCGCCCGCCCCCGAACCCCCAGAACCAGGCAAGTATGATTCCGATGGCGAGGAATAGCGCCTGATGATTTCGATTTGCGAAAATCCCCGCATAGTCCTCGGACGCCCCATTGATCAGCGGATTGTCAGGAGCGATGCCCGCTGCCTGCAGGAGAGCCAGGCCGGCACTGAACAGCACCGCGACAAACAGAATAACAATGACGCTACGTCTGCTCGATTGGCTAAGGGCCGCGACCGTCCAAAGCACACAGGCTGGCACCAGCAACGAGAAGATGGCGTTCCAGCCCCCGTCCGGCACTATATTGAGCGGCCGCCATGGCAGGCTTGGCCCGATAGCGGGCATGGATGCAAAGACCTGACGCCCGGGTAGTGCCATCCAAACGGTGGGCGGCAACGGTATTAGCTGGACCGCAGCTATCAGCACTGCGGCACCTAGAATAATAAGGCAGGAGCGGAATCTTCGAATGTCGGGCGCCGGCCCGAAAAGAGCCAGCGCTATCATCACCAGCACCGCCCCGCCTCGAACGATAGGTTGTGCCGCGACGTCCGCCCGCGAGGCGCCTCCGGCGAGGCTAAGAACGAAAAAGAATGCGATTAGCAAGCAGAAAGGAAGATAATCCTTTCTCGGAAGGGAGATGAACGAAAGATGCATACAGCGCCCTAACATATCGAGCAGCGGCGGGGGAAGGGACGCGGCCATCATCTTGCCCGCCGCTCCAATTTCTACCGGCCCGATGTCCTAAACTCCTGCCGGTAAATGCCTTTTCGAGCGCAGAATTCGATGCCGCCCGCATTAGATTACGCAAGCCAACGGATTTTATCTCGGAACAATCGATGCGGCGATGTGTATGAAGCGCACCTACCGAGACCTCGACGATACCGGGTTAGGGATGCCCTAGTCGGCGATCAGCCGCTGGGCCATCAAGTTGACGCTTAATACGCGGCCTTGACGCTCCACATCGACCGACGCCTCACCGAATCCCTGCGCCTCGAATAGGGTGAGAACGCGCGGAAGGGAATATTCATTCATCTCGACAAGAGGCTCAAGCAGCTTCCGGCCCTTGATCGCGTTGGTGGCGATTTGAATTCCAGGCAGGTAGCGCTGCGCCCAGTAACGTAAGGCTCCGATCGGGCCGTCCCCACGGTCGATCGTGATCTGGATGCTGGCAACACCCCCGGGCGCGACGAGGCCAAGCAGACGCGATATATACTGCTCGCCCCGCTTCGTCGGGATGTGCTGCAGCACAATGTAGCTGTGCACGAAGTCAAAGGGACCGTTTACGGCAGACAGAGTCTCGTCCGATTGCTCCAGCGTGACGTTGGAACGGCCGGCGCGATTCGCGTTGGCGCGCGCCTCTGCAAGCATCGCGGGTGATATATCCAGGCCGACAACTTCCTGGAAAGCCTCAGCAAGAGGGATGACCAATCGCCCCACACCGCAGCCGAAATCCAGCGCCCGGCGGGTATCGATGTTGCCGTAGAGCTTGACCACTTTGGACAGACGCGCGGAAACATAGTCGTGCCCACTCTTGAAGAAGGCGGGGAGGTTTTTATCGAGATTCTCCGTCCTGAATTCCGGAAGAGAGAGAACCCCGAAATAGGGATCGGTTTCGCCCCATCTTCGCCAGGCTGTGTCGGTACTTGTCATTCGAGCCGGGTATCATGTCCAAAACCCGCAAGAAAGCGGAAAGCGCAGCGCCTACATGCTGTCGCTTCGGAGTTCGACGCCTCCTCGACCAACCGAGCAGCGTCGCCAGGAACGATCTAGGCCTGGAAATGATGTTCTTGTAATCGGCGGCTATCAAATCCTATCTGCCAGAACGAATGCCAACTTCCATGTGGTGTGAGCGTAATTGGACGAATGCTTTCAAAGTTACTCCCCTCTCGCAAACCTTCCGCGACCCAACAACCAGCACGCATACCGCCCGGCCAGCGAATCTATGCGATTGGAGACATTCACGGCCGCAGCGACCTGCTCGACGAGTTGCTCGATAGGATTGCAGCGGACGACACCGCAAGAGGGCCGAGTGAAACCATGCTGGTCTTTCTCGGCGATCTGATCGATCGGGGCCCGGATTCATCTGGCGTCGTCGATCGATTGCTCAGCCTTTCGATGCTCGGGGACAGATCCAGATTTCTTCTGGGCAATCACGAAGAGGTATTCCTCAAAGCCATCTTCGACGACGAAATCGACAGCCTGCGATTCTTCTGCCGAATCGGTGGCCGGGAGACGATCCTCAGCTACGGGATCGATGAATCGTCTTATAACGCGATGGACTATGCCGAGCTCAAGATAGCGTTGAGAGCCGCGGTTCCCAAATCCCACCTGCGTTTCCTCAATCAGTTCGAGGATATGATCGAGGTCGGAGATTATCTCTTTGTACACGCAGGCATTCGGCCCGGCATTCCACTCGGCGCTCAAAGGGTCAACGATTTGCGTTGGATTCGCGAACCCTTCCTGGAGCACCGCGCCTTTCACGGCCGCCTGATCATTCATGGGCACACGATCACCCCCGATGTGGATGAGCGTCCCAATCGGGTAGGAATCGACACTGGCGCATACGCTTCGGGCAAGTTGTCGGCGCTAGGCATCGAAGGGAGTTCCCGGTGGTTGCTGCAAACCAGCAAAAACGACGGATAAATCCTCCCTGATCCGGCGGTTTTTGCTTTTCTGTTAATGATTTCCGGGATAAGCGGCCCGCCGTGGGAAGGCGTTGGCCGACCCATGATGACTGGGCTTCCCGGCAAGGAAGTCATGTCAAAGGGGTTGCCTTGCCGGGTGTCACGTGGCATTGGGTGTGGCGACGCACAAAAGGGAGTTGGACATGCGTTTCGGAAAAATCCTGTTGGCCGCTGCTGCCGTTTCGATGGCTGCGACCCCGGCCCTTGCTGCGCCTGCCAATCCGGCCGCGAGCCTTTCGGTCTCGAAGTCGGTGCGTGCTGGCTCGTCGGTCGACGGCAAGAACGAGATCGCCGGTGGCGGCATCATCATCGCCGTTCTGGCGGTTGCGGCGGTTGTCGCCGGCATCATCATCATCGCCGATGACGATGACAACAGCGACAGCAAGTAAGCTGTAAGCTCGTTAGAGTTAGGAAATGGCGGTCTTCGGGCCGCCATTATTTTGTGTCCGGATGACCTGCCGGACCTGCGGCTCCGGTCGACAGACACCGGTAGCCATTACCGCTCGTCGTGCGTACCAGACGCATCCTCGATCAGACAGCTTTTGTGTCATGACCGCCCTCCCAGGACATCCCAGGTCGGAATAGGTGTTCAGCGGCATCCATCCTCGGCTGGAAGGCCGGCCGGCTAATCAACTAAGCGATCTCACCACCTCAGCCCAAGTCGCTCGCGCGCAAAGAAAAAGGGCCGGGAATCCCGGCCCTTCCATATCCCGCCTGGAGCGACGTTACTGCGCGCCGCCCGGAGGCGCCACTTCCTCGCCCGGCGCACCGCCCGGACCTCCGGGAGCGCCACCCGGACCGCTGAGGCCGCCAGGACCACCCGGCATGCCGCCACCGCCCATCATCATCTGCTGCTGTTGCTGATACTGTTCGATCACCGATTGCGGCAGGAACTCGAGCAGCTCGACATCGAACACGAGCGGCGCGTTCGGCGGGATCGGACCGGCACCCTTCTCGCCATAGGCCAACTTGGCGGGCAGCCAGAACCGGTACTTGGCGCCCTTGTTCATCAGCTTCAGCCCCTCGGAGAAACCGGGAACGACGCCGCGGATCGGCATCGGCGTGGGCTGCTGCGACTTGTCGAAGGTGGTGCCGTTGCGCAGCTTGCCTTCGTAATTGACCAGCGCGACGTCGGTATCGGTCGGATGCGGACCGTTGCCCGGCTTCAGGATCTCGTA
>CAYOZY010000219.1:0-3902 GCA_964408525.1 uncultured Sphingobium sp. | reverse complement strand
AGCTCCGTGCGGCTCACCACCTTGCCCTTGTGGTGGAGGAGATAGGACAGCAGCTTATATTCCTGAGCGGTGAGCTTCACAGGCTCGCCGTTCAGCGTCACCTTGCCGGAGCGGGTATCGAGCCGGACATCGCCAGCCTTCAGCTCGCTCGACGCATTGCCCGAAGCGCGCCGGATGAGCGCGCGCAGCCGCGCGATCAGCTCTTCGGACTGGAAAGGCTTTGCCAGATAATCGTCTGCGCCCGCATCCAGCCCCGCCACCTTGTCGGACCATGAATCGCGCGCGGTCAGCACGAGAACCGGGAAAATCTTCCCTTCCTTGCGCCACCGGTCCAGCACGGTCAGCCCGTCTATCTCCGGCAGGCCAAGATCGAGAATCGCGGCGTCATAGCTCTCGGTGCTTCCCAGAAAATGCACGTCCTCACCATCCGTTGCGAGGTCTACGGCATAGCCCGCACCTTCCAGCGTCGATTTGAGCTGCGGGCCGAGATTGGGTTCATCCTCTACGATCAAAAGTCTCATATCCGGTTCCCGTCCCCTTCGTTCAGCGAGTCCGCCCGACGATTTCGCCGGTCTTGCCGTCCACATCTACCCATATCACCCGGCCATCGGGGGTGAGATATTGCATGCGATAGACACCCTTGGCGGGCGGGCGCACGCCGATATAGGTCGCCTCGCCCATCTCCCGCTCCATGCGCCGCCGAATGACGGAAAAGGGCATCACCCGCCCCTCAAGCATGGCGCGGCGCGCCTGATCCTGCTCGTCCTTCGGCCCGCGCGCACTGGCGTCGGGCACCTGCATCGGCGCAAAGGCGAGCGGCGCAGCGACGAGCGCCATCAGGACAGGTTTCCAAATCATCTTCATGTTCATGGCATAGCCGGACGGGATTGAACAAGCGGTGAATGATCCTGTCATGAGCGGGAAAGGCTTGTCCTGCCGCCCGAACCCGCCTAGCTGCACCCGCATCATGGCGGCACCGATCCTCTCTTTCGAAAATCTCGGCCTCATTCAGGGCGCGGGATGGCTGTTCGAAGGCATCGACATTCACATCGGCGAGCGCGACCGGCTGGCGCTCATCGGCCGCAACGGCGCGGGCAAGACGACGCTCCTGCGCCTCATCGCGGGTCAGCTGGAGCAGGATCGCGGCAAGCGCTCCATCGTTCCGGGCACCCATGTCGTGATGCTGGAGCAGGATCCGGACGTTTCGGGCTTCGCAACGCTGCGCGATTTCACGCAGAAGGCTCCCAATCCTCCGCTATTGCATGAGGTTGAGGCCATTGCCGACCAGATCGGCATCGACCTTTCCCGCGAGGCCGCCACAGCGAGCGGGGGCGAGCGCCGCCGCGCCGCCATTTGCCGCGCGCTGGCGAGCGAACCTGACCTGCTGCTGCTCGACGAGCCGACCAACCATCTCGACATTGCGGCGATCGACTGGCTGGAAGGCTGGCTTTCCCGCTACACCGGCGCGTTCATCGTCATCAGTCATGACCGCACCTTCCTCACCCGCCTCACCCGCCAGACGCTCTGGCTCGACCGGGGCAGCCTGCGCCGCAACGAGATCGGCTTCGGCGGTTTCGAGGCGTGGATGGAAAAAATCTATGCTGAAGAGGCGCGCGCAGCGGACAAGCTCGACGCCAAACTCAAGATCGAGGCGCACTGGCTGGAGCGCGGCGTCACCGCGCGGCGCAAGCGCAATCAGGGGCGTCTCGCCAAGCTGCACGAGATGCGCGCCCAGCGCGCGGCGATGCTGGGGCCACAGGGCACAGCGAAACTCGCGGTCGTCGCCGATGAAGTAAAAACCAAGAGCGTGATCGTCGCTGAGAATGTGACCAAGCGCTTTGGAGATCGCGCGATCATAAAGGACTTTTCCCTGCGTATCCAGCGCGGCGACCGCATCGGCGTGGTCGGCGGCAATGGCGCAGGCAAGACGACGCTGCTCCGCCTGCTGACCGGCGAGATCGAGCCGGAGGAAGGCAGCGTGATCCGCGCCAAGACGCTCGACGGCATCGTCATCGACCAGCAACGCAAGCTGATGGCGCCCGACAAGCGTGTACGCGATGTGCTGGCCGAGGGCGGCGACTGGATCGAGGTGCGCGGGGCAAGAAAGCATGTGCAGGGCTATCTCAAGGAATTCCTGTTTGATCCCGGCCTTGCCGATGCCAAGGTCGGCACGCTTTCGGGCGGGGAACGCTCCCGCCTGTTGCTGGCGCGGGAGTTCGCGCGCGAATCGAACCTGCTGGTGCTCGATGAACCGACCAACGATCTCGACCTCGAAACGCTCGACCTGCTTCAGGAAGTAATCGCGGATTATGCCGGAACGGTGTTGATCGTCAGCCACGACCGCGACTTTCTTGACCGCACGGTCACGATCACACTTGGCCTCGATGGCTCCGGCAAGGTCGATGTCGTCGCGGGCGGATATGAGGACTGGGAAAAGCAGCGTACCCGGCGCAGTATGCCGGGCAAGGAGGGCAACACTGGCGGCAAGGCTGCGCCAGCGCCCCCAACTCCGCCCAAAACGCAAACCAAGCTCAGTTACAAGGATCAGCGCGATTATGAGCTGCTCCCCAAACGCATCGAGGAGATAGAGGCGGCGATAGTGCGGCATGAAGAGGCGATGGCCGACCCCGATCTCTACACGAAAAGCCCCGCTCGCTTTGCCGCGCTCATGACCGCGATCGAGAAAGCGCGCGCGGAAAGGGAAGCGGCGGAAGAACGCTGGCTGGAACTGGCTGAACAGGCGGAAGCGCTGGCGAAATAGCTCACGCTATCCGATAATATTCCGCCACCCGCTCCAGCGCGAAGCCAAGCACCAGTTTTGCCGCGCGCGCGGGCCAGCCCAGGGCCGTTTCCGCTGCCGAGAGCCCCTCGCCCGCGCAGACCACGCGCCACAGCACATCTTTCAGCCCCGGCCCCGCACATTCCAGCGCGCCGTCAAAGCGTTGCCGCGCCGAGAGCTGGCGCATGTGCGGATCGGGTGCGCGGGGGGCAGAGCGCGCGCCCTTGCCCGGCGGGGCGGCATCCCAGCTCATCGTGACGCGCGGTCCAAGACCCGCCATTTCCCAATCCTGCCGCAGCCTGTCTCCGGCGAGATAGAGCCTCTCGCTCAGATGCCCGCGCGCCATAAGCCACATGAGCGGGGATTCGCCCAGATTGACCATGACCTGCTGAACCTCTCCGGCAGGATCCTCGATAATGCGCGCAATATACTGCGTCTGGCGCGCGGAAGGCTGAAAACTGCGGCTTTGAGGCTTTGCTGACATAGGCTTCTCCTTTTGAGGAACAGCCCCTTGCCATCTGGCACATAATGTAGGAAAGAGGAACCATATAGGTTACACAAGGAAACTGCATGATCACACGGATAAGGGAAGTGCGGCGCGCCAAGGGGTTGACGCTCGACGATGTCGCCAAACGCTGCGACCCTCAGACGACGGCCCAGACGATCGGGCGTCTGGAAACCGGCACACGCACCGTCTCGGTCGGCTGGCTCAACCGGATAGCCGCCGCGCTGGGCGTCACCGCCGCCGATCTCGTCGACATGCCGGGTCGCGAGCATATCGCAGTCGCGGCCTATCTCGGAGCCGATGGCGCCTATGCGCCGGGGCGCCCCTCCCACTTCGTCACGCCGATGATCGAAGGCGACATGATCGGCCTGCGCATCATGACCAGCATCGGCGACTATCGCTCCGGCGACGAGGTATGGTGTTCGCGTATCGGGCCGGACCAGTTTGCCGCCGCGCTCAACCGCGATGTGCTTTTTCCTCGCCCCGGGGGGCGCTTCCTGTTCGGGCGGCTGATCGGACGCGAGGGCGACAGGGTGCAGATATTGCCGCTCGCCCCCGGCGCGCGCCAGCAGATCCTCACCGATCCGCCATGGGCCGCCGCTGCGACGCGTATGATCC
>CAYOZY010000218.1:0-3992 GCA_964408525.1 uncultured Sphingobium sp. | reverse complement strand
CGATCGACCAGTTCGGGGTCTAGCTGGGCAATGAAATCGCCAAATCCATTGAAGCGGCCGGGACTTCGGGTTTCGACCCTTCGACGAGCGCCCTGATCGAACTGGCGATGGGAGGCGATGCCGGATGAGCGAATATGACTATGACCTGTTCGTGATCGGCGCGGGGTCTGGCGGGGTGCGCGCCTCGCGCGTTGCCTCAAGCCATGGAGCGAGGGTCGCTGTTGCGGAGGAATATCGGGTCGGCGGAACCTGCGTCATTCGTGGTTGCGTGCCCAAGAAAATGCTCGTTTACGGTTCGCATTTCGCGGAGGATCTGCAAGACGCCGCGCGGTTCGGCTGGAGCATAGAGGGGGCGAAGTTCGACTGGAAAACCCTGCGCGACATCGTGCTGGCGGATGTCGATCGCCTGAACGGGCTGTATCAGAACACGCTCGACAGCAACAAGGTAACGAGCTTTCACGAGCGCGCGCGGATAAGCGGCCCTCATGAAGTGACGCTGGCGAGCGGGCGCAAGGTCAGCGCGAAGAACATCTTGATCGCGACTGGGGCGTGGCCGATCGTGCCTGAAATTCCGGGCGCTGAGCATGGCATCACCTCGAACGAGGTGTTTCATCTCGAAAAGCTGCCGGGGCGCGTGGTGATCGTGGGGGGCGGCTATATCGCCAATGAATTCGCAGGCATATTCAATGAATTCGGGAGCAGGGTGACGATCGTCAATCGTTCGGACCAGATCCTGCGTGGCTATGACGAGGAGCTCCGCGACAAGCTGATGCAGATCAGCACTGCCAGGGGCATCGAATTCCGCCTCAATGCGCCGCTGGATCGGATCGAGAAGGCGGGCGATGGCGCGCTCACGCTGCACCTTAAGGAAGGGAAGCCGCCGATAGAGTGCGATGCTTTGCTCTTCGCCATCGGTCGCAAGCCGATGAGCTTCGATCTTGGGCTGGAGGAGGTCGGCGTGGCGCTCTCCGCCAGTGGCGCGGTGAAGGTGGACGAACATAATCGCACCAACATCGCGTCGATCTATGCAGTGGGCGACGTTACCGACCGGGTGCAACTCACGCCGGTCGCGATCCGCGAGGGTCATGCCTTTGCCGATACGGTGTTCGGCGACAATCCGCGCACGGTCGATTATGACGCGATCCCTTCGGCGGTGTTCAGCCATCCGCCGCTTGCTGGGGTAGGTTTGACCGAACGGCAGGCGCGAGAAGCGCATGCGGATGTGAAAATATACACGTCCGATTTTCGTCCGATGAAGAATGTTCTCGCCGGACGGCAGGAGCGCGGCTTTTACAAGATGGTCTGCGATGGCGCCACCGGGCGTGTGGTGGGCCTGCACATGATCGGGCCGGACGCGCCGGAGATATTGCAGGCGGCTGCCATCGCGGTGAAGGCTGGCCTCACCAAACAGGATTTCGACGATACCGTTGCCCTGCACCCCAGTATGGCGGAAGAGCTGGTGCTGCTCAAATAGGCGCTACTCTATCGAATAAGGCACCACGTCCCGGTTGTCCGGGTCCACGCGGATCGGGCGATCGGTGGGCGGAAAGGCGCGCTGGTCGCAGCTCTGGCGCGGGCACAGGCGGCAGGTGATTCCAATGGGTGTGGCCGCGGCCTCGTCGTGCAGTTGCAGCCCGTCAGCATAGATGAAATTCGCCGCATGTTCGATCTCGCAGCCGAGCACGACCGCATAGCGGCGAGGGCTGCGGGAATAGCTTCCGGATGGCTTCACCAGCCCTTTGGCCATGGATACATAGCGCACGCCATCCGGCGTTTCGCCGAGTTGGGTGACGATGCGATCGGGGATCGCCACCGCCTCATGCACGATCCACAGCGGGCAGGCGCCGCCGAAGCGCGCAAACTGCAGGCGCGTGGCACTGTGGCGCTTGGTGATGTTGCCCGCCATATCGACGCGGCAGAAGAAGAACGGAATACCGCGCATACCGGGGCGTTGCAGGGTCGAGAGCCGATGGCAAGCCTGTTCGAAGCTGACGCCGAATTGGCGCGCCAGGCGGTCGATGTCGTGCCGCAAGGTGCGGGCTGCTGTGCGAAAGGCCGCATAGGGCATCATCAGCGCGCCCGCCGCGTAATTGGCGAGGCCAACGGCAAGCAGCCTGTCCGCGCCCGGAACGGCGAGGGCCGCCTGTGCTGCGATCGCGTCGATCAACGCCTGCGCCGAAAGCCGCATAAGCTGATGCGCGATCAGGAACTTCCGGCTTTCGGGCGGCGCTGCGGCGTTGACGAACAGCTGATGCCCCCGCTCGTCATAGCGGCGCAGCAAGGTCGAGCGCGTTTCCCCGACCGAGACAGTGACACCATGCAGTCGCTCCAGAGCCGCGCTCATGTGATTTTCATCAAGCCGGTCGTCCGGGCATATTTCCGCGCGCAGGGCTTCGGCGGCAACATCCAGTTCATGCACATAATTGCCTGTGTCGTGAAACCAGTCGCGCACCATTTCCCAGGGCATGCGCGCTTGCGCGGCCATGTCGTTGGCGATCGCCTCCTCGACCATGTTGAGCCGTTCATTGGCTTGACGAAATGCGCGGTGGAGGTCGACATAGCGCGCCGCGAACTCCGGATAGTGCAAATGCAGCTTCTCTATCCGCTCCGGCTCAAGCGGTGGCCCAAGCACATCGGGCTGAGCCAGCGCGTGGACAAAGGCGCCAAGCAACTGCTCACCCTGTCGGTCGTCAAACGCCGCCCAATCGACAGGATAAGCCTCGGCGAGCGCCGCCTTCACCTTGGCAGTGAGCGGGCGGTCGTCATTCTCGAGCTGGGAGAGATAGGAGACGGAAATGCCAAGCACGCGGGCCATCGTGGCCTGATCCATATGCTGGTCAAGGCGGAGCTGGCGCAGCCTGCCGCCAACGAAAAGTCTGTTTCCCCTAGCCATCACCGCATCATATTTTGCAAAATCTCTTTTTGCAAATTTGCAAATTCACATTTGCACTTTCGCTCGCGCGGTGAAAGGAGCAGCATTTCCTGACTTGCACAAGAATGTCCAAAGGAATTTGCATGACCAAGATGGCCATCATCGAAAAGCTGGAGCAGAAGCGCGCGGCGGCTCATATGGGCGGCGGCGAGAAGCGTATCGCCGCGCAGCACGCAAAAGGCCGACTCACCGCGCGGGAACGGCTCGATGTGTTGCTCGATGAAGGCAGCTTTGAAGAGCTGGACATGTATGTCGAGCATAACTGCACCGATTTCGGCATGGACCAGAACCATGTTCCCGGCGATGGTGTGGTGACCGGCAGCGGCACGGTCAATGGTCGCCTCGTGTTCGTATTCTCTCAGGATTTTACCGTGTTCGGCGGTTCGCTCTCGGAGCGGCATGCGCAGAAAATCTGCAAGATCATGGACATGGCGATGAAGGTCGGCGCGCCGGTGATCGGCCTTAACGACAGCGGCGGCGCGCGTATTCAGGAGGGCGTGGCGAGCCTTGGCGGCTATGCCGAGGTGTTCCAGCGCAATGTTCTGGCCTCTGGCGTCGTGCCGCAGATCAGCGTCATCATGGGGCCATGCGCGGGCGGCGCGGTCTATTCGCCTGCAATGACAGACTTCATCATGATGGTGAAGGATTCGAGCTATATGTTCGTGACCGGGCCGGACGTGGTGAAGACGGTGACGAACGAGATCGTCACACAGGAAGAACTTGGCGGCGCAGTGACGCATACCACCAGATCTGGCGTCGCCGATGTCGCGTTCGAGAATGATATCGAGGCGCTGCTCGCCGCGCGCGATCTGGTCGACCTGCTGCCCGCCAATAATCATGCCGGCGTGCCCGAACGCCCGACCGCCGATGAGTGGGACCGGATCGAAGAGAGCCTCGACACTCTCGTGCCGGCCAACGCCAACCAGCCGTATGACATGCATGAGCTGATCCGCAAGACGGTGGACTAGGGGTATTTTGTCGAAATCCAGCCGACTCATGCGGGCAACATCATCACCGGCTTCGGGCGGATCGAAGGGCGCACGGTCGGCATCGTCGCCAA
>CAYOZY010000217.1:0-4054 GCA_964408525.1 uncultured Sphingobium sp. | reverse complement strand
GAAGCCGCTGCATGACGCGGCGAGGATCAGGCGCGTCGTCGTCTCGACCTATCAGTCCGTGTCCGGCGCGGGCCAGGAAGGGATGGACGAGCTGTTCGAGCAGAGCCGCAACATCTTCGTGGGCGATCCGGCCGAGCCGAAGAAGTTCACCAAGCAGATCGCGTTCAACGTGATCCCGCATATCGATGTGTTCCTTGATGACGGCTACACCAAGGAAGAGTGGAAGATGGTGGTCGAGACCAAGAAGATCCTCGACCCCAAGATCAAAGTGACGGCGACCTGCGTGCGTGTGCCGGTGTTCGTCGGCCACAGTGAAGCGCTCAACATCGAGTTCGAGGACGAGATTTCGGCCAAGAAGGCGCAGTCGATCCTCCGCGAGGCGCCGGGCGTGATGCTCGTCGACAAGCGCGAGGATGGCGGATACGTCACCCCCGTCGAGTGCGTCGGCGATTACGCGACCTTCGTTTCGCGCGTGCGGGAGGACCCGACGGTCGAGAACGGCCTGGTGCTCTGGTGCGTGTCAGACAATTTGCGCAAGGGCGCGGCGCTCAACGCGGTGCAGATTGCGGAGCTTCTGGGGCGGCGACATCTGAAGAAGGGGTGAGGGTGACCGAGCGGCGCAGCTATTCTCTCCCCGGCTTCGATGGCGCGGCGCTTGCCGTGCATGAAGTGGGGGACGAGGCGGCGCGGCCGTTATTGCTGCTTCACGGCCTTTTTTCCAACGCGCAGACCAACTGGATCAAATATGGCCACGCCGCCTTCATTGCGGAAGCGGGCTACCGCGTCATCATGCCGGATTTTCGCGCTCACGGGGAAAGCGCCGCGCCGCATGACCCGACGGCTTATCCCCATGATGTGCTCAAGCGCGACGTGCTGGCGCTGATCGCGGCGCTGGGCCTCTCGGATTTCGACCTCGGCGGTTTTTCGCTGGGCGCACGAACGACTGCGGGGCTGCTGGCCGATGGGCTGCGTCCGCGCCGCGCGATTCTTGCGGGCATGGGGCTGGATGGGCTTTCGGGTTGGGAAGGGCGACGGCAGTTCTTCCTTGATGCCATCGACAATCGCGAGACAGTGAAGCGCGACGATCCGCATTTCATGGCGGTGATGTTCATGAAGACGATGAAGATTGACGCGCGAGCCGCGCGTCTGTTGCTGGCAGCGGGGATCGATGTGGATATGCACGCGCTGGTGGAAGTCGATCTGCCGATCGGCGTAATCTGCGGGGATGAGGATCAGGACAATGGCTCTGCGCCCGCGCTCGCGACCCGCCTCGCCAATGCGAACTATATCGAGGTTCCGGGCACGCATATGAGCTGCATCGCCCGCCCCGAACTGGGGCAGGCGATACGGGGCTTTTTGTGCGAGTGACCTGACGGTCAATCTCGAGCCGGTGCCGCGATAAGATCTTAAAGCTGACCCAGCATATGTTCGGCGCTGGACACCTTGAAATCTCCCGGCGCTTCGACGTTCAGTTCTTCGATCACACCATCGTTCACGATCATCGAGAAACGCTGGCCGCGTGTGCCCAGGCCGAACTTGCTGCCGTCCATTTCGAGGCCGACCGCCTTCGCGAAGGCGCCGTTGCCGTCCGCCAGCATTGTCACCTTGCCGTCGGCGCCGGCGGCCTTGCCCCATGCGCCCATAACGAACGCATCGTTAACGGCGGTGCAGGCGATCTCATCGACGCCCTTGGCCTTGAGCGCGGCGGCATTGTCGATGAAGCCGGGAAGGTGCTTGGCGGAGCAGGTCGGCGTGAACGCGCCCGGAACCGAGAAGATCGCAACCTTTCGGCCCTTGAAGAAGCTCTCGCTGTCCACCTGATCGGGGCCGTTCTCGGTCATCTTGACGAAGGTCGTGGCGGGCATTTTGTCGCCCTTGGATATGGTCATCGGTAAAGCTCCTCGGTGGTTGGAAACATGCCATGGACAAGTGGGGCATGTGCGGCCTGAGTCAAGGGTGTGTATCATGGCAATCAGGGTTTTTGTTGCCTGAGCAGGCCCAATGGATAGGATAACGTCATGGCGTCGTCCGAACAATCCACTGACTCCCCCCGCTTTTATGGCGGAAGGATGCTGCTCGCCATGCCGGGAATGGTCGATAGCCGCTTTCAGCGCGCCGCTATCGCAATGTGTGTGCATGACGAGAACGGAGCCTTGGGGCTGGACATCGGCAATGCGGTCGAAGGATTGAGCCTTGCGGAACTTATGTCCAGCATTGGCATGGATGGCGTCGCGCTTTCCCATGTGCCGGTGATGCGCGGCGGCCCAGTCGAGCCTCAGCGCGGCTTTGTACTGCACAGCGGCGACTGGGGAGGGCAGGACAGCATCACAGTCAATACGGACTGGCGCATGTCCGGCTCGCTCGATGTGCTCAAGGCTATAGCGGGCGGGGATGGCCCCGCGCATTATATCGTCGCACTAGGCTATTCCGGCTGGGGCGCGGGCCAGCTTGAGCACGAGATGACGGCGCATGGCTGGTTTCTGGGGAACGAAATCCCCGACCATATGGCGGCTATTTCCCCCGGTCGCCGCTGGGGCGAATGTTTCGCCCAATGCGGCGTGGACGTGCGGCTGCTGTCGGGCGGCGTCGGCATGGCCTGAACGTCTCGCTCCGGTTCATCGCATTAAAATCGCGTTTACGATTGCCGGTGAGCAAACGGTAATTCCGTGATGACACTTTCCCCCCGGTCAAGCGGGAAAGGGTTCCATTCATGAAAAAGTCATTGGGTGCATTGGTTTTGGCGGCGTCGCTCTTGGCGGGCGGTCAGGCGCAGGCGGCGGGGTGTTGGTCGGAGGCCGTCTATGAGGCCGCGCAGATGCGCGACTTCGATACGATGCTGATGGTGGCGACCTTGCGCTGCCGCATCACGGGCGTGGATTTCAGCGCCGATTACAATCGCTTCGTGAAGGACAAGCGACCGATCCTCGCGGATGCCAACCAGCAATTGCGCGGGCAGTTCGCTCTTTCGGTCGGGCAGGCGAAGGCGCTCGGCGCCTATGATGACTATATGACCAAGGTGGCGAACGGCTATGGCGGCGGCGCAAGGGGAATGAGCTGTCAGGACTATGCTGCGCTGGCACGCAACGCAGCGAGCGCGCCATCGGTTCGCGCGGAGCTGGTGAAGATCGCGGCGAGAGCGGGTTCCGCGCCGCGCCTTCCGGGGCAACGCTGCGGCGGCTCCTCGGTGGCGATGAACGGGGGTAAATGACCTCGCCACCGGGGATGTCGCGGATAGCTACTTAAAGAAATCTTTATATAGTCTTGATAAGGGCGGCGTCGGTTGCTAAAGGGCGGCCGGACGCCGCCTGTTCTTTGCACTGGCGGCCTGCAGGACAGTATCAGGGAGATTAGCCGTGGCCACCACCGTGCTCGAAAAGGATTATGTGATCGCCGACATCGGTCTGGCGGAATTTGGCCGCGCGGAAATCGCGATTGCCGAAACCGAAATGCCGGGCCTGATGGCGCTGCGCGAGGAATTCGGCGCGGCCCAGCCGCTCAAGGGCGCCCGCATCACCGGATCGCTGCACATGACGATCCAGACCGCCGTGCTGATCGAGACGCTGGTGGCGCTGGGTGCCGAGGTGCGCTGGGCGACGTGCAATATCTTCTCGACGCAGGACCATGCCGCCGCCGCCATCGCCGCTGCGGGTATCCCGGTGTTCGCCGTGAAGGGCGAAAGCCTTGCCGACTATTGGGACTATGTCGGCAGCATTTTCGACTGGTCGACGCCCGATGAGCCCAACCGCACCGCCAATATGATCCTCGACGATGGCGGCGATGCGACGATGTTCGCGCTCTGGGGCGCGCGGGTCGAAGCGGGCGAAAAGCTGTTCGAACCGGGCAACGCCGAGGAGCATGAGTTCGTTCGCGCCCTCAACGCTTTTCTGAAGGCGAAGCCCGGCTACCTCACCATGTCGGTCGCCCATATCAAGGGCGTCAGCGAAGAGACGACCACTGGCGTGCATCGCCTGTACCAAATCGCGAAGGACGGCAAGCTGCCTTTTCCGGCAATCAACGTCAACGACAGCGTCACCAAGAGCAAGTTCGACAATCT
>CAYOZY010000216.1:0-4064 GCA_964408525.1 uncultured Sphingobium sp. | reverse complement strand
GGATTTCATCCCAATGGGCGCGGACGTGCTTGATGTTGAGCGTGCCGCCGATCATGGGTTTCAGCGCGTCATAGGCGGCGTCCATCCATCCGTCCGGAAAGCGCTCATTCTCTTTCCCTGAATGGGGTCGTTTGCGGGAGGGGGCGGAATCCTACGCTAAGGCTTTGGCCAGCGATATTCTCCGGTGAGATTGATGTGTTCCCATCCGAGCGGCGAAACATGGGCCAAGAGATCGGGCGATAGCAGCTTTCCATCGCGTTTCTGGTTTGCAACGACCTCGCCGAGCTTCATGGTGTTCCAGAAGATGATGATGGCGGCGAGCAGATTCATGCCGGCGATGCGGTAATGCTGGCCTTCGGCGGAACGGTCGCGGATTTCACCGCGGCGGTGGAAGCTGATTGCCCGCTTCAGCGCATGATGAGCTTCGCCTTTGTTGAGCCCGATCTGGGCACGCCGTTGGAGTTCGGCATCCAGAATCCAGTCGATCATGAACAGGGTGCGCTCGACGCGACCGACTTCCCGCAGGGCTGTCGCGAGCTCGTTCTGCCGCGGATAGGAGGCGAGTTTCCGCAGAATCTGGCTTGGCGCGACGGTCCCGGCAGCAATGGTGGCGGCGATGCGCAGGGTGTCGGGCCAATTGCGCTCGATCATGGCTTGGTTGACCTTTCCGCCGATCAACGCTCGCAGGTGCGCCGGGGCGGCCGACGGATTGAACGCGTAGAGCCGTTTGGATGGCAGGTCGCGGATGCGCGGAGCGAACCGGTAGCCGAGAATGGCACATGCGGCAAAGACGTGATCGGTGAAGCCGCCCGTGTCGGTGAACTGCTCGCGGATATGGCGTCCAGCATCGTTCATCAGCAGGCCATCGAGGATGTAAGGCGCTTCGCTTGCCGTTGCAGGAATCACCTGGGTTGCGAACGGCGCATATTGGTCGGAGACGTGGCTATAGGCTTTCAGGCCCGGGGTATTGCCATATTTCGCGTTGACCAGGTTCATGGCCTCACCTTGCTCTGTAGCGACGAAGAACTGTCCGTCGCTCGAAGCCGACGTGCCCATGCCCCAGAACCGGGCCATGGGTAACGCTGCCTGTGCCTCGACCACCATGGCCAGCGCCCGGTCATAGGCTTCGCCCTCGACATGCCACCGTCCAATGCGGATCAATTCCCAGAAGGTGTGGGTGTTTGTCGCATCCGCCATTTTGCGCAAGCCGAGGTTGATCCCTTCCGCCAAGATAACGTTCATTAGCCCGATCCGGTCAGCGCAGGGTGCTCCTGTGCGCAGATGGGTGAACGCTTCGGTGAAGCCGGTCGCCGCATCCACCTCCAGCAGGAGATCGGTGATGCGCGTGGGCGGGATCTGCTTGTAGAGATCGAGCACCAGATCTTCGGCGCCTGTCGGCGCGGCGGCTTCGAGTTTCTCGATATGCAGAACGCCGTTTTCAATCGACCCGCCCGGGATCGTGCCTGCGCGAGCGGCACGGCCAAGCTCGCGCAACCGCATGTCGAGGCGAGCTTGCCGGTCTGCCAGCCATTCCTCCGGCCGCAATGGCACAGCGAGACGACCGCCTTCCGCGATGGCTTGTGCCGGAACGAGTGCGTGTTTCAGATCGCCATAGCGCCGGGACCTAGTAAGCCAGACATCTCCGGAGCGGAACGCATCGCGCAGATGGAACAGCACCGCGATCTCCCATAGGCGAGCGTCGCCAGCCCTCTGGGCCCGAAGGTGGCGATGCCATTTCGAGCTGGGCCGCAAGAAGCTGGTCATCGCGGCATCGTTCAAACCGGTACGAAGGGCCGTCACCGCTTCCAGAAGCGGCAGTGCAACGGGCGCAGCTCGCAGATCGAGCAGGCGCAACATGCGTGGAGCGTATCGGCGGAAGCGGTGATAACCGTCGAGCACATGATTGAGCGGATCGTCGGCCATGGTGGCGGTCAGCCTGGTTGCCATTGCAACAAGGGTTTTTCAGCCGTCCCACCCTGACCCACTCGCGATGACATCGCCCAGCGGCTGGCCATCATCCTGTGCATCGACCAGGGCGCCCCCGATCTCGGCGAAGGATTTCAGGGTGTCACGCACCACCCCCGCTTCGTCTGCGACCTTTGCATGGCAAATACGCTCCGAAGCACGGTAGAGACGGCCGACGATCCGGTCGTGGGTTTCGACCACTGCGTCGGCCAACATCGCCTGCCATTCCGAGACGCAAACAGCCAAGATCGCAAGCCGCCTGTCCTCCGGGAGATCGCGCATGCCGTCGGCATAATACCGTTCACCCTGCCTGCGCAGACGAGTCACCCGATGGGCAGGAACGCCGGCAAGCAGATCCTCGGGGAGATCGACGCGTTGCAGATATTCGAGCCGGTCGAGCAGCCGGTTGGCCGACGAAGAGTTCGAGCCAGGCTCGAACTGGCGCAGCCACACAAAACGGGTCACCCGATCATCAGCCGTCTCCTCGAGCAATGCCAGCAACTGTTCTCGGATCGACATAGGCAGACGAATGGCGATCCTCGTCTCGATGCGTCGCTCGGCATCGACGAGAGCCGCGGCACAAAGCCGCTCGATCGTGGATGTCGCGGGAAGGACAGTGCGGGTGCGTCGGCACTCGGCTACGAAGCGACGGGCGATATCCTCGTTCGACACCGCCATCTCGGCTTCTCGGAACAACCATTCCTTCAGCTCGCTCGCACCACGTCCGGAGAAGGTGCGGAAGCCGTAGAGCCCCCGTAACTCGGCAAGATGCTCGTGCCGTGTTTCCTCGCGGGCAGCATAGTCTACGAGATCGTCGGCACCCAGGCCAAGCTGCGCTCCGATAAATTCGATGACCTCTGCAGGGATCAGTTCGCCTGGAGCCAGCACCCGGCCGGGATAGCGCAGGACACACAATTGCAGGGCGAAGCCGAACCTGTTGTGAGCGCGCCGACGCAGCCTGATATGCCCAAGGTCTTCATCACTCAGCGTATAGTGCTTGAGCAAATCCGTCTGTGAAGTCGGCAAGCGCAACAGCGCGTCTTTCTGCCGATCGGTTAGAGTGACGCGACGCGGCATACATGTTCCTTTTTCAAAATCTGATAGCGTTCAAGACGCTTTGTTTATGAAGCTGGTTGAGATACATTTCCAGAGGTCAATGCAATCGTGGCCGAAGCGCCGCCTCAAACCAACGTTTGTGATACATGCTGATCGGATATGCCCGCGTCTCCAAAGCCGATGGCTCGCAGTCTCTCGACCTGCAGCACGACACCTTGCGCGCCGCAGGTGTCGAACGGGACAATATCTATGATGATCTTGCTTCCGGCGGTCGTGATGATCGCCCTGGCTTGACTGCCTGCCTCAAGTCATTGCGTGACGGCGATGTGCTGGTGGTCTGGAAGCTCGATCGCCTCGGACGATCGCTTGCCCATCTGGTCAACACGGTGAAGGAGCTGTCAGACCGCAAGATCGGCCTGCGGGTTCTGACTGGAAAGGGCGCTCAGATCGACACCACGACTGCGTCCGGTCGCATGGTGTTCGGAATCTTCGCCACCTTGGCCGAGTTCGAGCGGGATCTGATCCGAGAGCGCACCATGGCGGGTCTCGCCTCCGCGAGAGCGCGCGGTCGCAAGGGCGGACGAAAATTCGCGCTCACCAAAGCTCAGGTGCGTCTCGCGCAAGCCGCCATGGCCCAGCGCGATACTTCAGTTTCCGATCTCTGCAAGGAACTCGGCATCGAGCGCGTCACTCTCTACCGATATGTCGGTCCCAAAGGCGAGCTCAGAGACCATGGAAAGCATGTTCTCGGACTTACGTCGCAACTCGTTTCTTTTCGCAAGTTGAGCCACCTCCGCGCTTCATCAGAAAACTGAAGGAACCTCCATTGAATCGAACTAATATTTTTTTTGGTGAATCGCATTCTGACTGGTTGCCTGTCAGAGGCGGAGAATCTGGTGATTTTGTTTTTCGACGTGGTGACGGGCATGCCTTCGCGAAAATCGCACCTGCTTCCCGCCGCGGTGAGCTCGCTGGAGAGCGTGACCGCCTCATTTGGCTCAAAGGTCGAGGTGTGGCTTGCCCCGAGGTGATCAACTGGCAGG
>CAYOZY010000215.1:0-4078 GCA_964408525.1 uncultured Sphingobium sp. | reverse complement strand
CCCGCTTGCCGAGCTGCGCCGCAGCCTGCGCCAGACAAATGGACGCCGTGGTCTTGCCTTCCTTGGGCAAGGCGGAGGTGATCGCCACGATCTTGTTCGGCCCGGTTCGCGTCGGCCGGTCAAGCGCCGCGATCAGGCTCTTATGCATTTCCGAGAAAGAGCCTGTCGGGTGCAGGCGCATCTGCTCTGCCAGCCCCGCCGAGCTGGAATCGCTCACATCGAGTTCGGACGACCGCGCCGAGGGCAAGGACGGCAGCGCCTCCAGCCCCAGCGCCTTTTCCACCTGCTTCCCGGTCGAAAAATGCGATTCGAACATCATCATCGCCGCGGCCACGCCAATGCCGCTGAGCAACCCGCCCAACAGGCCAAGTACGACATTGAGCATCGTGTTCGGCTTATAGGGCTTGGACGGAACGACCGCCGGAGACAGCACCTTGCCGCTGCCCCGCTCCGTGCCAAGCTGGGTCAAGGTCTGCTGATAGCGGGTGAGATAGGTGTTATAAGTGGAACGCAGGGCATCCGCCTTGCGCTGAAGGTCCGAGAGCTGCGTAGCGGCGCGGCTGTTGCGCGCGAGGCTGCTCGCGTTTGCTCCCGCGCTCTGTTCAAGCGAGCGCCGTTTGTTGCTGGCTGCGGCCAGACGCTCCTGCGCCTGCGACACCTCTACCTGACGGTTGGCGGCAACCGCCGATTGCCCCCGCGAACTTTCTGCGGCGACCGCCCTGTTGCTCTCCCGCAGGCGTTGCTGCGCGGCGATATAGACCGGATGCTGCGGGCCGTATTTGGCTTCGACAGCGCTCATTTCCTGCTGCGCGGCGGCCTGTTGCGCGCGGGCGGCGGCGAGCGCGGGCTGGGTATTGGCCTGCCCCAGCGGCAAACTCGCCGAACGGACCGACGCGAGCGCCGCCGCTGCGGCGTTTTCCTCCGCCCGCGCCTGTGCGAGGCTGTCGTTGATGACCGCAGCGCTCTGCTCGCTCAGTGTCGCGCCGTTGACGCTCATGAGATTATTCTCGATGCGGAAATTCTGCACGGCGGCATCGGCATCGCGCACTTCGCTCGCCATGGCGTCGACACGATCCTTGAGCAGCTTGTTCGCGGCCTGGGTTTCGGCGCGGAGACGGTCTTTCTCCGCCTCGACATAGGCATTCGCGGTCATGTCCGCGAGCTGCGCCGCGCGCTGGGCCGAACCGGATTCAACCGATATATCGACAAGCGAAGTCATGCCGACACGGCGGATTTGCAGGGCTTTGGCGAATTGCTTTGCGGTTGCGGCGACAGACCCCCTGCCGAATTCCGGGTCGGCAATCAGATTTTGCCCGCGCACGACCTTGTCCGCGATGACAGGAGATTCCATCACCTCGACCTGCGTATCGACGAGCGATTCATCATAGGCGGGGCCACGCTGCGGCTGATCCGGGTCGATAGTGATCGGTGCGGATGGCTGCACAAGGATGCGCGCCGTAGCGAGATAGACCTTGGGCGACACGAGGCTATAGACCAGCGCGACCGCGCCCATACCCAGCATGCCGATAAGTGCGAGCGGCAGGGCGCGTTTCAGCAGGGACAACAGATATTCAAACGTCATGATCCGCCTCCGCCCGTGCCCCTGTCGAAAGCGATGTCATCAGAAGCTCCACCGGATGCCTCCCGATATCATTTCGCGATGATAATTGTCTCTCAAGCCGGGTGTAACGACGGAGCGCCAATATTGTGCCTCGGCCGTGGTGAAAAATTGCAGGCGCGGCGTGGCATAATAACGCAGCGTCGCCGAACCTTCGGTGAGCGGGCGATTCTCGCCGGTCGAGGCGACCCGTGACCACTGGTGGGAAATGCTGCCATCGAAGCGCAGGTCGCGGCGCACTTCCTGTTGAAGGCGCAACTCCGCCTTCGAGCGCACCACGCCGCCCTGCGCGAGCGCGCCGCTTTCGGACGTGTCTCGCCGGAAACTCGCGCCCACCACGGTGGAGCGGGTTGGCGACCAGTCGAGCGCAGCTCTTACATACAGCCCCTTGGGGTCCACGAAGGCGGGGTCATAATATTGACGGCGATACCCGGCGGCTACTTCAAGCCGCGTTACCGGCGACAGATTGACCCGCGCCCCGCCAAAGGCGACATAGCCGTGGGAATCCCGGTCGGGAACGGCGGTCACATCATAGTTGCGATCATTATATTCGCCGCCGACGAACAGCAGAAGATCGGGCGACACGGCATAGCCGACGGTCATGCCCGCCGTCGTCCGCGTGAGGCTGCGTCCGCGCTGCACCGAAGGAAGCAGCGAGTTCGAGCGCAGAACGCCGTCATGTTAGGCGACGCGGTCCACGCCCACCGAAGGGACGAACACGAAACGGCCGGGGGACCAGGTGAGTTCGAGCCGCCCGGCGATGCGATCATATTTGACCGGCGAGCGGACATCGGGCGGCGCGAACAGGCCCGACCGGCTCTCGACGAAACGCCCGCCCTCGGCGCTGGCGCGCAACTGTAGCGTCTCGCCAAAATCCCTGACGAGATTCGCGCCAGCCGACGCCTGCACTACATCTTCATGCCGGGTCGAGGCATAGGCGATCAACTCGCCGCGCGCATAGGCGCTGAACCTCAGGTCATCGTCCTTTCGCTCGATCTCGATGCCCGGACGGAGCAGCAGGCCGATGTCGGTATCGGCCCCACCACCCGGCCCCACGGAAACATTGGTGTCCACGAGCGCGCCCGCCTCGACGATGGGCGTCACCAGAAACGACCCCGCCCGCAAGCCGGCTTCTTTCGAACCGGGAGGCGGAGGAAGCTGGAACGCGTCGTTTTTCTCGACGATCAGCGCCCGCTGAACCTCATAGACCCCGGCGGGAACGTCCTGAGCGATGGTGCCGCCGATCGTGAGCGCCAGCCCGGCCGCCGCCATGGACGCGCCTGAAAACATGGAAATATGGCGAGAACGGGGCGTCATGCGGACCTCAGAAATTCCGTTCGAGTATGCGGACGGTATCGCCCGGAGCGAGCATCAGCGCGGGGTCGGCCTCGACCTTGACCTCGGCGCTGGTGCCGCTGCGACGCACGGCAATGGCGCGTGTGTTGGCGCGATAGGTGTAGCCGCCCGCCAGCGCCGCCGCCTTGTTCAGCGTCATATCCGGCACGAAGGCAAAACTTCCCGGCTTGTTGACCTCGCCCAGCACATAAATGGGTTGCAGGTCCGTCACCTGAACGAGCACGCGCGGATTTTTGTAGAAGCCGTCAGCCAGCTTCGCCTCGATGACGGTCTGAAGCTCGGCAGGCGTCTTGCCCGTGACGTCGATCGCGCCGATGAGCGGCAACACGATGATGCCCTGCGCAGAAACCACGGGATCGCCAACGAAGCTCTCGTCGCCATAAAGCGCGACATGCAGCTTGTCGCCGGGCGCCAGACCAGCCACGCTCGCCGGGTAATCGCGCTGAAACTGCGCGGCCGACATCACCGGCCCCGCCCCTCCCGCACAGGCGGACATGCCGAGGCCCAGCACAGCCGCGGCCACTATCGATAAAACCCGCATATTCCTCCCTTTACCCGGAAAACCGCGCCGCGCCATGTATCGGCGATGCGCCGCCTCCCGAAACCTTGGATCGGGGAATAGCATATGTTGCTGCGATGCCACAACTTTGTGGTGGACCGCCAAGTTGCTGCGAACAAGCCAAAATAGCGGTGCCAGAGCCCCCGTTTACAATATACTTCCTCATTTTATTTGGCTTTCCATGAACAGGTGCTCGATAGCAAGCATCTGTAATTCATGGATAAGATGAATCGTTGCAATTACGGGTCCGAAACGAACCATATTTATTTCGTCCGGTCAGTTGTCGAGGGGAGGGCTAATCTGATATTAACCATTTCGGGATCAACGCGGCACCGGACGTTTTTTTCGCAATGCAATGATCGGGACCATCCACGGGAGTTTTCGATATGGCTATCAAAGGAACCAATGGCGACGACATGCTGGACGGAACCAGCGGCAATGACATGATGTATGGCTATGACGGTGACGACACGCTGAACGGCGGCGACGGCAACGATGTTCTTTACGGCGGCCTTGGCAACGATGATGTCCGTGGCGACGCCGGG
>CAYOZY010000214.1:0-4121 GCA_964408525.1 uncultured Sphingobium sp. | reverse complement strand
GCAAACCACCGGCCTGCCATTGCCTTTCGAACAGGTTTCGGCGTGTTTCCTCATCGACTGCGAGCGCGGAGGCTTCGACGCTGCCCACATCAAAGCCGCCGCTAGTTAACCGGCGGGCGTCAAAGATCGCCTCGTAATCGGCTTTCTCCCGCTCCTGCTGTTCCGCCGTCAGCACTTTCTGCCGCATCGGCAGAGCGAGGATCGGGGTGCGTTGCAGCACGGTGAGATGCGCTGCCTCGGCTGCCGCTTCCTGCGCCACCTGGACTCCGCTGGCTCCGGTGCCGATGATTGCCACCTTGCGCCCGGCCATGGACAACCCCTCCTGCGGCCAGTGACCCGTGTGATGCCATTCGCCGGCAAAGGTTTCCAGTCCGGCGAGTTTGGGCACATGGGCTTTGGCGGCAAAGCCAAGACAGGGCAACAGATAGCGCGCCGTGATCGTTTCGCCCGAGCCGGTCGTGACCCGCCACTTGCGCCCGCCTTCTTCCCACGCCGCGCCTGTCATTCGGGTTCCCATTGTCATGTGGGGCCAAAGCGAAAGACGATCGCAGACATGGCGGAAATAGGCGCGCAACTCGCGCCATCCGGGATAGCGTTCGCGCCAGGTCCAGTCGCGCCACAGTTCGGGCAGCGACAATTCGTACAGCGGAACCTGCGAATCGACCCGCGCGCCCGGATAGCAATTCCAGTACCAGATGCCGCCCGGAGCTTCGGCTGCATCGATCAGCCTGGCGTCGATGCCTGCCTCGCGCAGGCGGTGGAGCAGATATATCCCGCTGAACCCGGCGCCGACGATCAGCGCTTCGCAATCATCACTAGGCGTGCCGTTCACCTCGCCGCGCCCTGGTTGATGGCGAAGTCCCTGACGGCGGCATAGTCGGCCTTGCCGTTCGATGCGCGCAGTGCGATGCTGGCCAGATAGACCGCCTTCGGAGTCTTGTATCCGGCCAGTTGCTGGCGGACATGGGCCTTGAGGGTGGCCTCGTCGAAGTCGGCGCCGCCTTCCAGGATCACGACGCCGGTCACGGCTTGGCCCCATTTCTCGTCGGGTACGCCAACCACCAGGGCATCGGCTACCGACGGATGGGTCTTGAGCGCCTCCTCGACTTCTTCGGGATAGACCTTTTCCCCGGCGGTGTTGATGCAGACGCTGCCCCGCCCCAGCAGGGTCAGGCTGCCATCGGCCTCCACCTGGCACCAATCGCCGGGGATCGAGTAGCGCACACCAGCAATGGTCCGGAACGTCTTCGCGGACTTTTCGGGGTCCTTGTAATAGCCCACCGGAATGGCGCCTTTGCGGGCAATGAATCCGGGGACTCCACTGCCAGCTATCACCTTGGCGTCGTTTTCGTCGAACACGTCGCAATGCTCGCCGATCACGAATTTCGCGGTCTGGACGGAACCCAGCGCAGTTGTCACCGAAAGGCCATAGCCGAGCCCCTCGGATGCACCGAAGGCATCCATCAGCGCGACTTGGCGAATGTGCCGAACCAGCCCTTCCTTGACCTCGCGGCTCCACATGACGCCAGAAGAGACGATCGAGATCAGGCTCGAAGTATCGTAGCGCCCTGGATCCTTGTCGAGCGCGGCGAGCATCGGCTTGGCGAAGGCATCGCCGACAATCGCGACCGACTGCACGCGGTGCTTTTCGACCGCATGCCACAACTCTTCGGCATCGAACGACGGGCTGTCGAGCGTGACGATGCAGCCGCCGGTCATCATGGTGCCCAGGGCGGAAAGCAGTCCGGTGCCATGCATCATCGGGCAGGCCGGAAGGAACACCCGGCCCGGCCCTTCGGCGGCCAGCATTGAGACGGCTTCGGCCATGTCCCGCGGCGCCGGACCAAGCAGGCTGGCGGAATCGAGTTGCGCCTGGCGCAGGTCATGATGGCGCCACATCACCCCCTTGGGCATGCCGGTGGTACCGCCAGTATAGATGAACAGCAAATCGTCGGGCGAGCGGGCTATGCCCAGCGGCGAACCATCGCCTTGTGTCGCCAGCGCCTCATAGGGTTCGGCAAATGGCGCGATTGCCGCCGGATCCCCGATTTCGACAAAGATCCGGACCTTGCCGAGCCGTTCTTTCAACTCGTCGATGCATTCGCGGAATTCGCTGCTGTAAACGATCACTTCGGCATCGGAATCGTCGAAGATGTAATGGACCTCGTCCGGCTTGTAGCGGTAGTTGATATTGACGTGGGTCAGCCGGGCCTTGAAGCAGGCGGCCATCGCCTCGCCATATTCGGGCCGGTTGCGCATGTAGAAGGCAACCTTGGCCCCAGGCTCGATCCCCCGGTCGCGCAACGCGCGGGCCATTTTGTTGGACCTCTCGCCCATTTCCGGCCAGGTGATACGCCGATCGCCGTGGATCAATGCCGGGGCATCGGGCGGGAGCACCGGTTCGATGGCATCCAGAATATCGCCGAAATTCCACTCGGTCATGGTCTTCTCTCCCGGTTGGCCCTACTGTGTCGTCGCTGTCAATCCCTGCAGTTGCGCCGCTTCATCCCTGACCCGCTCCGGTCCTCCCAGGACCTGACGGTCGAACCCGATCCGCTTGAACCAGAAATGCAGGCCCAGCAGGTCGGTAAAGCCCATGCCGCCGTGCACCTCGGTCGCGGTTCGCGCCACGAAACGGTGGACTTCGCCGGTGTGCGACTTGGCGTGGCAGGCCATCAGCGCCGCCTCGCCAGGGGCGGCGTCGAACGCGTGCGCGGCATACCACACCAGCGCCCGGCATGGCTCGTGCCGTGCGGCCATTTCCGCGCACATGTGCTTGACCGCCTGGAAGCTGCCGATGACCCGCCCGAACTGTTCGCGCTCCCCGGCATAGGCCACCGCCTTTTCGATCATCGCCTCTCCCGCGCCCAGGCTGTCCGCGGCAAGCAGGATCCGTCCGGCGTCGCGCAGCCGCCGCGCTGCGACGCCGCCGTCGCCGGCGAGCGGTTCGGCCGCCGCGCCGCTCAACCGCAGCTCGCCGACGCTGCGGGTGGCGTCGATCGTGTGCAAGGCAATCCGCTCGACTCCGTTCGCAGCGGCGTCAAGCAGATGCAGCCGCCCCGATTCGTCGGCCACAATGAAATGGTCCGCGTCGGCAAAATCGAGTGCGAAGAGCGCGGTGCCGGTCAGCCCGGCGGATTCGGCGCGGACCTTCGCGCCGTCGCGCTCCTCGACGATACCGGCGATGGCGACGCCGAACCGCACTTCGCCGGTCGCAATCCGGGGCAGCCATTGGGCCTGCTGCGCGGGCGATCCGGCCAGCACCAGCGCCAAGGGGGCGAGTACGCTCCGGGCCAGGAACGGGGCCGGCGCCACTGCCCGTCCGAGCTGTTCGGCAACCACCGCCGCATCGAGCAGGGTCATCCCCAGGCCGCCTTGCGCTTCGGGTACCATTAGCCCGGTCAGGCCGATGTCAGCAAGAGCGGCCATGACCCGATCGCTGGCCGCGCTGCCCGAATCCGCGCAGGCACGGACGTGATCGAGCGGGCAGGTTTCTGCAAGGCAGCGCCCGACTGTTTCGCGGAGCATTTCCTGTTCGGGGGAAAGACCGAAATCCATCAGGCGACTTCCTTCCTGCCGGATGAGGCTTCTTGCGCCAGGCGCGGCTCGCGCGGCATATTCAGCCCGCGTTCGGCAATGATGTTCTTCTGGATCTGCGCGGTGCCGCCGCCAATGATGAGACCCAGCTGGAACATGTAGTTCCATTGCCAGGTGCCGCCTTCGCGCTGGCGCGGGCTATCCGCATAGAGGATGCCCATTTCACCCATCGTGTCGATCGCCAGGGCTGAGATCTGGTGCGCCAGTTCGCAGCTCTGGAGTTTGACGATCAGTTTGGCCATGCCGCCCGGCTCGCCCTTGAGCTGGTCCGAAAGCACCCGCATCCCGTTGTATTTCATCGCCGCGACTTCGGCCTGGAGGGCGATCAGTCGGTCGCGCAGCACCGGATTGTCGATCGCGCGGGCCGATCCTACCTGCTCCTCCTGCATCAGTCGGATCAGCGCCAGCAACCGGTTTTCCAAGGCATCGGGATCGCCCAGCATGCCGCGCTCATGACCGAGCGTCGCATTGGCGACGAACCAGCCCTGGCCGCGCAGGCCGACGATCTTATCGACCGGCACCCG
>CAYOZY010000213.1:0-4138 GCA_964408525.1 uncultured Sphingobium sp. | reverse complement strand
CCGCTCTATATCATTGTTTTACCGCGATTTCTGAATCGTCAAATGATGCCATTTGACTGGAAATCGCTCTAATGGTCGATCTGCCTGTCCTTCTTGCCGCGCGCAGGACACTTGAGCGAGCCGGTTCTGCCTGATCGCCGGCGAAGGCAAAGCTTGCGCGGCACCTGTACTATCGATGCGCGCGGTCAGTTTATCGCCGCGTCCAAAGCATCCTGATGGCACGGCGCGGCAATCGATAACATCGCATCCCTTCGCCGGCGAAGGGAAAGCCCCCGCAGGTCTGCAACGCCATGTTCAGTTATGATAAGGCCGGCATCGGCGCGCGGTGTGCTGACAGGACCGGAAAGGCTGGCCACGATGCGACTTGCTGATCCCGCAGTGGCAGGCAATGCTATGATGGGAAGACCTCCCCGCGACGCATGCGCGCCGCGCAAAAAGGCGCCCGCGCCCCCCACCGCGCCAACATAACGTCCGCCCGCCACTTCGGCATTGACCTGGCCGGTCAAGTCGACTTCGACTGCCGAATTGATAGCGACCAGACGATCGATCGAAGCCAGCAGGCTGGGGTTGTGAGTATAGCTTGTCGGCTTGATTGCCAGTGCGGGGTTCCTGTCCGCCCAGCGCATTAGTTTTTGTGAGCCTATCAATATTCCTGCCACGCTCACGCCCGTGTCGATCGGTTTTTGGGCGTTGGTAAGGGCGCCCGATTCCGCAAGCAGTAACGTTTCATCGCCGATAAGGCCTGAATGAATGCCGATATCCTTATGCTGCGTTAGCAAGCGCAAGACGGCAGAAGGAACGGCTCCCAAGCCGATCTGCAGTGTAGAGCCATCCTCAATCAGCGCCGCGCAGGAACGGGCAATGGCTTCTTCTGCTTCGCCAATACGGGCAGCATTGGGCTCTAATGGATTGTGGTGAGAACGGCACAGGATGTCGATCTGACTGCGTCGTAATTCCTTTCCCGTCCCAGTGCGAGGCATATTGCTGTTCACTTCGGCAATGACTAGCCGAGCGCGGCTGATTAAATCTGCGGTATCGTCCCCAGCCGCCCCATAACTAAAATGCTCGGCGTCGCTTCCCGGCGCCACGCTCAATAGCACCACAGGTGTCTCTTTCCCGATACATGGGGCAAGTTCGGAATAGGCCAGCGGCAAAATATCCAGGCGGTCACCCAAGATATGATTAGTTCCCGTGCCGCAATAGCTGGAAAATGACACATGATCGGTAAATGCCGGGTCGGTGCTCTGTCCACAGCCAATGCCGACGAATGCACGAAATCCGCCTAGACCCGCACGCGCACTCATCAAACCGGCGGTCAGGCCGACAGGCTCGGCCGAGGCCTGAGACCAGACCACCATATCACCCGGCTGGATCAGCTTGGTCCAGTCCAGGGCGTCAAGGGCAATCTCTTGACACATGCGGGCCTGGGCCATGATTACGCCCGCTCAAAAATGGCGGCCATGCCTTGCCCACCCCCTATGCACATGGTTTCGAGACCAAACCGAGCGCCACGTCGCTTCATTTCATGTGTAAGAGTGGTCATGATCCTCATTCCCGTTGCCCCGATTGGATGGCCAAGCGAGATACCGGAGCCGTTGACATTGAGGCGATCGGGGTCGTTCCAGTTCCACGCCTTCAGCACCGACAGCACCTGCACCGCAAACGCTTCGTTGATCTCCACCAGATCCATGTCCTCCAGTGTGAGTCCAGTGCGCATCAGCAATTTCGCCGTTGCGCCCACTGGTCCGATACCCATGCGCGCAGGATCGCAGCCCGTCGCCGCCCAGCCTTTGAGAAAGGCTATTGGTTCGAGGCCAAGATCGGCCAAACGGTCTTCCGCGACCACGAGACAGGCGGCCGCAGCGTCATTTTGCTGTGCGGCATTGCCCGCAGTGACCGTGCCGCCTGTTTCAAGCGCACGTAGCCGTGCAAGTGTTTCCAGTGTTGTGCTGGAACGAATACCCTCGTCACGCGCGAAGCTTATAGGATCACCTTTTATTGGCGTCACCATAATTGGCACAATCTCGTCGCTGAAGCGCCCTTCTTCCCATGCTGAGGTCGCCAGACGATGACTACGGGCAGCAAATGCGTCGGACTGCTCACGCGTGATCTCATAATCGCGCGCCAAGTTTTCGGCAGTTTCGATCATGCCGGAGATATAGCCAAATCGATGTTCCGGCTGTGATCGTTCACGGCCGCGATCCAGCCTGTCATACAGTCGCGTTGTCCCGGATCTTTTTCCCCAACGCATGTCGGTGGTATAATATTCAATGCGGCTCATGCTTTCGACGCCACCCGCGAGCACGACGTCACACGCGCCTGTTTCCACCATCATAGAGGCGGTTACGAGCGCCTGAAGGCCGCCGCCGCATCTTCTGTCGATCTGCAACCCCGGTACCTCGGTGGGCAACCCGGCTTCGAGGGCGATCCAGCGGCCGACGCACGGTGTCTCACTATTAGCGTAGGATTGCGCGAAACACACATCTTCTATTTGGGTGGGATCGATTCCGGAATGCTCAAGGACGGCTTTCGTGACAACACTGCCAAGCGTTTCAACCGGTACATCGCGCAATGTGCCGCCAAAGGTGCCAACCGCTGTTCGCAACGGACTTACGATTGCCGCACGCCGGGTCATACAGGATCCCATGTGAAAACGTCCTGACTACGATCAAGCGTGGGCATCGCTGCCGCGAGTGCAGGGAATGCGTGGTCGATAACCTGTTTAGGTGTCCACCCGTCGGATCGCTGAACCGAGCGCAAAGGTCGACTCTGGCTCATCAGCAGGATTTCATTATTGCGGGCTGCGAATATCTGCCCGTTGACCGCGCTGGCTGCGTCAGACGCCAGAGCCACTACAAGAGGAGTGTTCTTTTCCGGAGTCATCTTCTTTAGATTTTCAACCCGGGCAATTTGGTCGGGAGTTTCCGCTTTGATGTTATCGGTCATTCTGCCCCATGCGAAAGGCGCAACGCAATTTGATCGCACTCCATAGCGCTGCATATCAAGCGCTATGGTCTTTGATAGACCAACGATACCCATTTTGGCGGCGGAATAATTAGCCTGCGCGTTGTTGCCAATGAGCCCGGAAGTGCTAGTCATGTGAACATATGCGCCTGAGTTCTGGGCACGGAATATATCGGCCGCCGCTCGGCTCACGAAAAAGCTGCCGTTGAGATGGACATTGACCACCGATAACCATTCTTCCGGCGTCATTTTGTGGAAAAAGGCATCGCGAAGAATGCCGGCATTGTTGACGACGATATCGAGGCGACTGAAATGTTCGATCGCGGTAGCCACCATTTTTTGCGCAGAATTCCAATCGGATACGCTATGAGTGCTGATGGCAGCACGACCGCCTGCCGCGACGATCAAATCCCTTGTTTGTTCTGCCGGGGAAGCTGAGCCGCCCTCTCCGGCGAGAGAGACGCCGATATCGTTGACCAGCACCGCGGCCCCTGCTGCTGCCAGTGCACGCGCGATTGCTCGCCCTATCCCTCCTCCGGCTCCTGTTACCAGGGCTACCTTGTCCTTCAGCATGTCACAGTGTTCTCCGTGGATAAATCGGGTTTGTCAGCGGTGGCAGGGCTACTTGAAAAAATCGCCTGGCCATCATCGATGGCAATACGATCCTGGCCTTCAACACGTGTTCGGAAACGACCGTTTGCCCAAATTTCCGTGATAAGTGTTTCGCCGGGCATAACGGGGGCGGCAAAGCGAAGCCGCAGCCCGGTCAAGCGTTCCTCCTCATAGCTGACCAGTGTCCGCAACAACGCACGACAGACCACACCAGCGGTACACAGGCCGTGCAATATGGGCCGGGAAAAGCCAGCCCGTTGTGCGACAGCTGGATCGGAATGCAGCGGGTTTAGGTCGCCATTTAGTCGATATAGCAATGCCTGCTCTTCGCGGGTCGTGTGTCGAACCAGATGGAGAGGCGGACCCTCCGGTGGCGCGGGGCGTGCGGCGGACGGTTCGTCGTTTCCGCCAAAACCGCCGCCGCCGCGTAGATAAGTGGTTCTCGAAAGTCGCGCGAGCTTCTGACCCTCTTTACCTTCCAGAACCTTTTCCGTTCGCAACAGGGCTGCCTTGCCAAGGCCTTTGTCCAGTGCGGCTATCGGGCGGTGCGCTTTAACTTTCG
>CAYOZY010000212.1:1395-4142 GCA_964408525.1 uncultured Sphingobium sp. | reverse complement strand
AGGCGCTTGCAGTCGGCAAGGAACTGGGTTGGGATGCAGAGAAGGTCAATGTCAATGGCGGCGCGATCGCCATAGGACACCCTATTGGCGCATCGGGCGCGCGAGTGCTGACCACATTGCTCTATGAAATGGCCAAGCGCGATGCAAAAAAAGGCCTCGCGACGCTCTGCATCGGCGGCGGCATGGGCATCGCCATGTGCATCGAGCGGTAAACTGCAGAGGACAGTTTCGACAAAAAGGCCGTCCGGGCTTCCGGGCGGCTTTTTATTGCATCACACCCAGTAGCGCTCGAAACGGTGGCCCAGCCGCGTCAACAGCTCATATTCCGACAGGCCGGAAACGAGCGCGGTGTAGCTCAGGTCATAATCGAGATCGACCCAGTCGCCTTCCTGCAACTCCGGGCAGTTCATTACGTCGATCGTCACCAGATCCATCGACACCCGTCCGATGACAGGAAGCCGCGCGCCGTCCTTGATTGCCGCACCGGAGCCGGAAAAGATGCGTGCATAGCCATCGGCATAGCCGATGTTGAGCGTCGCCGTTTCCATCGTCCGGTCAGCGGTGAATGTCGCGCCATAGCCGACAGTCTCGCCACCGCGCACGGTGCGGCGCTGCAATATCTCCGCCTGCGGAGCCACCACCGGCCGGATGAACAGTTCGCAGTCCGGGTGCGGCGCTCCGCCATAGAGCGCGATGCCGGGGCGTGTCAGATCAAAAGCGAAATCCGGCCCCCGGCATATTCCGGCGCTGTTCGCGAGGCTGTAGCGCTTTGCTTTCACCTTCTTGGCGATATCACTAAAGAGCATGAGTTGGATGTCATTGAGATGATGATGGTCTTCGTCCGCCGCGACGAGATGGCTCATCACCGTATCGATCTCCAGCCCCTCGAACAGCGACAGGTCAAGCCCGTCAATAGACAGGCCCAGCCGGTTCATGCCGGTATCGATCATCACATCGCAAGGACCGCCATTCGCCGCCTTCCAGCGGGCTATTTGCGCGGGACTGTTCAACACCGGGCGCGCGGGAGAGGCGAGCGCTATGTCCATGTCCTCGGGGCGCACACCGTGGAAGACGCTAAGGGAAAGAGAAGCTTCAAGATGCCTCTGAACCTGCTGCGCTTCCTCCCATGTCGCCACGAAGAAATCGCGACAGCCTTCCGCCGCGAGATGCGCCATCACGCCTTCAGCGCCCAGCCCATAGCCATTGGCCTTGATCGCCGCGCCACAGGCCGCTGACCCGCTCTTTTCCTCCAGCCATCGATAATTGGAGACGAGCGCCGCGCGATCGAGCCTCAGGCGCAGCGGCGATTGATACTTCATGCTCATTGGCTGATGCCGCCCCCCACAAGATTATGTCGACCAGTCAATACCCCTGGTCTCTTTTAGCCCCCACAAACAAACGAGCAGCGCCATCAGCACGACCGCGAATGTATACCAGAGGCCCGCATAGACATCCCCGCTGCGCGCCGCAATATAGAGACTGATGATCGGAAGAAATCCTCCGAAATAGCCGGTGCCGATATGATAGGGGATCGACATCGAGGAATAGCGGATGCGCGGCGGGAAATATTCGGAAAGCAGCGCCGCCACCGATCCATAGGTCGCGCCCGACAGCGCCGACAGCATCAGCAGCGCCGCGATGATCAGCAGCGCGCTGGAAAGCGGCGGCTTGCGAACGGCGAAATCATATCCCGCCTTCTCCAACGCAGGCTTGATGTCGGCCACCGCGCCGACCGGCAGTTCGCTCGTCCCGATCATCATCGTGGCCGGAGCGCCTTCGCGGATCTGCCGCTCATATCCGACACCCAGCCGCGTCAGCTCGCTCAGAGCCTGCCCGCATGGGCTCGTCTGCTTCGACTGGAATGGATCGAAGTCGCACTGCGCCGCGACGACGGTGATCGGCGCGGCCTTTTCTGCCGCCGCCCGGTCAGGGTTCGAGGCATAACCGATAACCCAGAACAGCGGGAAAAGTAGCACCAGCGTCAGCGCATAGCCCCACAGGATCGGCTTGATCCGCCCCACCCTGTCCGAGAGATGCCCGAAATAGATGAAAAAGCCCATACCGAGCGCCGCCGCTATCCCGACGACGATCTCCGCCCATGTCGCGTCGACCTGCATCGGCCCCTTCATCAGCGACAGGCCGTTGAAGAACGCGGTATACCAGATCACCGTCAGACCCGCTGCAATGCCGAACAGAGCCACGAATATCCGTTTCTTGTTGCCCGGATAGGTGAAGCTCTCCACGAACGGGTTTTTCGCCACTTCCCCCTCCTCGCGCATCGCCTGAAACACCGGGCTTTCGGAGAGCTTCATGCGCATCCACAGCGACAGCCCCAGCAGCAGCAGCGAGACGAGGAACGGCACGCGCCATCCCCATGTTGCCCATGCGTCCGCGGGGATCAGCGCCTTGCAGGTGAGCACCACGATCAGGCTCAGCACGAAGCCACCCACGACAGCCGCCTGAATGAAGCTCGTGTAGAAACCGCGCCGCCCGTCCGGCGCATGTTCCGCGACATAAACCGCCGCGCCGCCATATTCGCCACCCAGCGCCAGCCCCTGACATATCCGCAGCAACAGCACGATCGCCGGCGCGGCATAGCCAATGCTCTCCGCCGAGGGAACGAGCCCGACGCCCGCAGTGGCGATGCCCATGAGCGTCACGGTAACAAGGAAGGTATATTTGCGCCCCAGCCGGTCGCCGAGAAAGCCGAACAGCACCGCTCCGAGAGGACGGAAGCCGAAGCCTAC
>CAYOZY010000212.1:0-1385 GCA_964408525.1 uncultured Sphingobium sp. | reverse complement strand
GGCGAATAACAGGGACAGCCAGACGTCGTCCCCTGGAAAGAAAGCCTTGCCGATGAAGCCTGCCAGCGTCGCGTAAATGAAGAAATCATACCACTCGAACACCGTGCCAGCCGATGACGCGCCGATAACCAGCCGCATCTCGGACCTGCTTACTTCACGATCGGCCAATGAGCCTCTCCATCTGCTATAGCCTATTTGAAAAGAGCAATAGCGGGATACCGCGCCCATGCAACAGGGCGCTTTGTTCCAGCGCGATTATTCCATTTCGAGAATCACGGCATCGACGGCGAGGCTATCCCCGGCTGCGGCATTGACTGCCTTCACCACGCCCGCTTTTTCGGCGCGCAGGATATTCTCCATCTTCATCGCCTCGATCACAGCGAGCGGCTGGCCGGCCTCGACCTTGTCGCCCGCGCCGACATTGAGCGAAACCAGCAGCCCCGGCATCGGACAGATGAGATATTTCGAAAGATCCGGCGGGATTTTCTCGATCATATGCGTCACGAGCGGCGCGACATGCGCGGGCAAAACTCGCGCGATATGGCTTGCGCCGCGTGTTGTCAGCTTGAAGCCTGTGCGCACCGGCGCGATGCGGACCGACAATTTCTCGTCGCCGAACTCCGCGTCGATGATGCGATCGCCCGGCGTATATTCGAGGCTCATGTCGAGAGCCGCACCGTCGACAATTACCTCATCGCCGCTGATCATCACGGCGTGATCGACCTTGGCGATCTGCACCACCCAGTCGGTCGGCGGACGCAGGCGCTTGCCGAGCTGTCCATCGACGCGGCGGGCGCGATCCGCCTGAGCCATGCCCGCGAACGCCGCCACCGCAGCCAGGCGCCGGAGCAGTTCCGGCGAGGCGGTTGCGCCATGGAAGCCTTCCGGGTATTCCTCGGCAATGAAGCCGGTGGTGATGTTCCCGGCCCGGAAGCGGTCATGCTGCATGATCGCCGAGACGAAATCAATATTATGGCCAAGCCCCTCGATCTCGAAGCTGTCGAGCGCCGCGATCTGCTTGTCGATGGCTTCCAGCCGCGTCGGCGCCCAGGTGACGAGCTTGGCGATCATCGGGTCATAGAACATGCTGACCTCGCCGCCTTCCTGCACGCCATCGTCGACGCGCACGCCATCACCCGCTTCGGGCGGGTTGTAGCGGATCAGGCGGCCGGTGGAAGGCAGGAACCCGCGATACGGGTCTTCGGCATAGACGCGATTCTCGATTGACCAGCCATTGATCTTCACGTCGGCCTGCGTGAAGGCGAGCTTCTCGCCATTCGCCACGCGGATCATCTGCTCGACCAGATCGAGGCCGGTAATCTCCTCGGTGACCGGGTGCTCCACCTGAAGCCGGGTGTTCATCTCAAGGAAGTAGAAACCGTCGC
>CAYOZY010000211.1:3409-4166 GCA_964408525.1 uncultured Sphingobium sp. | reverse complement strand
CTTAATCTTTGAGACAAGCGTATGCTACTGGCAGAATCAACCAGGTTACTATCTGATAAATATGTTGATACATAACAATGGAGTCGCAGACACACACGAAGTGCACCCTTAACTCCCTGCGTTCTCACCATACTTTCAAATGAAAGTAACAACTCGATTACAATCGATCTACCGCTGGCGCTTATCCATAAGTTCTTACACAAACGGCGCTTACACAGCAGCAGTCTCCTGCGTCAAGTTTCAATATACCCATCGGACAAAACTCCGATTACCGACGATTGGCAAGTGGTTAACAAGCCTTTCGATCTTCCTTCCACTATCCTTTCACACAACGAGAATGAGATTCTACTATGCATTACTCTACGGATCAGCGTACTAAGAAGCAGGTAATCGGACTGATGCCGATTTGTGGATTCTTCCTTGATAGACGAGACTAACGAGAGTCGTCATCCGCAAGGGGGAAATCCGATTACTATGCAAGGTGTTCTCTTCGCATTCGTATGCTGTGAGGCATCTGATGCTACTACGTACAACCTCTTTACATAGGTCAGCCATTGACCTGAACCTTCGTCTTCCGATGAAATCGGACGACTCGAATCAGTGGCTAGCTTCAGCTTATCGTCGCTGCGCAATCACACGCATCGATATCAGAGCTGAAGCAGTTGTCGCTCGAAAGCAGATACGATTGGTTGTGTTAGACACACCCATTTCGTAGAGAGGAAAATTCACACTTCAGATGGGTATGTGGTCCGGGTAC
>CAYOZY010000211.1:0-3399 GCA_964408525.1 uncultured Sphingobium sp. | reverse complement strand
AATCCGAGGAGCAGGGACCCCCAGATACCCATAAGGTAACGGGAGAATGGTCCCTACTGCCATATATGGGGGGTACCCCACCACAGCATACCTAGCCGGCTGTGGTCCGGTTATTGTAGAACATGGTTGTATGAGGACAGGGGGTGGTGACTATGTTGTCCTGGTACTGTACCAACATGGTACAAGTATCATTCAAGCATTGTACCATAAAATTGGTTATTATGTATTATCTTATATTTCACCAAGTTAGTCCCCCATCGGACCATGGGTGGGGGAGAAAAACGTGAAATAACATACGGACGCACTATGGTACAGTACCATGGGTCACTTTGGAGGAGTTGTAAGTTGAGTAAAAGAGTGAAATGGTACATCAAGCTTGCATGGACAATGAAGTTATATCGTATTGTTTACGTTACATGGAAATTGAGTGGAATATACAATCATCTACATCACTAAAAAAGGTGAAATAGGCAAAACTCTCCTACTTTTCCGTACCATGTGGCGGACGCCGACCGAAACACGCATGTGCAAAAGAGACTCGAACGCCAGCGGGCAAGTCACAAACCGTCAACATTTGACACGTGAAGTGAGAATTCTTGAAAATAAGAACAGAAAACGACCAAAGTTGACCAATCGACCGCTGTGTCACTTGGCGATCAGCAACGGTCAATTTAGTTCACACTTTTCACTTTTTGCAACCAATCTCCACAACCACTTCACAGATCCCGGAATAACTTGGAGGACTCTTGTCTTTTATGATACCTTATGAGTCTCTTCAAGAAGTTTGGCTGTGTGACTTGTCATTGTCGAGATCTCATTCGACCAACACTGTTTTCCCTATTCACACACTCAAATGAACAGGTACGACACTGGTCTCAACTCTTGGTTCTCACTCACCAGGTGACTCTGACCTTCAGATTTTTCATGGTTCATGGAGTGGTCCATACTTAGTCTACTGGGACAGGAAGGACTGCAGTAGATGTCTTCACTACAGAGAACCATGCATCTCCATCAGAGAAAGTCACTACTAGACTGACTTACCATGCTCAGGACATAGATATCAACGACTATATCCATGGTATCTTCTGTACACTACATGACAAAGCTAACTACTAGCAGTCATTGTACTGTAAAGTATTTGTTTGTCTGTCAAGTGTCAAGCGCGAAAAGATCGATTTCGTCACATGTTCGTGCGGCGGTCGATCACTTTTTCACACAGCATGGTAAGTGACTTTCGAAATCATAACTTTTGATCCACTGCTCAGATGGCAGTCACTCATGGCGCAAATCACTTGGTAGAGACTAGGGATGGATAGTTTGAGTAGTGGTTCGAGTGGAAATGACTGGAAGGAGAGAGAGAGAGGTCGGAGTCAAAGGGTCGTGGAAGAGAGTGACTGTAGGTGTGGTGATGAGACACTCCATCTCTACTTCCAGTGATAGATGTGCAATCCACTGTCCACACCATCACTAAGTAGGTCCTAGAGATGGATTATCAGGGAATTATATGTGTGGAAAGGCAATGGTTGAGAAGTGACTGTGTCTGAGGTCACGAGAGAGAGAGTGGTAGAGTGAAGACCATGGAGTAGTAGTATGAGAGAAAGAAGGTGATAGCTGGTCAAGGATTGCATCAAAACACTCTCAAGGGACCTGGTAGTGATAATCATGAAGGAATTTGCATGAAGGAAGAGTGTGTGTGTATGTGTGGTATCTCATGTGTCTGTGTGAATGAATGTGTGAGAGACATGCACTTCTTCCATGGACACACCACTTGCACACAAAGTCTCTTCTTGCAACAACCTTTGCATTTCCTCCATCTCAAGTACATGAAAGAGCGATTTGACAAGGATTGAAGGGTGAAGGAAGCACTTCAACTACTCTTCTACTGCTATACAAGGGAAAAGTAGCTGAATGTGGGGGAAGGAGGGCAGAGATACTCAATACTCTACTACACACTCACACCTCTCTTCCCAACTACCATCAAATGCATTATTGCTAAGTAATTTGAAATCGATTGGTATGCTCTGTTCCGGCTACATCTCAACATCCATGGAGATCTACCACTATTTAGTACTTGAAGTAAAAAAGATGAACTTTTTCAAAATTGGTCTCCCGCCTGTTGGGCCAGCTGGGCGGAGTGGGCGAGGCTGGGCGGGCTGGGCGAGAGAAGGGTACCAAATGGGTATATATACCTATAGTCCTATGTCTTGTCCACTACAAAAGTCCCAATAGGGCTAGTTTAGAATTCGTTGACATGAAATCCGGTCCGGTTTTTGGATTTGAGTGCCTGGATGTTTGAAATGTTGTACTGTATGAATGCTGTATGTATTTAGGAGTCTTGTAGTCTTGTAATTCATCTTCCATTCACCACTTATGGACTGTTAATCGGTCATTTCACTGTCTTTCTATCACTTTTTCCCATAAGAATGACTGTTTTCCCATAAGAAACACATCAAGTCTGACTTCACATCAAGTCCTCAAGTGACAGATCACAACCAAAGTCATGTCATGTCACCCAACTCAAGAGAAAGTCAAGACTTGCTACCGTGTTCCTCATGAGAATAGTCCCACTTCCGATAAGCCTTATGCACCACTACCGATAAGCTCCCATAAGCCCGATTAAACCACTACCCTTATGCGTACCTTCCCATAAGGCATATGCATACTACTGATAAGGATCGGACCGATACCCATAACCGGGTACCACCTTTGACCAACTATAACTCACCAACTATTCATATTCAATCAACAGTTTCTACATTATGCAAGACATCCATCTCCACTCTTTCAAACAGCATCACTATATTCTATAACAACAAAAAAAGTACAAGGGAAAAGGGTCAGAGTAGGTGTCATATAGGTTGGATCACTATGAAGTTACATGGAAGTAGAATGAGGTTGGATAAGAGAGATATGTATTACTCTTATGGGGTGTTTTATGGTTTGTTTATGTTTATTGGTAATGGGAGGGGGGCGCAATAATAGCGCGCAATTTGCGATGAGATCACAAATCACCAGAACACGGGCTTAATCTCAGTGGATCGTAAGACAAGCCTACTCTCACACGTACAATACCCAGTTCCATATCAAAGTCGTCTACAAAGGATTTAACGTTCAAAGTGCCCGAAAGGCGATCAAATTAGGTGTTCGGCCGAAGCCTATCGCTACGCGTAAACACAATGAACGGATATATCATCGCTTTCCAGCATAGATTCTGACTTAGAGGCGTTCAGTCATTATCCTGCAGATGGTAGCTTCGGGGCACTGGCTGTTCAGCCAACCCCATAAACCAATTGTCTGAACCAACGGTTCCTCTCGTACTAAGTTGGATTACTGTCGCGACAACAATTCATCAGTAGGGTAAAACTAACCTGTCTCACGACGGTCTAAACCCAGCTCACG
>CAYOZY010000210.1:1527-4189 GCA_964408525.1 uncultured Sphingobium sp. | reverse complement strand
AATCCTCCTTAAATCACAACCTCAAATCTGTGCCATTGGTGCTGACGGCGGACAGATCAGCGTGTAGAGCTGTGCCCATTCCTGCGCATCGTCGCGGTGCCAGGTGCGTTGCAGTTCGGAGGCAACCGCCGCGGTATCCATCGGCACAACACCGGCCTGCACCACGCGCGCCAGCGTGATTTCCTGCGCCATCTTGGAATAGGTGCCCGAGGCATCAACCACGGCAAATACCTTGTAGCCTTCGGCTACCGCGCTGATCGCCGGGAAGGCCATGCATACGCTGGTGATGGTGCCCGCAATAATCAGCGTCTTGCGGCCCGTGGCTTTGACCGCATCGACGAATTCCGGGTTGTCCCAGGCGTTGATCTCCCCCTTGCGCGCGACATATTTGGCATGAGGCGCATTGGCGTGAATTTCGGGGATGAGCGGGCCGTTGGGGCCCTGCGGCACCGATGCAGTGGTGATGACGGGCATTTTGGTGAGCGTCGCCATCTTGGCCAGCGCGGTTGCATGGTTGCGCAGTGCCGGCATCGGCATATCGGCGACGGTCTGAAACAGACCGCTTTGATGATCGATCAGCAGCATCGCGGCGTCATCGGGATCGATCACCGGGCGCGCGCCGTTGAAATTTGCAGGTTGGGACATGGGATATCTCCTCTTCATATGTGCCCCGCGTGAAGAAGTGGGGGAGAGCCGGACGGGGGGCTGTTGCCGGCTCTCCCCTGCGGTCACGCCGTAGCCATCTGGCCGAAGCGTCCGCTGTTGAAGTCTTCCGCGGCGGCACGGATTTCCTCCTCGCTGTTCATCACGAAGGGGCCGTAACCGACGATAGGCTCGTCAATCGGTTCACCACTGAGGACCAGCACAGTGGCATCACCGTCGGCCCTCACGCTCACACCCTCGCCTTCACGCGACAGCAGGACCATTTCCGCTTCGCCCGCTTCCTGGCTGCCGGCCACAGTGATATGGCCGGACAGCACCACCAGCGCCGCAGTGTGGCCTTCGGGCAAGTCGAGCGTCAGATCGGCATCTGCCGCTAGCCGCAGATCCCACACATTGATTGGCGTGAAGGTCGTCGCCGGGCCCCTCGTCCCTTCGAACTCGCCAGCGATGATCCGTGCCTTGCCCACGTCATTGGGCAGGCAGACAACGGGAATGTCGGCCGAGGTGATCGACTGGTAACCGGGATCGCTCATCTTGTCCTTCGCAGGAAGATTGACCCACAGCTGGACCATGCGGAACGGACCACCGGACTTCGTGAAGCCTTCGGAATGAAACTCCTCGTGCAGGATACCGCCCGCCGCCGTCATCCACTGGACATCGCCGGGTCCGATCGTGCCGCCCTTGCCGGTGGAATCCCGGTGCGAAACTTCGCCTTCGTAAACGATGGTCACGGTCTCGAAGCCGCGATGCGGGTGCGACCCGACGCCCCGCGGGCTCGTGGCCGGCTCGAAGTAATGCGGCCCGGCAAAATCGAGCAGCAGGAACGGGCTGATATGCGCGCCCAGCGTATTGTAGGAAAAGAGCGAGCGCACCGGAAAGCCATCGCCGACCCAGTGACGGTTGGGATTGCTGTAACGTCCAAGAACGGTCTTCATTGCCTGTCTCCATTCGCAAGCGACTCACGCCGTTGCTGTCATGGAGAGTTATATGGACAGGACAGTTTTATAGGTAGATTGCCAAACAGGAATGACTGTCTCATAAACAGGACGATGTTCGATCTCAACGATCTCGCCTATTTCGTGAAAGTCGTGGACCATGGCGGCTTCGCGCCCGCCGCACGCGCACTGGGCATGCAGAAGTCCAAACTCAGCCGTCGCATTGCCGGGCTGGAGCAACGGCTTGGCGTGCGGCTGATCCAGCGCTCTACACGTAAGTTCGTTATTACCGATATCGGGCATACCTATTATCAGCATTGCCTTGCCATGCTGGTAGAGGCCGAAACCGCGCAGCAGGCGATCGATTCGGTGCAGGCGGAACCCGCCGGCCTGATCCGCGTTACCTGCCCGCCGGGGTTGCTGACCTATCGCATGGGTATGGCAATTGCCGAGTTCATGGCGGCATTTCCCAGGGTCGAGATAGAATTGAAAGCATACAACCGACCAGTGGATCTGATCGGTGAGGGCTTCGATCTCGTCATCCGCACCGGCGAGGTTAAGGTGGACAGTGCCAGCCTCGTGATGCGCAAGTTGGGTGAAGTCAGCCAGTGCCTTGTTGCCTCGCCAGAGCTGCTCAAGACAGCGGGATTACCTGAAAATCCGGTCGACCTGTCCCGCTACCCCGGTATTGCCGTAGGCCAGCCAGTCTTGGAGGCCAATGGCGCCCCTCATGCATGGACATTGCTCGACGAAACTGGCGCGACCGTGGACATTCCCTTCACACCACGTCTGGTCAGCGATGACCTGCCCGCCATCCGCGCGGCGGCTCTTGCAGGCATCGGCATAGTTCAGATGCCCAATCTGATGGCCACTGACGACATTGCCCAAGGGCGACTGATCGAACTTCTTTCCGGATGGAAGTCCCCCAATATTACGGTCAATGCCATCTTCCCGCCGCGCCGGGGCATGCTGCCGTCTGTCCGCGCGTTGATCGATCATCTCGCCGGTGATTGCCAGCCTTATCGGCATGGTACGGGTTAGCGCCGTTCTTAGGCCGCCTAGAT
>CAYOZY010000210.1:0-1517 GCA_964408525.1 uncultured Sphingobium sp. | reverse complement strand
CATTCAAAGCCTCGCCTCGGCATAGGTCACCGTAATTGCGATTGCGTTGGCACCAGCTACGACTTGTTCGATGTCGGAGTCATGCTCAAATATACCGGACGGCAGTTATTGGCCAGAATCTGGCCACGATATTCAGCGCAATACCACCGCGCGGAACGAGACAACATCCGCTTCGTCGCCATTTTGCTAGGTGTTAAGATCAGGCGCGGCGGCGGGCCAAACACTGCCCCCGCGCCATAGTGCGACCTGTTCGCTCAAACCTTGTCGGTGAAGATCCGCGCGACGGTAACGGGTGCGGACAGGAAGCAGAAATGAACATAGCTGGTGGTGAGCGAACCGATACGAAATACGGCTTCCGCTCCCCTGCTGTCGGCTGCCAAAGTTTAGATGTTTGGTCTCGGGATTTGATGGGTCGGATCTGACGTAAATCGGTGTGGTTCTCGGAGCCACGCTTTGCAGATGGCTTCGTATGGTGTGAGGCCCTTCAGGGTCTTGAGACGTCGACCGAAGTTGTAGGCGGCAATGAAGTCGGCGAGGTGTTGCCGGAGTTGGTCGTGGCTGTCGTAGTGGTAGCGTTTGACCGTCGCGTCCTTGATCGTCCGGTTCATTCTCTCGACCTGACCGTTGGTCCAGGGATGCCGAGGCTTTGTCAGCCGATGGTCTACGTCCAGCTCGGCGCAGGCGAACTCGAACGCATGGCAGAGGAAGCGCTGGTTCTCTGCCTGCATCTTCTTGATATCGCCGGGCGTCCAGCCATCGCCCGTGGGGTCGGTGAAGTGCGTCCCATTGTCGGTGAGCACGGTGTGGATTTTATAGGGCACCGCGGCGGCGAGGTGACGCAGGAAGTCAGCGGCGATCCGACGGGTGGCCTTTTGGTGCAACTCGACAAAGGCGAACTTGGTAGTGCGATCAATGGCCACAAGCAGGTATAGACGCCCCTCCTCGGTACGGACTTCGGCAATGTCGATGTGGAAGTAGCCGAGCGGGTAGCTCTTGAACTTGCGCTTATTGGGCGCGTCGCCCTCGATCTTCGGCAACTGAGAGATGCCGTGGCGTTGGAGACAGCGATGCAGTGAAGAGCGCGTCAGATGCGAAATGCTGGCCTGCAAGGCATAGAGGCAGTCGTCCAGCGGAAGCAGCGTGTGCCGGCGAAAGGCCACGATCACCGCTTCCTCCTCGACCGACAGCACGGTCGATCTCGCGACCTTCGGGCCGGTCGGTAGATCGGCGGTCGCGGTCCGCTTCTTCCACTTGGCGACGGTCTTCTGGTTGATCCCGTAGCGCTTGGCCAGCGTCCTCAAGCTCGCTTGACTATGCTGTATCGCTCGACGGACTGCCTTAGTCGTTGTGGCGCTCCCATGGAGAACCTGGCCCATAGTGCTTCCTTCCAGCTGACACTGAATAATGCACCATCAAAGTCTGGGATCAAACATCCCTAGGTCATTGCTGTAGGCACTTGGACGGTCGCTCTGCCATAATTGATGGCAGCGAATTGCACCCATCACTCGGGCAGTCCC
>CAYOZY010000209.1:0-4201 GCA_964408525.1 uncultured Sphingobium sp. | reverse complement strand
ATACGTGCGTCACCCCACAGTTTGCCAGTCCCGTGGGTGGGCAAGCCTCTACAGGCCAATCCATGTCGGCCGAGTGATGGCGTGAGGGGGCAAGACCGGCGCTCCAGTCGCTTCCTTTACTTGGCCGATTTTGAACCGAGGGTTCAGGGCCAGCGTTCAGCCGAGCCAGTGCATGCGATCAGCATCTGGCGTCCTTCCCGGCAGAACCGACCAGTACGGCCTCTTTCGATCCGCGCCCATGTCAGCCAGACGCTTCGCTTGGCAGGCTTGCCGCAACGGTGCTTGCCGAACTTTCTTCCCCCGGCGTTCCGCCGTTCCTCGCGAGACAAGAAAGCCCGGCCACACCGTCCTTCGCTAACGCTGCGGGCTGACGCTGCGGCGCCTGCCACTGGCTGACCCTTATCCGCGCATCGAGGCCGCACTGGCGCGGTCCCGTCCAACGGAAAGGAAATACCCATGGCAAAGATCGGCAACTTCAAGATGGTTTCGGGCGAACTCCGGGGCCAGATCGTCACTCTCGCCCTTCAGGCCAAATCAGTCAGGATCGTCGCGGAAGAAAACACCAGCGGCAATGCCCCCACTCACCGGGTCCTCATCGGCGAAGTCGAAATCGGCGCAGCCTGGAAAAAGCGCACCCAGGACGACCGTCCGTACCTTTCGGTGAAGCTCGACGACCCCAGCTTCATGGCACCCATTTTCGCCCAGCTGTTCGAAGCCGAAGACGGCAGTCACGATCTGGTCTGGAACCGCCCGAGCCGCCGCAACGACCATTGAATCGACCAAGTCATCGCCCGGGTCACTCCGGGCGATGACGAATCCCTAGTATATTGGGTGGCAGTATATTAGGGTTACGCCGACCCACGAAGCATGAGGCTTCGGGAGATTTTTGGGACGAATTTAAGGCGATTGCGACACGCCAGTGGGCTTTCGCAGGAGGAATTGGCGCATCGTGCCGGAATTAACCGAAACTATGTCGGCCTTCTCGAACGCGCAGCCAATTCGCCGACGCTCGACACGATTGAGCGACTCGCAGAAGAACTTGCCGTCGATCCCGTGCGATTTTTCGAAAAACCTGGCGGTCGTTGAACGCAAACCCACCGCCATTCACCGAATCTCAGCAGCAATTTTACAATTTCTGAACTACAACAGGCAGATCATTGCCTCTGGGAATGTTTTGTCCCGGCAATCTGGGCTCGGCATTATCCCGTGCTGGGGATAGCGCACTGCCCGATTGGGGATAAGTTCACCCTGCTTCTCTGCGCGCGTTGCAGGGGCGCAGTCGCTAAACAGGTTTTGCTACAAGGAGAGACCCATGTCGGCTCCTGAGTTTGCCGATGAACCACCGCAGTCAGACCGATTGAGCGCTTATGATGAGCGCCACCTTGTCACGTATCTTCGCCTGCTGGATGCCGAAAAGGACGAGGCATCATGGGAAGAGGTGGTTTCGATCATCTTCGCCATCGATCCAGCCAGTGAGCCGGATCGCGCGCGAAGGGTCTATGATACTCATCTCGCCCGCGCCAAGTGGATGACGCAACACGGCTACAAGCACCTGATGGTCCCGCGAACCCAATGAAACTGGGCATTTAGCACCAATCTGGCGCAATCGATTGTGCCTTGCCGCGGGGGAGCCCGGAACTGACTCGAGCACTTCTCTCGTCACGGCTCCGACGTGATCGTTCGACTCCAAAAAAACCTCATAGGAGAGGTGCGATGGAGAAGCCGCCCGACTGGCGTTCGGAGAATTACGCCAAAGCGTATGAAAACTATGACCGCACGGATTTCGCGCAGGAATTCCTGCGCCGCAATCCTGAATACCGCGACCAATATGCTGAAGCCGTTGACGATGCGCCACTCGCGCTGAGTCGTCTGGCTCGGCACTGGGGGTTGGTCTTTCGCTGCGGACCCTGATCTTCCAGCCCACCATCTCCCGATTGTCTGGCACCCATCTACAGCGGCCAGCGTCATCCTTCTGCGCCCGGCACCATTCCCTTGTGACGGCTGCAGCCAAGCCGAAATTGTCGACGGCATGGATATCGCGGCCGAGCACCGCGATGAGGAAGGGCGGCATCTCGTCCTCTCGACGGCGAAGCGCCGCTACCGCCTGAATATTCGCGGCGAGACAACAGAGACCGAACCGCTCGCCTATGTTCTTCCGGGCGACGCATTTTGGGAAACACGGAAGGCCGCCGTTTCCGATTTTCATGATCATTGCCGTCTCGGGCATGTGAAGAAGCTCCCGTTCTGCCTTGCGCCCGGTCCGTCAGAGCACTGGCGTCTGGTCCAATGGCTTCGGTTGCTTGATGCGCTGTCTGGCGGCGCAACCACACGCGAATTGGACATCGAACTTATCGAACGCGATACCGGGCAATATTCGGCCGCCGAATGGGATACGTCGAGCGAGCGCAAACGGATTGCTCGCTGGCAGCGACAGGCGCTCGCTATGCGCGACGGCGGCTATATCGCCCTGTTGAGCGGCCACTGATCGGGACATTCGGCAGCAACGCCTTATGTCCGTTCACCCAAGTCCCTGAAAATCTCAAATCTCGCCTCCTGCTCGCCGGGCCAACCCCTTGTGTCCGGCACTTCACAGGAGACGTTTCATGGATGGAGATTTCGTCCCGGTATTCCCGCGCTATGTCAGGACGCCCGATGCTGCCGTGCATTTGGGTCTCTCAGCCCGCACACTTGAAAAGCATCGTTGCTATGGGACGGGGCCAGCCTTTCACAAGCTCGGTCGGCGGATTGTCTATGCCATAGTCGATCTCGATGCCTGGGCGCAAAATGGTCGCCGCAATTCAACATCCGATCCCGGACAAGGCATTTGCCTGTCAGCACGTCCGGTGCGCCGTTGATGCGTTTAGTGAGCCCCCAGCAACAGCTTGACCTGTTCCACACGATGCCCGGTGACATTGCCGCGCGCGATGCTCAGGATCTGATGTCCTGGCCCTTCTTCAGCCTTGCCAAGTCGCGGCGCTCCGCACCGATCGACTTTGCGATGGGGGCCACATGGATCTCGGTCGAAGCCGTGGCCGAACATGGCATGGCGACCATCTGGGATGCCGACATTCTGATTTGGGCGGCGAGTCAGCTCGTCGAAGCGCGCGACGCAGGCCGCCCGACATCTCGGCACATCGCCGCCCGTCCGCACGAGATTCTGACCTTCATCGGGCGTGGGACTGGCAAGGACCATTATGAGCGGCTGCGCGCAGCGCTCGACCGCTTGCAATCGACGACCGTTGCCACGTCGATCCGCCAGCAACACCAGCGCCGACGCCACCGCTTCTCCTGGATCAACGAATGGCGGGAGACACTCGACGACCGTGGCCGAGCCGTTGGTATCGAGCTCATCCTGCCCGACTGGTTCTATGCGGGTGTGCTCGATCGCGGCCTGATCCTGACGATCGACCGCGCCTATTTCAAGCTGACAGGGGGCGTTGAACGCTGGCTCTACCGTATCGTGCGCAAGCATGGTGGACACCAGCGCGGTGGCTGGAGCTTCGACGTTCCGCACCTTCATCTCAAATCAGGTGCGCTTTCGCCGCTCAAGCAATTCGCATTCGAGCTGCGGACCATCGTCCGGCAGCAGTCTCTCCCGGGCTACCATCTGAGCCTTGAGCACAGCTTCGGCCGCGAGCGGCTGATCTTCAAACCCATCCCCGTCGACCCGTTCGTTGCCGCTGCCCGGCGCGTCGGTTTCCCTGTGGAGAAGTTGGCATGACATTCGGCCTATTAAAAACCGTCGGACTCGGCCCATCGGAAACCCGATCCTCGGCCTATCAAAAACCGAGACCATGCGGAAACCCGCAGAAATCTGCGGCAAATCGGCGCTCCTCTAACGATGCTAATAGAAAAGAATCCTTCGGATTCTTGCTAACCCTTTTGCCGCCTGTGGATAATCTTGGCGCGACGGGCCTGCTCAACGTCCGCGTCAAGCTTGTCGGGTTCGCGGTGGCAGGAGCGCGGCCATGAGCGAGCCAACTGCGCAGCGGCACAGCTCCTCGCACGCCATCAGGTCAGCAACAGCCAGCGCCCTGACCGAAGTCGAAGTGACCTGGATCGAGAAGCGCTACGAACAATGGATCCGCTTCGGGCGCATCGCGGCTGACACGATCATCAACCGCCGCACGCGCGTCATCGCCTTCCGTCCCGGCGCGGTCTTCGCCTTCGTGCGCTGGTCCTCGAACGACTATGGCACCAT
>CAYOZY010000208.1:0-4213 GCA_964408525.1 uncultured Sphingobium sp. | reverse complement strand
TCAACTGCAACCCGGAGACCGTCTCGACCGACTACGACACCTCCGACCGCCTGTATTTCGAGCCTTTGACGGTCGAGGATGTGCTGGAAATCCTCTACAAGGAGCGCTCGAACGGCACGCTGGTCGGTGTGATCGTCCAGTTCGGCGGACAGACGCCGCTCAAGCTCGCGCAGGCGCTGGAGGATGCAGGCATCCCGATCCTCGGCACGTCGCCCGATGCGATCGACCTAGCAGAGGATCGCGAGCGGTTCGCGGCGCTGGTGACGAAGCTGAAGCTTAAACAGCCCGCCAACGGCATAGCCCGCTCCCGCGAAGAGGCGATCGCGGTGGCCAACCATATTGGCTATCCGGTGCTGATGCGTCCTTCCTATGTGCTGGGCGGCCGGGCGATGGAGATCGTCGACGGGCAGGCGCAGCTGGAGGAATATATTGCGACTGCGGTGCAGGTGTCGGGCGACTCGCCCGTGCTGATCGACCAGTATCTGCGCGATGCCATAGAAGTGGATGTCGATGCGATTTGCGACGGCGGCGATGTGGTGGTCGCGGGCGTGCTCCAGCATATCGAGGAGGCGGGCGTCCATTCGGGCGACAGCGCCTGTTCGCTGCCGCCATATAGCCTGCCGGACAGCATCATTGCCGAGATCGAGCGCCAGGCCGATATACTGGCACGCGCGCTCAAGGTGCGCGGTCTGATGAACATCCAGTTTGCAGTCAAAAACGGTGAGGTTTATCTGATCGAGGTCAATCCGCGTGCCAGCCGCACCGTACCTTTCGTCGCAAAGGCGATTGGAGCTCCGATTGCCAAGATCGCCGCGCGGGTCATGGCGGGCGAGCAGCTCAAGCATCTGCCGAAGATTGACCGGAATGCCATCGGTCACATCGCGGTCAAGGAGGCAGTATTCCCGTTTAACCGCTTTCCCGGCGTCGATCCGGTCCTTTCGCCGGAAATGAAATCGACCGGGGAGGTGATGGGTATCGACGCCGATTTTGCTACGGCCTTTGCCAAGTCGCAGTTGGGCGCCGGAACGGTTCTGCCGCAATCGGGCGCGATATTCGTCTCGGTGAAGGATAGCGACAAACCGGTGATCCTGCCCGCTGTGCACAAGGCATCGGCTCTAGGTTTCCAGATCGTAGCGACGGGGGGCACCGCGCGGTATCTGGAGGATCAAGGCATCGCGGTCGAAACCGTCAACAAGGTGGCGCAGGGGCGCCCGCACATTGTCGATCGTATCGCCGACGGCGGCATCGCGATGATTTTCAACACCACCGAAGGCTGGCAATCCTTGAAGGACAGCCAGTCGATCCGCGCCAGTGCGCTGCGCATGAAGATACCGAGCTTCACCACGGCGGCGGCCAGCGTAGCGGCGATGGATGCGATCGAGGCGCTTGAGTCGCATCCTCTTGAAGTCAGGGCGCTGCAATCCTATTATCACTGATCCGAACTCTCGATTTTCCGATCAGGGGTAAAGGCAGGGCCGAGCCGCATCCGCGCGGCGGGCACAGGGAATTATTGGGGATTTGCCGATGGCAACCGTTGAAAAAATGCCGATGCTTTCAATCGGATATGACAAACTGACCGAACAATTGCGCACTCTGAAGGCAGAGCGCCCCCTGATTGTCGATGCCATCGAGGAAGCCCGTGCCCACGGCGATCTCTCGGAAAATGCGGAATATCACGCCGCCAAAGAGCGTCAGGGCCAGGTTGAGGCGTCGATCGCCGATCTGGAGGACAAGCTCAGCCGGGCGCAGGTCATCGACCCCAAGGCGCTTTCTGGCGACCGGATCGTGTTCGGTGCGACCGTCACTCTGCTCGACGAAGACGACAAATCGGTGCGCTATCAGATTGTGGGGCAGGCGGAGGCGGACGCCAAGGCGGGGATGATTTCCTACAATAGCCCGCTTGGCCGCGCGCTCATCGGCAAGGAAGTCGGCGACGACATAGAAGTGACCGTGCCAGCCGGCGAAAAATATTACAGCGTGGATAAGATCGAGTTCATCTGAGCGAGGTGTTTTCCCTCCCCGAAAGGTCAATCCGATGCGATCTTCCGAGGCGCGAACCGTTTCCTCTATCGTTGCCGTTACGGTGCTCGCCTATGTGGCTGCGGGCTTCACCGGATGGAGCGACGAGCTTGTCTATGCCGCCGGATTCATCCCCGCGCGCGTAGCCCAGCCCGATCTTCTGGGCCATGCAGGGCTTGGCGTTCCGGTCGTTCCACTTTTCCTTACACCGCTGACGTCGACGCTGCTGCATGGCGGTTGGCTGCATCTGGGCTTTAACCTGCTGATTTTCCTTTATTGCGGACGGCAGGTGGAGATGGTTTTCGGCGGCAGATTGCTGCTTCTGCTCTACGGCGTGGGCGCTTATGCGGCGTCTGCGGGGCAATGGCTGCTTGGTCCTGCTCTGGCCATCCCTATGATCGGCGCGAGCGGGGCGATATCCGCCATCATCGGCGCTTATGCGCTGATGTTCGGAAACCGCCGAGTCCGCGCCTTGGGGCCGATCCCGCCCGGCGTGGTGCGCATGCTGTGGCTGGGCGCGGGGTGGACCTTCATCCAGTTCCTGATCGGTGTCGCCACGGCAAGCGGCGGTTTAGGCCTAGGCGAAGGCACTGGCGAGATTGCCATCGGCGCGCATATCTGCGGCTTTCTTGGCGGTATGATCGTGACGCGTCCGCTGCTGCTCATGCGGTTTCGTGGAGCGAAGGGGGCAGGTGCCTATTAGGGCGAGATTAGCGCTGCGGCTGAATTAATTCTCGTGATCCTGAGAGGGGTCGAGCAGGCGATGCAGGTGGACGATCACATATTTCATCTGGGCGTCGTCGACCGTGCGTTGAGCCGCGCCGCGCCATGCCTTTTCGGCTGAGGCATAGTCCGGGAACACCCCGACTATATCGATTGAATCGAGATCCTCGAAATCCGTGGCTTGCGGGTCGTTTACACGGCCGCCCATGACCAGATGCAGCTTGCTCATATGCGTTCCTATAGCGGCGGCGAATATCAAATCAATGATGCAAAAATATGAAAAAATGTTGTTTGTTCATGCCCGTGGATGCGCGTTGCGATAGATGTCGAGCAGGTGGGCGGCATCGACCTGCGTATAGATCTGCGTTGAGCTGAGGCTTGCATGGCCCAACAGCTCCTGAAGTGAACGCAAATCCGCGCCGCGCCCAAGGAGATGCGTCGCGAAGCTGTGGCGCAACGCATGCGGGCTGGTGCGCTCCGGCAGCATCAGTCGCCGCCGAGCTTCGCGCACTGCTTTCCTGACAATGGCTGGATCAAGCGGCCCGCCGCGCGCACCGCGAAACAGCGGCTCGTGCTTGTCCGGCGCAAAGGGGCAGGCAGCGGCGTAGGCCGACAGCGCCTCGCGGAGCTGCGGCAACAGGGGCACGATGCGGGTCTTGCCACGCTTGCCGATAATGCGGATCGTCTCGCCTGCAGGGACATCGCCGCCTTTGAGCGACAGCGCCTCGGAAATGCGTAGCCCTGCCCCATAGAGCAGCAGCAGCACCGCCCAGTCACGCGCGGCGATCCATGGCTCCGCCGCGTTATCGGAGACATCCTCTGCGAGCGCGATGACATCGTCGGGCGAGACGGGGCGGGGCACCCCTTTCTTTACGCGCGGCCCGCGCAGGGTGGGGATGGCTCCATGCTCGCCGCCCACGAACTTGAGAAAGGCGCGGATCGCGGACAGCTCGCGCGCGGTCGAGGCATTGCCGATGCCGTCATGGCGGCGATGCGCGAGATAAGCGCGCAAATCAGCGGCGGGCAGCGCCGCGAGCGTCACTTCGCTGGCGGGCGTGCCATGATGAACCATGAGAAAGCCGAGCAAGCGTTCCGCGCTCGCGACATAGGCGCGAACGGTATGGGGCGAGCGGCGTCGCTCCAGCGCGAGATGCCGGTGCCATTTCGCGATCAGCGGGTGCGGATGCGGGCTTTGCATAAGGTAGGGTCAGGACTCATTGATCACATGGCCGCGGCTTGAGCCGGAAAGGCGCGGAACGCGGAGCGAACGAGGAAAATAGTGGTGTTATCTGACGAGAGAGTGACAAAGTAATGCGCCTTTCCGGCCAAGTCCTGCGGATGGCTTGCTGCGGGCGATCTGCTTCGTCAAACTGCTTAACCGAGGGGCTTGCCTCGCTTTTCGCAGTTTTCCTCGCATCTCATCCCGCAGCAAGCCACCCCGGCTCATGCGATTAATGGGTCCTGACCCTAG
>CAYOZY010000207.1:3373-4251 GCA_964408525.1 uncultured Sphingobium sp. | reverse complement strand
AGAAGGACGGCGTCGAGAACAGCGCCAGTGAGGGGATGCCCGAAGAGGCGCCCGCCGAACTCCACGCCAATGCCGACGCGCCCGACTCTGCTTCGCCGGCAGCCATGAACAGAGGTGAAATCCCGCCCGCCATCAGGGGGCGCTGGGGCATGGTGAAGGCGGATTGCACATCGCTCCATGGCGATGCCAAGGGGCTGCTCGAAATCTCAAAGACCACGCTCAATTTCTATGAATCGCGCGGAACCCTCGCCACCATGAGCGAATGGGAACCGACCCGCATCCGCGCCCGCTTCGCCTTTGAGGGCGAAGGCATGAGCTGGCAGCGGGATACAACGCTCAGCGTTCAGGACGACGGACAGACGCTGATCCGGCAGGACATCGGCGAGGATATGCACTATCGCTATTCGCGCTGCCCGTGACGGAAAGGGGGCCAGGCCCAACTGTGGACGGGGCTGGCGTTTTGGCGACGGGGCGGCAATAAAGCTCCATGGTTTCCACCGCCCAGCCCGCGCATTGCTCGCGCCTGCTCTCGATCTTCGGCGGATCGGCAGGCAATCTCGTCGAATGGTATGACTGGTATGTCTATGCCGCCTTCGCGCTTTATTTCGCGCCGGTATTCTTCCCGAAAGACGATCCGACCGCGCAACTGCTGAGCACAGGCGCGATTTTCGCTGTCGGATTCCTGATGCGCCCGATAGGCGCCTGGGCGATGGGCGTCTATGCCGATCGCCATGGTCGCAAGGCGGGCCTTACCGCATCGATCCTGATGATGAGCGGCGGCTCGCTGCTGATCGCGCTCACGCCAACCTATGAAAGCATCGGAGTGGGCGCACCCGCGCTGCTGGTGGTGGCGAGGCTGATACAGGGGCTTTCGGTGG
>CAYOZY010000207.1:0-3363 GCA_964408525.1 uncultured Sphingobium sp. | reverse complement strand
GAATATGGAGCGAGCGCGACCTATCTCTCCGAAATGGCGGGCAGCGAGCGGCGCGGATTCTGGTCCAGCTTTCAATATGTCACGCTCATCATGGGACAGCTTCTGGCGCTGGCCGTGCTGCTGATCCTGCAGGCGGCAATGAGCGAAACGGCGCTTGAGCAATGGGGCTGGCGCATCCCCTTCGCCATCGGCGGCGCGCTGGCGATCATCGTCCTGTTCCTGCGACGCCGCCTGATGGAAACGGAGAATTTCGAGCGCGCGGCGGCCAGAAGCGATGCGCGGCGATCCGGCCTGTTCGCACTGCTGCGCCATCATCCGGGGCAGGCGCTGCTGGTCATTGCGCTCACCGCGGGCGGCACCCTCGCCTTCTATACATACAGCACCTATATGCAGAAATATCTCGTCAACTCGTCCGGTTTCAGCCGCGAACAGGCAAGCTGGATCATGGCGGGCGCGCTGTTCCTCTTCATGTGCGCGCAGCCGCTCTTCGGCGCTTTGTCGGACAAGGTGGGGCGCAAACCGCTGATGATCTTCTTCGGGCTGGCCGGTCTTTTCGGCACGGTGCCGTTGTTTCGCGCGCTTGAAGGAACGAGCGACCCCGACCTCGCCTTCGCCCTTGTGCTCGCCGCTCTCATCGCGGTGAGCGGCTATACCTCGATCAACGCCGTGGTGAAGGCGGAGCTTTTCCCGGCGCATATCCGGGCATTGGGCGTCGCCCTGCCCTATGCCATCGCCAACGCCCTTTTCGGCGGAAGCGCGGAATATGTCGCGCTCCAGCTGAAGGACTGGGGCATGGAGAGCACCTTCTACTGGTATGTTTCGGGCATGATCGGCCTTTCTCTCATCGCCTATATCGGCATGAGCGAAACCCGCGTCACCAGCCTGATAGACCGGGACTGAAACTCCGCTTGTGATCAGCTTGCCCGCGCCCTAGACTGGCTTCGAAAATCGATAAGAGAGAGCGATGTCGGGCGCAATCGAACAAGGGCTGAAGTGCAGCGATGCTGAATGGCGCGCGCGGCAAGAGCTTGCCGCCTGCTACCGCATTTTCGATCATCTGGGCTGGAGCGAGTCTCTCTACAATCATATCTCGGTGCGGGTTCCGGGCGAAGATCATGCCTTCCTCATCAACCCATATGGCCTGCTCTATTCCGAAGTCTGCGCCTCCAATCTGGTCAAGATCGATATTGACGGCAACACGCTGGACGGCAGCACCTACCCCGTCAACAACGCGGGCTTCACCCAGCACAGCCATTTTCACCGCCATCTCGACTGGGCGCATGCCATCTGCCACACACATACGACCGAAACCATGGCGGTATGCAGCCTCGAAGGCGGGCTGCAGCCGATCAATTTCTATGCGTGCGGATTTACCGGCAAGCTCGCCTATCATGATTTCGAGGGGATCACCGTGCGCGCCGACGAAGCCGGTCGATTGCTTGAAAATCTGGATGGCAAGAGCATTTTGATGTTGCGCAATCACGGCCCGGTCATTCTGGGCAAGACGATCCCGGAGATTTTCTTCAAGCACTGGGCGCTGCAACGCGCCTGCGAGATCCAGCTCGCGACCCTGTCGATGGGAAAGCCGATTATGGTGCCGGACGATGTCGTCGCCGTTCACCAGCGCGATCTCGATCAGGTCGCGCTTCCCGGCGGTGTAGGGGCGGCCGACTTCGCGGCATGGGTGCGCAAGATCGACAGGATCGATCCGAGCTGGCGGGATTAGGAGGAAAGCATATCCTCCACCCACGCGGGCACGAGATCGCCCGCCCGCCCCATCCGGCTCTCATGGAAATGGAAACTGCCGGCCGAAGGTTCGAGGTTCAGCTCCAGCGTATCCGCGCCTGCATGGCGCGCGGTCTGGACAAAACCCGCCGCCGGATAGACCGCGCCCGATGTGCCGATGGAGACGAACAGATCGCACGCCCGCAGAGCAGCGTCTATGCGGTCCATCTGATAGGGCATTTCGCCGAAGAACACGATGTCGGGCCGCAGCGCGGGCGCCGAGCAAACCGGGCAAATGCTTCCCGGCGGCATCGGCGCGGTCCAGCTTCGCGCGGCGCCGCAGGACGCGCACAGCGCTGACAGTAACTCGCCATGCATATGAAGCACAGCCCCGCATCCACCGCGCTCGTGCAGATCGTCGACATTCTGCGTCACGAGCAGCAGATCGCCCTGCCATTCCCGCTCCAGCCGCGCCAGCGCGAGATGCGCGGCATTGGGCTGAACGCTCGACAGTTTCGCCCGGCGTTCATCGTAGAAACGATGCACCAGTTCCGGGTCGCGGCGCAGCGCTTGCGGCGTGCAGACATCCTCGACATGATGTCCCTCCCAAAGGCCATCCGGTCCGCGAAAGGTCGCCAGACCGCTCTCGGCGGAAATTCCCGCGCCTGTGAGGATGACAATCGAGCGATAGTCTGGCATCGGCGCAGGATGCACATCGAACGGGAAAGGCGCAAGCCATGACGGCAAGCAGCACGGCAATCGGAATCATCGGCAGCAACGGGCGCATGGGTCAGGCAATCAGGGTCGAACTGGCGGCACAGGGACTTGCTTGCGCGGGCGGCGTCGACAAGGGCGAAGGCGACCTGTCCTCGCTTGTCGCCGCCAGCGACGTGCTGATCGACTTTTCCGTCCGCGATGCGCTCAAGGCCAATCTTGAGGATTGCATGCTTGCGGGCAAGCCAATCGTGATCGGCACCACCGGCCTTGAGGAATCTCATCACCATCTGATCGATGCCGCTGCGCACAGCATCCCCGTGCTCCAGACCGGCAATATGTCGCTCGGCGTCAACCTGCTCGCCGCGCTGGTCGAGAAAGCCGCGTGCAGCCTCAGCGACGAGTGGGACATCGAGATCGTCGAAATGCATCACCGGCACAAGGTCGATGCGCCGTCGGGCACGGCTTTTCTTTTGGGCGAAGCGGCGGCAAAGGGACGCGGCATACCGCTCGCCATCAACAGCGAGCGCGGGCGAGACGGCATCACCGGCGCGCGCCAACAGGGCGCCATAGGCTTCGCCGCGCTGCGCGGAGGCAGCGTGGCGGGCGATCATCAGGTGATCTTCGCCACCGAGGGCGAGCGCATCGAGATCGGCCACCGCGCGGAAAACCGCTCCATCTTTGCGCGCGGCGCCATCAAGGCGGCACTCTGGCTCGCGGATCAGGCTCCGGGCCGCTACGACATGAAAGACGTGCTGGGCCTGTGATTTCCGGATGAAAAAAGACGCCATATTCGAATTCTATCGCCGCCTCGCGGAGCTGAACCCCGATCCGCGGACGGAACTTGAATATGGCAATGACTATCAGCTTCTCGTCGCCGTGGTGCTTTCGGCGCAGGCCACGGACAAGGGCGTCAACAAGGCG
>CAYOZY010000206.1:0-4261 GCA_964408525.1 uncultured Sphingobium sp. | reverse complement strand
TTTAATCCGGTGAGACTGGCCGATCCGTGGCCCCTTTTATTCCCGGTGTTCTCAAGCCCTGAAGGGGGTCAGAACCAGGATGTCTTGCGGATCGACGTAAGATCCCGCGAGATTATCGACAATGGTCTCAACGAGCTTCGCGGATTGGAAGCGAATAAAGCCACCATAGTTCTGAGAATATGTCGCCGGCTCAGAGACTTGATCAAAACACACGCGAGGGATCTCGCGACCATCGACAAAGAAGGGGCTGCGCTGGGTCTTCCATTCGGGATCAGCCAAGGCCTTCCGACAAACCTTGAGCTCGCCGTTGTAAAATGTCGTGCTAACGGCCTGACAAATTCCGACGGCCATGCGCGATTGCTCGTTCAGCATGCGGATTCCGACGATGCCGCCCACCTATTCCGATCTGATCGCGCCCACCATTCCGAGCTGATGCCGCCCGGGCGAGAGTGCCTGATCGATGGGCTGGTTTGTCACTGATTTCGGCTTCTGGTCAAGCGGCTGCTGGCACGGTTGGACGGCGCAGGGAGTCCCCGCTCATTTCGACGCGATGAGCGTTATGGACGAGGCGGTCGAGGATGGCGTCAGCGTAGGTGGGATCGCCGATCAGCTCGTGCCATCGCGCGACGGGAAGCTGGCTGGTGACGAGCGTCGAGCGGCGGCCATAGCGATCCTCGAGGATTTCGAGCAGGTAGTGGCGGGCGTTGCCGTCGAGCGGTTCGAGGCCCCAGTCGTCGAGGATGAGCAGGTCGACGCGGGCGAGGCTCTTCATGCGCGCGGCGATCCGGCCATCGCCCTTGGCCAGGGCCAGCTCGTCGATCAGCCGCGGCAGCCTGGTGTAGAGCACCGAGCGATTGTCGCGGCAGGCCTTGTGCCCGATGGCGCAACTCAACCAGCTCTTGCCGACCCCGGTCGGCCCGATGATCGCCAGGTTCTCGTGGGCGGCGATCCAGTCGCCCTTGAGCAGCATGTCGAACAGCCGGCGGTCGAGCCCGCGCGGCGCGCGGTAATCGACGTCCTCGGGCACGGCGTGGTGGCGCAGGCGGGCATGCCGCAAGCGAAGCGCCAGGCGCCGGTCGTTGCGGTAGGTCGCTTCATGGTCGAGCAGCAGCGCCAGCCATTCGGCATGGCCGAGGCCGGCGGCCTCGTCGTTGGCGGCCAGCTGCGCGAAGGCCTGCGCCATGCCGGCAAGGCCGAGCTGGTGGAGCAGGTCGAGTGTCGGATGTTTCAGCATTCTCGTTTCCTTTCAGTGGTAGTATCGCGAGCCCCGGATGTTGGTGTGGAGGATCGGCTCGCGCTCCGGGGATTTCGGCGCCGGGATCCTGTCGAGCCCCTTTTCGAGGATCGATTTGACCGAAGGGTAATTGCGCGCCTGGATCTCCAGCGCGCGCAGCGCGGCGGCCTCGAGCCGCTCGGGCCCGAAGCGCTTGGCGAGGCCGATGATGCCCAGGCACGAGCGGTAGCCCTGCTCGGGATGCGGCCGGCTCTCGATGATCTTCTCGACCAGCAGCGACAGCATCGGCCCGATCCGCTGCGCCTCCTCGCGGATCTTCGCCGGTGTCCAGTCGCCGTAGCGGCGGTGGCTGGACGGCATGTGCTCCGGGATCGTCGTGTGCCGCCCGTTGCCGCTGCCGCGCATGTGCACGGCGATGCGCTCGGAGCCGAGGAAGACCTCGACGGTGCGCGCGGTGATGCGCGCTTCGACCTCGCGGCGGGCGAAGCGGCAGGGCACCGAGTAATGGTGGCGCTCGATCGCGATGTGATAGTCGAGCCCGACCCGGCAGCGTTTCCACTCGGCATGGGCCCACGGCTCGGCCGGCAGCGGCTTCAGGTTCGGCGCATCCACTTCCTCGAACAGCTGGCGGCGCGTCTTGCCGTACTGGCGCAGTACCCGCGCCTCGTTGAGGTCCGCCATGCACGCGGCGACCGCCGCGTTGACCTCGGCCAGGCTGTAGAAGATCCGGTTGCGCAGCCGGCCCAGCAGCCAGCGCTCGACGATGCCGACGCAGGCCTCGACCTTGGCCTTGTCCCTGGGCCTCCGCGGCCGTGCCGGCAGCACCGCCGTGCCGTAATGGCGCGCCATGTCGGTGTAGCTGCGGTTGACCATGGGGTCGTAGCGGCAGGCCTTGATCACCGCCACCTTCGCATTGTCGGGCACCAGCAGCTGCGGCGCCCCGCCGAAGAAGGCGAAGGCGGCGTTGTGCGCCTCGATCCAGTCGCCCAGCTGCTCGGTCCAGGTCGCACAGGCGAACGACAGGCTCGAGCCGCCCCTCACCGCCACGAAGAGGTGCGCAGGCCGCACTTCACCGGTCCGGCGGTCGACCACCGGCACCGTGTCGCCGGCGTAATCGACAAACAGCTTCTCGCCGCCGCCGTGGCTCTGCCGCATCGTCAGCGGCAGCCGCCCCTCCCACCGCCGGAACAGGTCGCAGAACCGGCTGTAGCGGTACCCGTCCGGGTGCTCGGCTACGTATTCCTCCCACAGCACCTGCAGCGTCACATGCTTGCGCTTGAGCTCCCGGGCCACCACCGACCAGTCCGGCTCCGGCTGCTTGCGCCGGCCGGGCTTCACGCCGGGCGCGCCGTACAGGCGCCGCTCCAGCTCGGCGTCGGCGATGTCCGGCGGCACCGGCCAAGCCAGGCCGGAACGCTCGAACCGCGCAATCATCTCGCGCACCGTCGAACGGGCTATGCCGCTCAGCCGCGCAATCTCCCGAACCGCCTGGCCACCCTCCCGGTACAGCCGCATCACTTCGCGCACGTCGCGCATCTTCACCCTCCTCGTCGGCATCCATTCCTCCCGGCCACTTCCAGCCGGAAAGCAAGGTCCCAACGATCAGGCACCGCACCCCAAGGGTGGGCGGACATTAATCGGAACGGTGGGCGGGATCAGCTCGGAATCCCGGGCGGGAATTCCTCGGAATGGTGGGCGCGATCACCTCGGAATCCGCAATCGGGCGGAGTTTCCATCGGAACTCCTCCTCAATCCATCCGCTGATCGCGCGCGCTGGCGGTTTCCGTCCTGCCGAGCGCAAACGTTCAAGGTTGGCTTTGACCTTGGCGGAGCGTGAAGAGATCTCGCGGGGTCTTGGAATGGGGGCCTCTCTCAGACAGATTGCGTGCGGTCTGAGGCGGGCGCCCTCGACGATCAGCCGGGAAGTTCATCGTAATGGCGGCCGGGATAAATACCGGGCCGCGAGATCCGAGGGGGCCGCCTGGGACCGCGCCTTGCGGCCCAAGCTGTGTAAACTGGCTTGCCATCGAGACCTGTGCCGGACAGTCTCCACCCTGTTACGTCGTCAATGGTCGCCAGAACAGATTGCAGGCTGCCTGAAGAAGCAGTTCCCCGGAGATGAGACCCACCGCGTGTCCCATGAGACCATCTATAAAAGCCTGTTTATCCAGGCCCGCGGCGTACTCAAGAAGGAGCTGATGGCCTATTTGCGCTCACCGCGCTCCATGCGGCGTCCGCTTCATTCGAGCCTGAAGAGCAGCGGTCTGGGGCACATCAAGGACATGGTTTCCATCCGTGAGCGCCCAGCGTCGGTGGAGGACCGGGCTGTGCCGGGGCACTGGGAAGGGGATTTGATCGCCGGCACGAAGAACAGCCACATCGTGACCCTGGTCGAGCGTCATTCGCGCTATGTCATGATGATGAAAGTGGCCAACCGCGATACCCAAAGCGTTGTCGCCGCCCTGATCAAGCACGCGCACAAGCTGCCCGGTGAACTCTACAAGTCCCTGACATGGGACCGGGGAAAGGAACTGTCCGCTCATCAGCGATTTACTCTGGCAACCGATGTGCAGGTCTATTTTTGTGATCCCAGAAGCCCGTGGCAGCTCGGTTCGAACGAAAATACCAATCGCCTGCTGCGCCAATATCTCCCCAAAGGCACCGACCTGTCAGTGCACAGCCAAGCAAAGCTCAACGCCATTGCCAGGGCGCTGAACGAGCGCCCAAGAAAAACGCTGGACTACGATACACCAGCAATGCGATTTAATGCATGTGTTGCGATGACCGGTTGAACCCACCGGTCGTTTGCTGACTGGCAGGTTCTTGGGACCAGAGGTAGGATAACTGACCTTCATGAGGGCCAAAAGCTTTCGACGGCAGTCGACCCAACTTTGCCACTCATCCGCGCATCGGCAACATTGTTTTGGGCCGCCAGGATCAGCACCTTGAGCATCGCCACCGGATCATAAGCCGGGCGACCGCCCTTCGCTCCGTCCCCGGAGGCCAGCGCCGCAACCAGCGTCGGGC
>CAYOZY010000205.1:0-4277 GCA_964408525.1 uncultured Sphingobium sp. | reverse complement strand
AACGCGATCGAGGACCCGACGCGGATTCTGATCGACCTTTGAGGACGAGCGCACATAGGCCAACGCTCCGGCCTTCGTCGGAGCGCTACCAGCCCCGATGCGCTCCGGCAAAGGCCGGAGCGTTGGTAGGAGCGGGATGAAATCGGGGTGCGTCTATCTGATGGCGAACCATCGCCGCGGGCGGACGTATCTGGGAGTAACAAGCGATCTGCCACAGCGCGTTTGGCAGCATCGCAACAAAATGGTCGATGGACATTCCAAGGATCACGATTGCGTGATTCTGGTTTGGTACGAATATTTCGAAGACCTGCAGGACGCGCGCGCCTGCGAGTATCGCATGAAGAACTGGACGCGCGCGTGGAAGTTGCGGTTGATCGAGGAGCGCAATCCGGATTGGCTCGACCTATATGAAGGGCTTGCGTGAGCCGTGCTCCGGCGAAGGCCGGAGCGTTGGCGGCTGACGGTGAAACTCTCCAACGCTCCGGCCTTCTCCGGAGCACAAAGAGGTACTAGATGGCAGACGAATACGATTTCGACGTCCTGGTGATCGGTGCCGGCCCCGGCGGCTATGTCGCGGCGATCCGCGCGGCGCAGCTGGGGCTGAAAACGGCCTGCGTCGAAAGCCGGGAAACGCTGGGCGGAACTTGCCTTAATGTCGGCTGCATCCCCTCCAAGGCGCTGCTTCATGCTTCGGAGAAGTTCGAGGAAGTGCATAGCGGCGTGCTCGCCAAATATGGCGTGAAGGTCTCCGGCGCTTCGCTCGATCTGCCCGCGATGATGAAGGAGAAGGACAAGGTTGTCTCCGGCCTCACTGGCGGCATTGCGTTTCTTTTCAAGAAGAACAAGGTCGAGTGGCTGAAGGGGCTGGCCAGCTTCAGGGATGCGCACAGCGTCGAGGTGGCGGGCAAGACCGTGACCGCGAAGAACATCGTCATCGCGACGGGGTCTTCGGTCACGCCGCTTCCCGGCGTCGAGATCGATAATGCCAAGGGCATCGTTGTGGACTCCACCGGCGCGATCGCCCTGCCCAAGGTGCCGGAGCATATGGTTGTGATCGGCGGCGGCGTTATCGGGCTGGAGCTTGGCAGCGTATGGCGTCGTCTTGGCGCCAAAGTGACGGTGGTCGAATATCTCGACCAGATATTGCCGGGCATGGACGATGATGTCCGCAAGGAAGCGGCCAGGATCTTCAAGAAACAAGGCTTCGACATCAAGACCGGCACCAAGGTCACTGGCGTTGCAGTGAAGGGCAAGAAGGCGACCGTCAGCGTCGAGCCTGCCGCGGGCGGCGCGGGCGAGACTATCGAGGCGGACGTGGTGCTGGTTTCCATCGGCCGCAAGCCGAACACCGATGGGCTGGGGCTGGACGCTATCGGCCTCGCGACGAACCCGCGCGGCCAGATCGAGACCAGTCATGATTTCGCGACCAAGGTTCCGGGCGTATGGGCGATCGGCGATGTCATTCCCGGCCCTATGCTGGCGCACAAGGCCGAGGATGAAGGGCTGGCCGTTGCAGAGAATATCGCTGGCCTCACCGGCATCGTGAACCATGATGTCATTCCGGCGGTGGTATACACAACGCCGGAAATCGCCAGCGTCGGCCTTACCGAGGAGCAGGCGAAGGAAAGGGCCCAAGGCTCCAATAGCATCAAGGTGGGCAAGTTCCCGATGATGGCAAACAGCCGCGCCAAGGCGAATGACGAACCGGATGGCTTCGTCAAGGTCATTGCCGATGCGGATACAGACCGCGTTCTCGGCGTGCACATCATCGCTTCCGTCGCAGGCACGATGATTGCTCAGGCGGCGCAAGCGATGGAATTTGGCGCGTCAAGCGAGGATATTGCTTACACCTGCCATGCGCACCCCACGCACAGCGAGGCCATGAAAGAGGCGGCGATGGCGGTGCAGGGCAAGCCAATCCATATGTGACCGGGGCGGGAGCTTTTCCCGCCCGGTGCTGCGCCGGAAGGAAGAAGCAGCCGTTATTCTATCGGAAAAACGAGAGCAACAGACCCGTGATTCCGGCCTGTTCCGGCAGGCGCGCTCCGGCGGCAGACCGAGCCGACACCGCCCCATAGCCCGCACATTCGAGACAGCGCGCCTGTATCGATGCTCCCCCCGCCAGAGTCCGTGCTTCGGCGAGCGCGCGCAGCAGCGCAGCCTTGCGCGCCTGCGCCTGCATGCCGATTACATCCCGCGCGTTTCCGCTTCCATGCGTCCGCGCGCTTTCTCCCTCGGTAAGCTCCGCGATGAAGGCGGTGAAAGGGTCCGGCTCCGGCTCGATATAATAGGGGCGCGCTTTTGCCGGATCGAGCTTCGCCAGTTTCGCGGCTTCGGCGATGGCTTCCTCCATGCCGCCGAAGCTGTCGACGAGGCCAAGCTGATGGGCGCTTCCGCCATCCCACACCCGTCCCTGCGCCATGGCGTCGACCTGTTGCGGGCTCTTGCGCCGCGCGCCCGCGACATGCGCCAGAAAGCGGCGATAAATGTCCTCGACGCTCAACTGGCTGATCCGGTTGAATTCGGGGCTGAGGCCGCCGATGATGTCCGGCTCGCCTGAAAGCGGCGTGGTCTTTACGCCGTCGCTGGTGATCCCCATTCGCGCGAGCAGCCCCTCGAAGCTGGGGATGATGCCGAATACGCCGATGGAGCCGGTTATGGTCGAGGGTTCGGCGATGATCCTGTCCGATGCGGTCGCCACCCAATAGCCGCCGCTGGCCGCGACATTGCCCATCGATGTGACGACGGGAATCCCCTTTGCTTTTGCCGACGCAATGGCGAGGCGGATGCGTTCCGATGCCAGCACCGATCCTCCCGGAGAATCGACCCGCACCACCAGCGCTTTCAGATCCTTCTCGGCCAGCGCCTTGTCGAGCAGGTAGGAGATGCTGTCGCCCGCGGCCATGCCCGGTCCGGCCTCGCCGTCGATGATGTCGCCCGCCACCGTGAGCACGCCGATCTGGCCGTCATTCGCCGGCTGCTTGGCGCGGATATAGTCGTGGAGGGCGATCGCCGCATAAGCAGGGCCGTCCTCGCCGCCATTCTCCCCGGCGATGCTGGCGACATGGTCGGCAAAGGCGCGATCATCGCCCAGCTTGTCGACCAGCCCCGCGCTCAGCGCGGCCGTGGCGAGGTCGCCCCCGGTGGTCTCGACAACCGCCACGGGATTGGTGCTATAGGCGACGATCTTGGCTTTCGGGCGCGCCCTGCCGACTTCCTCGCGCCAGTTCGACCAGAGATGATCGACCAGCGCCTGATTGGCCGCTTTCGCTTCCGCTGACTGGTCGGCGCGCATCAGCGGCTCCACCGCGCTCTTGAAGGTGCCGACGCGATAGATGTTGGCGGTGATGCCCAGCTTGTCGAGCAGGCCTTTGATATAGAGTTGTGAGCCGCCCGGTCCCATCAGCGCGACGCCGCCCATCGGGTTGACCCAGACCTCGCTCGCATGCGCCGCGAGTTGATAGCCGTCGTCATCATAGGCGGTGGCATAGGCCAGCACCGGCTTGTTGGCCGCGCGCACCGCATCGAGCGCCTTGCCCACGCGTGCTATCGCTACCTGCCCGCCGCCCATGAAGCCATCAAGATCGAGCACGATGGCCTTGACCTTATTGTCATTGCGCGCCGCATCGATGGCCATCACGACATCGCGCAGCCGATATTGCCTTACAGGCGCTTCACCGCCCATAAATGCTTCCACGGGATCGGTTTCTTCCGGCTGTTCGACGAGGAAACCATCGAGATCGACCAGAAGCGCGCCCTCATGCGCCTTGGCGGGCCTCTCTCCCGGCGCCATGCTCAAGACAGCGTAAAGCCCCGCGAAAAACAGGAGCAGGAAGCACAGGACGAGCAGATCCTTCACTGCGCGGACAAACCGCCATGCTGCTTTGAGGAAGGTCACGAGGCGGGTTCTCCGGTTTGCTCTAGGGTGATGGCTTTCCTGCTTAAACCGCCGGTCGGGGTGCGGCAAAGAAAAACATCGGTCGCCTTCCGACAATCCCGTTCAAATTGTCAAAGGCCCGTTGCTTGCCTCGCCAGCGCAAAAATTTTCTTCTTTGGGGGGCTTGATAGCCCGCCGGACGGCCCCATATGGGGCGAGCTGGCACTCTCGTTCCGGGAGTGCTAATCGCAGTTTGTCTGGGGAAGGCGCCTGTATCGGCTATGCTCTTGAACTTCGAGAGGGCGGATATAGGGTGTTCGATCCCCGATTGAAAGGGAAAGGCATATTTATGGGATTTCGTCCTTTGCATGACCGCGTCCTCGTTCGCCGCGTAGAGGCC
>CAYOZY010000204.1:0-4316 GCA_964408525.1 uncultured Sphingobium sp. | reverse complement strand
AAGGGCACAGGCTTCTCCTGACGAATGGGAAGTGACGCCGGATGCATGTCAGCATATGTATCGTTACGTTCCGCAACGCCGACGAAGCCGCGCAGTGCGTTGAGGCGCTTGCCGGATCGAACCATGCCGATTTCGATGTCGTCATCAATGAAAATGGCGGTGACGCGGCCTTTAACGAACTGATCGCGACCATCCCGGACCTGTTGCCGGGTGGCCAGAAAATCACGTTTCTCAATGCCGGGGCCAATCTCGGTTATGCGGGGGGCGTCAACGCCTGTCTGGCGGCGCGGCCAGAAAGCGACGCCTGGTGGGTGCTCAACCCCGACACCGTGCCGGCCCCCGATGCTCTCACAGCGCTGGTCGCCCGCCACGCAGAAACAGGATGCAACGCCGTCGGCAGCATGCTGCATCATGCGGACGGCACGGTGCAGGCCTATGGCGGCTATTGGCGCAAATGGATCGCACGCGCGGAGTCCATTGGTCAGGGCGGCAGACTGGGCGATGCCCCTGATGTCGCCGCGATCGAGGCAAGAATGAACTATATTCTGGGCGCCTCGATATTGCTCGATCGCCGCTTTCTCGAAACGGTCGGCCCGATGCGCGACGACTATTTCCTCTATTGCGAGGAAGTCGAATGGGCGCAGCGCGCGATCGCACGGGGCATCAGACTGGGCTTCGCCGCCAATTCGCGCGTTATGCATGGCCAGGGCGGGACGACCGGATCAGGCGGGCCAATCCGCTCCCGGCGCAAGCTCCCCATATATCTCGACGAACGCAACAAGCTGAATGTCGTGCGCGACACAGGGCTGCATCGCTTTCCGGTTGCGGCCATCAGCACAGTGCTGCTGCTCAGCCTGCGTTATGCGCTGCGCGGCGCATGGCGGCAATGGGGCTATGCGCTCGCTGGCTGGTGGGCCGGCATCAAGGGCGAACGCGGCGCACCGGACTGGCTGTAACGAACAGCCACCGGGATCAGAGATCGACGTTAATCGCCGATCCCATCTTGCGGTTGAGGCGCGTGCCGATAAACGCCTTGCGATCCAGCGGATTGATGCTGTTCACCAGTTCCGAAATAAAGCCGTATAGCGCCTTGAACTGCGGTTCCGCCCCGGTTCTGAGCGTCGAACACCGCACCAGCATCCCATCGCTGACTATGCCCTGCATGGCGGTCTTGAATCGGTCGCTCCGCTGCTCGGCGGCGGTTTGCGGCAGATATTCACCGAGGCGCGTCCAATAGACGATATCCTCGGTGCGCTCGCTGTTGAGCGCCGTCAGCTCAACGCCGGGCAGCATGACCCGGCGACCGAGCGGGATATAGGCCAACCGTCGGTGCGTAACGGAAAAACCGACCGCCGGATAACAGCTTTCGGGCCGGTGAAGCTGCAACAGGTCGTTCTGGGCGCTGCCATAGGCGATAACCAGCATCACAGGCGGATTGGTTTCGCCATCGATCGGTGAGTATATGCGGGCGACGGTATCGCTGTAGAGACGGCTCGAAAGGCTGTTCGGTGTCTTGGGCAGAACAATCTCGCCGCCGTCTTCCGATGTCCAGTGGTCGAAGCGGCGCGGCACCAGATCCGCCAGTTTGGTTTCGTCCTTGAGCTTCACGACCTTGTGCGGGCGCAACAGCTCCGAACCGCCGACGGCGGCCAGACAGGCGCCGCCAATGAGAAGGTCACGCCTGTTCATGTTCGGCCTCCTCCCCTTCGGTCCGCCAGAACAGGAACCGCAAGGTCATATCGAGCAGGAACATCAGCGCCAGCGCAACGACGAACAGCACCATACCCGTGGTCAGATGCATGAAGCCCTGAGCCACTCCGTCTCCGGCATAATAGGTAAGCAGGATGAGCGTGACCACGCGCATCAGATTGACCAGGATGGCGATGGGGATCATCATGACGACAAGCAGCGTCGCATAACGCCAATGGGCGCGGTCCATCACATAGACATAGAAGAGCGCGATCGCCGTCAGCCCGACTATGGAGTTCATGCCCGAACAGGCATCCTCGACCAGCAACTGATATTGCGCGATATAGATCGCCACGCCCTCGCGAACGATGGGATAGCCAAGCCATTGCAGGCCCGTGGTAGCCACATAGGACACGAAAGTGCGCAACGGAGCCGTAAGCTGGTCCATCACCCAGCCCGGCGGCGGAATGATGAAGGCCAGATAGATCAGCGGGAACAGCGCGACCCGGATGCCGCCCCAGCCGAACAGGCTGTAGAGCATGGAGACACCGGCGAGGTAGAGGCCCAGAACCTCAAGGCTCGCGAAATCGAACGCTCGCCCGAACATATAGATAAGCAGCGCCGTGCCAACCAGAAGCCAGAGCATGGCAGAAGCCGGCTCGGTGCTCCGCGCCCGCATTTCCTCCCAGCATCGGCTGAGCAACCAGAGTCCGGTGGCAATGACGATGGGGCCATGCCCGCCAATTTCGCCGGACCAGACATCGCGCGCCAGCATCATGCATGTCGGCACAGCCATTGCGAGCAGGCCGAGAAGAAGAGGCCATTGCGCCGCCAGCCCCTTCAGGAAGAAACGGATCGATCCGCTTTCGACAGTCGTTTCTGTCACGCTCCCCCCACGCCCCCGCTCAATAATCGTTGAGGAAAGTCCCGACGACCTTCACCCGGTCGGCCAGCAACTCATCCATGAGCATGCGGACATCGCTCACAAGCGTCTCGTCGCGCTTGGCAACGACCAGCGCATAGCCCACGACCATTGCGATGCGCAGGCCGTCCGCGGCGCTTATGCCGGGCGGAGTGTCAACGATGGTCATTTCATAATCGCGCATGCAGTTGTCGATAAGCGACTTGAACTGACGCGAAGCAAGCAGCTCCTGCGAATTGTCCGCCACACCGCCAGAGTATAGAATCGAGAGATTCTGGAGGACATCGTCGCAAACGGCGCCGCTGTGCGACATATCAGGGTCCACCAGGCAATGGCGCAAGCCCAGCGGATCAATTTCTGGCTTGATGTAGCTCTGGACCCCCGGATCGCGCATATTGGCGTCTATCAGCAGGGTGTTGATGCCCGCCTGAGCGAACGCCACGGCAAGGTTCACCGCGAGATAGGTGGAGCCTACGCCTGTTTCCGGCGCGCACAATGCCAGCGAACGCCGACCGTTGCGGACATGCTGGGCGAGAAGATGTGCGCGCATCCCGCTGATGCTCTCCGACTGGGCGCTCGAAGGATTGGAGAGGAGGAAGAGCTTTCGCGAAAAACGAAAGCCGGAACGCGGGTGCATCACGGACAGGCCAGCCAACGCCCGCTCGTCCGAAATATCCACGCCATGATCATCCATCAGTCCGGGATATTCCGCCAGCTTGAGTTCTACCGGTTCACCCGGCCCCGTGATAGTGGCCTGTTCAGTCATTGTGTTGCTCTTTTCCAGGGCGCATGGCTTAAGCCCAGCCAATACCATATGTCGCGGCGCACACCGGCTCCGGCATCCTTGATCATCGCGCCGATGACCGGCACGCCTTCATATGCAAGATCTTCCACGCCGCGGACGCGGCGCTGGAACAGCTCGATCGCAAGCGACAACGCAAGCCCCAGTCCCAGCCCTGCGCCGAGTCCCCCGAAGATGATCGCGGGAATATTGGGCGATACCGGGTCTTCCGGAGCGACAGCATTGCCGAGCAGGGTGAGGCCGGATTCGGTCGACATGGCCTGTTGCTTAAGGTCCGCCGCGCGCGCCGCCGTCTTTTGATATTGGCCGCGCAGGATCGAGACATTGGCCGCGAGCCGCTGCGCTTCGCCGACAAGACCGCGCTTTTCCAGCACCTTCTGGGTTTGTGCACTGATCGCGCTTTCGATCGATGGCCCCGAACCCCGGCCCATCGAGGCCCGCGCGGCTGCCATTTCCCGCTGCACCGCCTGCTCTGCCGCCTTGCGCTGACTGCGCAGGGCAACAAGATTGGGGTGATTGGGACCGAGCTGTTCGGCGGAGATGGCAATCTGCGTATCGATTGCCGCCACCTGTGCCTGCGAGGGCACGCTGATAGGCATGGCTGGTCCCGCAGCTACGGGCGCAACCGGCGCGGATGCCGCAAGGGCGCGCAGCTTGGCCGTCTCGGTATCGGTCGTATCGTCCTGAAGGATGATGCCGTTGGCCTTTTCGAATTCAGCGGCCTTCTTTTCCGCGACAGCCAGCTCGCCCTTCAGGCGTTCGGTTTCCCTGTCGAACCATTGTGCGTTGCGCCCGGCCGTTTCACGCTTGAAGCCTATGGTCTGGTCGACATAGGCCTGACGGATCGCATCGGCGGCGCGCCGGGAAACATCGGGAGAGGAGGATGCATAGGTGATTTCGAGC
>CAYOZY010000203.1:0-4367 GCA_964408525.1 uncultured Sphingobium sp. | reverse complement strand
GATCGACGAGCAGGCGGCGATGGAGCGCGCCTCGGCGCCGCTGCGCGACTTCATGCTGCATCAGGTGCGGGCGGAAGATTTGCGCCTGTTCGTCGACCTTTCCGGCAAGCCCGCGCCCGCGCGCGCAGTGACGCCGATGGCCATTCTCATCCCCGCCTTCATGATTTCCGAGCTGCGCCGCGCCTTCGAGATCGGCTTTCTGCTGCTGCTGCCGTTTCTGGTAATCGATCTCGCCGTTTCGGCGGTGCTGATGGCGATGGGCATGATGATGCTCCCGCCCACGTCCATCGCGCTGCCGATGAAGATCATCTTCTTCGTGCTGGTCGATGGCTGGTCGCTGGTGGCAGGGTCGCTGGTGAAGAGCTTCGCCAGTTAGCTACACCGGCCGCGCGCTCATCACCACCGCGCGCACGATGACGCCTTTCCCCAGCGACTCCTGTGCGGCGTCTTCCACCATCTTCGCGAACACGCGCAGATCGGGCAGCACATGCTGCGGCCCCGATGCCATCGGGGTAGCGAAGGCGCGCAGATTGACGGCGTGGAGGAGGAGCGGGAGCTTCGCCGTGATCTCCGCGCCTGTGCCGGCAGGCACTTCGAGCTGCACCTCGAAATTGGCATAGCCGGAGAGATTGCCATCTTCCGCCACTATGGGCGCGAGGATGGTTCCTGCCGGAAGGAACTCGGTTTCGATCTGTTCGGCGGGTACATGCGCGCCCTCCTCCTGCAAGGCGGGCGGCGGGCCAAGCAGTCTGCTCACCCCGAACGCCGCGCCGCCGCCGATGCCGACACCCGCGACCAGCAGGAGGATAGCGATAAGGATCTTCTTCAAGAGCCGCCCCTCAATGCATCAGAAGATCAGATTGCCCTCGCCCGGCAGCGCGGATTTGTCCGCGAGCAGGACGACGGTGATGCGCCGGTTCTCGGGCCTGTCGGGCTGGTCGGGGTAAACCGGCCGCGTCGCCGCCATCGCCACCACCTGTGTGAAGCGCTCGGCGGGCACACCACCCGCGATCAGCGCATTGCGCGCGGCGAGCGCCCTTGCGCCCGAAAGCTGCCAGTTCGCATCGCTGTTGCCGCCGGCGCCGTCGGTATGTCCCTCTATCGCGATGTTGACCTGCACTGGTGCAAGTTTGGCGGCAAGACGGCCCAGCATGTTGAGGCCATAGGCATTGAGCCGCGCGCTGTTGCCAAGAAACATGGATTGCCGCGCGGTGTCGGTGAGGCTGACACGCAGCTCGTCGCGCCCCATGTCGGTCATCATGCTGGTCGGCGCGCCCGCTTCCTGCGGCACGGCATCGAGCGCGACTTTCAACTCCTGCGCCAGCACGCGCAACGCGGCGCTCGGCACATCGGCGCTGCCCCCGCGCGCAACGCCGGGCGAGGCCGCACGCATCGCGGGAACGCCTGAGGGCTGGCGGCTGTCGGACTGATTCCGCTGGGTATGGCCGCCTGTGCCCGGCGTATCGCTGGGGCCGGAGGTAGAGCCGGTCGCCTGTGGCGCGCTGGGCGGCCCCGGCGTGAAATATTCGGCAAGGCCTTTGAGCTTTTCCTTGTCCGGGTTCGAGATCAGCCAGAGCAGCATGAAAAAGGCCATCATCGCGGTCACGAAATCGGCATAGGCGACCTTCCACGCACCGCCATGATGCCCGCCGCCGACCACCTTCTTCACGCGGCGGATGACGACCGGCGGCTGATCCTTGCTGTTGCTCGCGGCCATGTTATTCGTCTTCGGCGAGGTGGTCCCTCAGCCGTTGCTGCATGATGTCGAGCCGCACAAGATCGAGCGCGTCGTTCGAATGCATGCCGCCAGACAGCCGGTCGAGCAGGACGGCGCTCTCATCCGCCTGCTGCGCCAGCGCATCGAAGAGTTGCAGGCTGTCGACATGCCGCGCGGCGAAGTCCTCGTCCACGCACAATCGCGCGGCGAGCGCCTCCAGATGATGGCGCATCTCGCGCCACTCGCTGGCCATGGCATGGCACAAGGGATAAACGGAAGGATGAAAGGGCATGGCTCACCACATTGGCTGGAAGAAGGAAGGCACGCGGCACCGGATCAGGTGAACAGCTCGACATCGCTCGATCCGCCCCGGCGCGGGATAACGATCGGCTGGAGCCGTGGCGCATTGGAAACCAGCGTGCAGTGCGCCGTGCCGTCCCACGGCATGAATTCCACCTTGCGCGCCTGCGTGCCGCCGACATCGGTCTGCCCCACGGCAATGCCCTCAGTCCGTAAAAAACGCAGGGCGAATTCGGCGTTTTTCGTGCCGATGGGGCCGAAAGCCGCCTGAATATTGCCGCCGCCGAACACCTGCGCGCGCAGCCTGTGCCGCGCGGCGCCCTTCTGCATCATCGCATTGATGAGCAGCTCCATCGCATGGATGCCATAGCGGTTCATGTCCGCCGCCGCGACGATATGGCCGGGGTTCGGCTCGCCCAGCAGAAAATGGTTCATGCCGCCGACATGCCCCTGCGCATCGTGCAGGCACACGGAGATGCACGAGCCGAGCAGGGTCGTGATCTTCACATCCTGTTCGCCTGCGACGACGGCATGTTCGCCTTGAATGATGGCAATGCGGCGCATGGGTTTCGACATATTCTCAGCTCAGCTCCCCGAAAACGCGCTCGATCTTCTCCTTGAGCGCGGCGGGCGCGAAAGGCTTCACGACATAGTTGTTGACGCCCAGTTCGGCGGCCTTCTGCACCACCGATTTCTCGGAGCTGCCGGTCAGCATGATGAACACGGTCTTGCCGATGACCGGGTCGGCGCGCACCGCCTTCAGGAACTCCAGCCCGTCCATGTCCGGCATGTTATAGTCGGAAATGATGAGATGAACCCGGTCGCTCTGCACGGCGGGCAGGGCTTCCAGCGCGCTCGCCTTGTCGCGCACATCGCGGAAGCCCAGATCCTGAAGCGTGCGGCGGATCATCGCGCGCATGCTCGTCTGGTCGTCGACCACCATCACCTTGATCGCGGATGCAGCAGGCATGTCAGTTCACCCCCCTATGTTCTCGGCCCATCGGTTCGCGGCAGGCGCGCAAAATCGCCTTGGGCATTGCATCGAGGCTGACCTCGCGCGTCACCGCGCCGCACAGACGCGCCGCGCGCGGCATGCCATAGATCACGCAGCTTTCCTCATTCTGGCCAAGGGTCAGCGCCCCTGCCTTGTGCATCGCGTAAAGCCCTTCCGAGCCATCCTTGCCCATGCCGGTCATGATGACGCCGATCGCTTTCGCACCCAGTTCGGCGCAACTTTTGAAGAGTATGTCCGCCGAAGGGCGGTGCCCCGCTATCGGCGCCGAACGGGAAAGACGGATATGGCCGTTTCGCCCGCCGCGCAGCTCCATATGGGTGTCGGTGCCCGGAGCGATATAGACCGTCCCGGCCTTTATCTTCTCTCCGTCGCGCGCTTCGACCACCTCCATCGGGCAGGTGCGATCGAGCCGCGCCGCAAAGCCGCGCGTGAACATGGCGGGCATATGCTGCACCACCAGCGTGGGCGGAATATCGGGCGGCAGCGCGGAAAGCAGCGAGAACAGCGCCTCCACGCCGCCGGTCGATGCGCCGATGGCGATGACCATATCCTGGTTGCAGGAACCGGGGGACGCCGCCCTCGCGCGGGGAAGCTCATGACTGATGGCGCGCATCGTCGCGCGGCCCGCGGCCTTCACCGTCTCGCGCAACAGCTTCGCCTCGCCGCGAAGAGCCTCCGCGCCGCCGCGCGGCTTGCCGATGCACTCAACCGCGCCAAGACGCATCGCCTCGATGGTCGTATCGGTGCCGCGCGCCGTGAGCGAGGAGCACATGACGACCGGCATAGGCCGCAGGCGCATGATCCGTTCGAGAAATTCGAGTCCGTTCATCCCCGGCATCTCGACATCGAGCAGCATGACGTCGGGCGCGAGATCCTTGATCATCCTGCGCGCGATTTCGGCATCCGCCGCCGCGCCGACGACATCGATGCGCCGGTCCGCTTCGAGAATCTTCTTGAGCACGGCGCGCATCGAGGCGCTGTCATCGACGATCAGCACCCGGACAGCTTCAGCCGCGTCGCTCCTGCCGGGCGTGAGCGGACTGTGCCTCATCGCGCGCCCTCCGGCTTGCGATACATGGTGTGGCCGCACGGAACCATGAATTCGCGCGCGCGGCTCACCAGCCTCTCGCTATGGCCGATATAGAGCGTGCCGCCCGGCGCGAGCTGGCCGACAAGCCGCATCTCCAGCTCCGCCTTGGCCTCCTCGTTGAAATAGATCATCACGTTGCGGCAGAAGATGGCGTCGAAGCTGTAACGCATCGTCCAGCTACCGAAGAGGTTGAGCTGGGCCGGCTGCACCATGTCGCGCGCTTCATCGGCCATGATGAACCCGGC
>CAYOZY010000202.1:0-4424 GCA_964408525.1 uncultured Sphingobium sp. | reverse complement strand
TCAGAGCCCGCAGCTCTCTGGATACAGGTACTTTTGACAGATCGATGGACACGTTAACTCGACGAAGAGTTTCACGCTGAGTAAATCTTATCTGTCGGAGGCCATCCACGCCAAAAGTCATCAACCCGTTCCTGTAAAAGACACCAGACAGGCCCTTGAACCCCTCATCACCTGAAGCACCCGTTAGCAGTTGAACTATATGAGCCATCACCCCCGTTGTACCTGACTCTCTGGAATCTGAGAACTCGACCCGAACGCCTCCCCTGCAAGGTAATTCATCACTGTAGAGTGCCCGTAAAGCAAGTCGACTCACCCAGTAGGCTGAAGCTACAGTCGGGCATGAGTGGCCAGCAAGCTTTACTGCATCGAGATAGCCGTATTCAATAATGCCACCCGTCGTGGCTCCAAGAAATCCTGCTAACGGATCATAGACAGTGATGCATGGAATATCGTCAAAGAACGCTGGGTAGTGCATCAATCATTGATCCTTTTAAAATCGATAACCACAGCACCATCTTGATTTTTTAGATACTGAAAAATGAACTTCGAGCCATATCGGATGACGAGAAGACGAATCAAATTATGTGGATTTTTATCAATAAACAGCCTCAGAACCTCACCGGGTTTCAAGATTTTTACCCGGTGCAGAAAGCGTGCCTCTCGAGATTTATTGGTTAACCCGTAACCATTAAGCAGAAATATCCCCAGAGCGTCACTAGCTAGCAAACGAGAATGCATGATTATTCTCAAATGAAATTCATTTATCACTGCATCTTAAAATCAATGATTACGCCTTCCGGTTCTTGGGTTAGATAATTTACTTCTATACTGGCTCCATAACGGGCTTTCAACTGCTGCAGAAGCGGCAGTGGATTATGATCGTTATAGAACCGCATCGTTTCACCCGGCATCAATGCGTCTATAGCCCCGAAAATCGCAGCATGCCTAAAACGTTTGGCAACACCACGTGCGTCAAATGCGTACACCCCATCTAGATTCACATGTTTGCTTGCACAGTTGCTCATAATATCCTCCGGTAATCCCGATCGATTCAGTCAGGTAATTATCAGCAACACAACGCGATCTTGAAATACCAACTACGGCGTAGAGAGTTGAGAATTTCGGGGGATAAATTGAACAACTCGCCAAGGATGGCAATCGGAATGCGACCCCCTGGAAACTCCAATTGCGCGTGACGCAACGCACCATTTTATTTTTTTATTTAAATTTTTTTACTTTACCGGTATCGGGCTTCCAATCTATAAACGGCTCCCCCCTCACCGTTTCGTTGCCCCCCGGGGGGGGGGTAGGAAATTATCGATCATTCATTAATCGGGGGGGGGAACGCACATGACCGCCCGACGGTTGATGCCTATATGTCTATGGACGCATTTTTGAGATGTACGACTAAAGGAATATGTAACCTATAACAGGTGAAATGTTCTGATACAACAGATCGGTGTATCACCTGCAGCAACTGTAGCTGTAGCAAACCTCTGCAGTAAGGCGTTTCTGACCGCCATCTGTACCAAGAATTTTCTGGATGGCCATTCGGAATTTAGGTTCCATACACCCCCCGCCTGCCGATCAACCCCCGCCCACCACTGACTTTTGTAATTCTAGGCCGCACCCGCTGTTGGAAAATGAATGACTTCAGCACCCGCCTTCAACTTGTCCAGATAGTCTGACCAAGACTGCATCATCTCCTTGCGCTGGTCTATGAACTTCGCACGGGCATACGCGGCACCCAACGGCCCCGGGGCTTTATGAGCCAGCTGAACCTCGATAACTTCTGGAGGATAATTCAGTCGCTCGTGCAAGATTGTCCGGGCCATTGCTCTGAACCCGTGTCCAGTTAACTCGTTTTGAGTATCAATACCTAGCCTCCGCATTGCAGCGTTGATGGCCGCGTCGGACATCGGCCTTTTAGGATCTCGACCTCCCGGAAACACATATTCAAGGTGGCTACTGTACGGTTCCATATCACGCAAAATCGACACAGCTTGGGTAGATAGCGGCACAAGGTGCGGCTCTCGCATCTTCATGACTTCCGCTGGAATTGACCAAAGTGCATTATCTAGATCAATATCATTCCACCTGGCCTGACGTAATTCACCAGGTCTTGTAAAAACCAACGGCGCAAGCTTTAGTGCCTGTAAGACCTGATAGCTACCTTTAAAGGCATCAAACATTCGCAGGATTTCCCCAACCCGGACCGGGTCAGTGGTTGAAGCCATGTGTTCTGTTTTAGCTGTTTGCAAGGCGCCGCGTAGGTCACCAACAGGATCGCGGCTCACTAAACCCTCTGCCACACCAAAACGCATCACCTGACTACAAATTTGCATCGCCCTATGGGCGGTGTCGACAATACCCCGAGCTTCTAGACGCCGAGCAACCGCAAGAAAGTCAGGTGCTTCAAGGTCTGCCACTGGCCTATTCCCAATCCATGGGAAAAGATCTCGTTCTAGTAGTTGAATGACCTTCTTAGAATAGGACTTGGACCATTTGGTTTCCCCTCGCTGGTGCCACCGTCTTGCAACGACCTCAAAACTATTGGCAGCTCTATCTAGGCGACTGGCTTTTTGAGCCTTCTTGACCTCACCAGGGTCAACGTCGTTTGCAAGCAGCTTACGGGCATCGTCCCGCTTTTCTCGGGCATCTGCAAGTCTGATATCTGGATAAACGCCAATCGCCAGCGTTTTTTGCTTACCCAGAAAACTGTAGGAAAAACGCCATAGCTTGGTCCCAGTCGGGTTTACAAAAAGGTGTAGCCCCTTCTCATCTGAGAGTTTGTAGGGCCTTTCTAAGCCCTTGGCCGACTTAACTTTTAGATCGGTGAGTGCCATGCGTTACCCCTGTTTGTTGGTATCGAAAAGCCGAAAAGGCTAAATACCAACATCAGTACCAACAAAGTCATGTAGATTTGTTGGTATCTCGTTAGACTTCAATAGACAACAGGATAACAAAAAACCCGCTACAGGAGCGGGTTTGTGGACTTCTTTAGACATCTTTGATCGAGATTTTGGTGGGTTGTGACGGGCTCGAACCGCCGACATTCTGCGTGTAAGGCAGACGCTCTACCAACTGAGCTAACAACCCCTCACGATCAATGGCATGATTCTACCAGAATCAGGCGCGATCCTGCAGTTGCGCGACCTGGGCACGGTTCAGCGCACACTCGAGTTCACTAATACGCTCCAGAAGCCTGAATCCGAGTGCCAGCGCATGGACATCCAGATCCAGCTCCAGATCTTCCCGCAGATGGCGCAAGCGTCGGGCCAGCGCCATCGCTTCGCTATCAAAAGCCCAATCCTGCAAGCTATGGCCGTCAGGCTTAAGCACGCCGATTTCGACCAACGAAACAACTTGCGGGGTATCCAGACCCGCAACCCGGGTGAATTCACTGACACTGAGCCAGGTGGCCTGTAATGTGGTCATTTGTTCGCTCATGATCTACCTCAGGCGTGGCGATGTGCTTCAGCCACAAAATGGCCGCGCGGATTGAAAGAGGAGGCCTCGGCAAGCTGCTGATAGAGCGCTTTCTCGGCTTCACTGAGTTCAGTCGGGCTGACGACCTGAACAATCACATAAAGATCCCCGTGCCCTTCCTTGGGTTTAGGCAAACCACGACCGGTCAGTCGCATCTTGCGACCCGCAGGGGTGCCCGCAGGGATCTTCATCTTGACGGTCCCATCGAGGGTCGTCACTTCAATCTCGGCACCCAGGGCTGCTTCCCAGGGCGTGACGGGCAGATCGAGAAACAGGTCGTGACCATCCGGACGGAATAAGGGATGCGGGTGCAGGGCAATGTTCAGATAGAGGTCACCATTGGCACCACCATTGAAGCCCTTGCCGCCTTTGCCGGGCAGGCGCATTTTTTGGCCATCGGTTGCACCCTTGGGAATCCGTGCCTTAAAGACCTGCGGCACACGATTTCAAGATTGAGCTCGAGTGTGGTGCCCTTGGCAGCCTCATCCAACGAAATGTGCGCCGTCACCTCGAAATCCTGACCGGGCTGTTGAAAGGCTTGGCCGCTTGCATGACTCCCCCGACCACCCTGGCCACGGGCACGGCCCATCTGGGCGAAGAGGTCGGAGAGATCGATATCTTCGAAACCTGCACCGCCAAAGCCGCCCGAACCAAAGCCAGCACCACCAAATCCCCCTGCACCGCCCTGCGCCCCGCCGAATCCGGCACCCTGTGCGTACTGCTCCCAGCCGGGAGGCGGACGGAACTGTTCACCAGGGTTATGACGGCCCAGTTGATCGTAAGCTTTACGGAGTTCAGGGTCCTTGAGGGTCTTATAGGCCTCGTTGACTGCCTTGAACTTTTCTTCGCCCTCCGGATCTTTGGAGATATCAGGATGGTATTTATGAGCGAGCTTTTTGAATGCTTTCTTGATCTCGTCGGCCGAAGCATCGCGT
>CAYOZY010000201.1:0-4428 GCA_964408525.1 uncultured Sphingobium sp. | reverse complement strand
ACACCTTCAATTATCGCGCGATGAAGACCCTGAACGACGAGTTGCAGATGCGCTCGGACTGGGTGCTGCCCATTTGCGGCGGGCAGGAGCGGCTCAAGAACGGTGGCACAAAGGTGCATCCAACGCAAAAACCGGAAGCGCTACTCTATCGCGTCATGCTTGCCTGTACGAAACCGGGTGACGTGATCCTCGATCCTTTCTTCGGCACGGGCACTACCGGCGCGGTAGCGAAGCGGCTGGGTCGCAAGTGGATCGGCATAGAACGCGAGGATAGCTATATTTCCGCCGCGCTGGAACGGATCGAGGCCGCGCTGCCGCTTGATGAAAGCGCCCTCTCGATCATGCAAAGCCCCAAACAGCAGCCGAAGGTGGCCTTTGGCACACTGATAGAAACGGGCTATCTCGCTCCGGGCGCCGTGCTCTGCGACACCAAGCGCCGCTGGAAGGCGAGTGTGCGCGCGGACGGCAGCCTTGAGTGCGGCGGCGAGACCGGCTCGATCCATGGCCTCGGCGCAAAGCTGCAAGGTGCACCGAGCTGCAATGGCTGGACCTTCTGGCAGGTGGACGGCAAGGACGGCCTCAAGCCGCTCGACAGCCTGCGCCAGACCTATTTGCTCGCGACCGAGCCATAAGGCCGCCTATCGGGCGCTCATCAGCGCTGCTCCGGCGATCAGCAATGTCGCGGCCAGTGCCCGCTGCATGCTGATCGGCTGTGCCGTCAGCCCCAACAGCCCGAACCTGTCCAGAACCATGGCGCAGATTATCTGTCCCGCTATCACCAGCGCCGCCAGATTTGCCGCGCCGAGGCGCGGGATCGCGAAGGTCGTTCCGACCAGAAACACCGCGCCGCATGCGCCGCTGAGCCATGCCCACCACGGAACGCCCGAAAGGTCCGTTGTCCGGGGAGCCGTTTTGAAGATCAGGCTACCGGCAATCACCAGTATCACGGCAACAGCCAATGTCGTGTAGGTAGCGGCCCAGATCGGCCCACCGAGCGATCGCGCCAGACGACCGTTCATCGCCGCTTGCGCGGGGAGAACGGCGCCGGCACATATGGCGATCATGATGAAAAGCATTGGCATAGAGGTTTGTCCTTCCCTGCCTTGAAGGGCTGTATTCCTGACGGAGCATAGGACGGCAATGCTGGAGATGATAGCGGAACGTTGCTCTGGCTTGCGGTAACGGAACGATCCTGCCACTGTCCGCGCCATGATCGATCCTTCCCTCCTCAGCCCCGACGCGCGCCTTTATCTCCGCCCGATCTGGTTCGCCGAAAGCCCCGTGGGGCTGGATGGCCGGACCGCGCGCATGGGGGGTGGGCTGATTTGGTTTCAGGGTTATGAGATCACGGCGCGGAATGGAGACACTATCCAGCGCGATCGGGTTTCGGTTGCGGAGTTCGGAGACTGGTGCGCGCATTTGCCGGAACCGCTTGGGCAGCGCGCGACGCAGCTTGCCGCCAATATCTCCGCCATTCGTCCGCCGCTGGCGCTGAAGGACCGGATGATCCGCTTCGATGTGCCGCAGGTGATGGGCATCCTCAACATGACGCCCGACAGCTTCTCCGACGGCGGCAAGCATATGAGCGATCCGCAGGCTGCCGCGGATGTGGGCTTTGCGATGACGACGGCGGGCGCGGCTATCGTTGATGTGGGCGGGGAATCCACGCGCCCGCGCGCGGACAAGGTGTGGGAGGGAGACGAGATCGCCCGTATCGTGCCGGTGATCGAACGGCTCGCGGCTTCCGGCGTGCCAGTGTCGGTCGATACGCGCAAGGCCGCAGTGATGGAGGCGGCGCTGGGGGCGGGCGCGGCGATGGTCAACGATGTGTCGGCGCTTGCGCACGATCCGCGTGCCCTGGAATTGGTTGCGCGCGCCGGATGCCCGGTGGTTCTGATGCACAGCCCATCAAGCGGCGATGATCCGCATGAAGGCGGTTCATATCAGGAGGTGGTGCTGGATGTGTTCGATGCGCTGGAGGCGCGCATCGCGGCGGCGGAGGCGGCGGGCATAGAGCGGGCGAAGATCGCCGTTGATCCGGGGCTGGGCTTTGGAAAATCGCTTGGCGAAAATCTTGCGATTCTCAACCGGCTGGCGTTGTATCAGGGGCTTGGGGTGCCGGTTTTGCTGGGCGCGAGCCGCAAGCGGATGATCGGTGCGCTTTCCAACGAGGCTCCGGCTGATGAGCGGCTGGGCGGGTCGCTTGCCTTGGCGATGCGTGGGCTGGAGGCGGGTGCGCAGATGCTCCGGGTGCACGATGTGCCCGAAACAGTGCAGGCGGTGCATGTCTGGCGGGGTTTGCGCGATTCGGCGCTGATGGCGGGGTAGGCCGAGCCTTTTACGCCGCGTTGTCTATGCCCAGTTCGGTAAGCTTGCGATAGAGCGTCGAGCGGCCGATGCCGAGGCGGCGGGCCACTTCAGTCATCCGGCCGCGATAATGGCCGATGGCGAGGCGGATAACGTCCGCCTCTATATCCGCGAGCTGGCGGATATGGCCGCTTTGCTCGAACAGAGTGATCGCCCCCCCCTCATTATGGCGGCGGGCATCGTTCGATTCCGCGCTTTCATGGCCCTGTATCTCGACCTGGGCAGAAATTTGCGGGAAATCCTGTGGCGTCAAGGCGTCTCCCTCGCACAATACCGCCGCCCGGAAGAGGACATTCTGAAGCTGGCGGACATTGCCCGGCCAGTCATGCTGCATCAGAAGCTCAAGCGCCTCGCTGGTGATGCCGAGGCTGCGGATGCCATGCTGGCCCGAAAGCCGGGTGAGCAGATGGCGCGCAAGGCCGGCAATGTCGCTCTTGCGCGCGCGCAGTGGTGGCACGACGACATGCATCACGTTGAGGCGATAATAGAGATCCTCGCGGAAGCGCCCTTCGGCTACTTCCTGTTCCAGCACCTTGTTGGTAGCTGCGATCACGCGGACATCGACATGGATCGGTATGCGCGCACCCAGCGGCTGAACCTCGCCCTCCTGAAGCACCCGCAACAGCTTCACCTGCGCATCGAGTGGCAGTTCGCTAATTTCGTCGAGAAAGATGGTGCCCATATCGGCATCGGTGAATTTGCCGACATGCCGTTCGAACGCTCCGGTGAACGCGCCGCGTTCATGGCCGAACAGTTCCGATTCGACGAGATTGGTCGGGATCGCGCCGCAATTGACCGCGACGAGGCGGTTCTTGTGGCGAGGCGAAGCGGCGTGGATCGCCTGCGCGATCACTTCCTTGCCTACCCCGCTTTCGCCTTCGATCAAGACCGGCACCCGCGCGCGCGCCGCCTTGGCTGCAATTGCCAGCGCGGCCAGAAATTGCGGATTGCCGCCCACGATCTCGTTGAAGGCGAGCGGCGCGGAGATTTTCTCGGTGAGCGGCCGCAGTTCGCCCGACTTGTTCGCGCTCTCGTCGAGCGTGGCGTTCAGCGCGGACAGCAGCCTGTCCGGTGCGATTGGCTTGGCGAGATAATCCGTCGCACCCGCGCGCATGGCTTCCACGGCGTCGAACACATTATTGTTCGAGGTCAGCACCAGAATCGGCAGCGCGGGTCTGCGTTCGCGAATCTGGCTAATGATCTCGATAGGTTTGAGGTTCGGATTCCACTGGTCGATGAGCACCGCGTCGAGCTGCATCCCGTCGCGCGTTCCGAGCGTGGCTATGGCAGTATTATGGTCGCTCGCGAACAGCGTCCGCCAGCCGGAACGGGAAGCAAGCGCCGAAACCAGCCGCTTCTGGGCGGGTTCGTCGTCTATCAGCATTAACAGGGGCGTGCCGTTCAGCGCCATCATTGTCCTTAATCGAAGAGGGTTCCGAATAGCGCGGTTGGGTAAAAACCCTCTTAATCAGATAAGAATAATCGTAAATCTGCCCTTGTTCCGTGCAATTCTTCGACATAAGGAACGATCCGGTAGAGTGCGACATATATATAATGAGGTTTGTAATGGCATCGGGAAACGACATGAAAATGGCCGAAAACACCTATTCGGGTTTTCTCAGCCTGATCAAATGGGGCACGATTCTCTCGGCGGTGGTAACTGTCCTTGTCGTCCTTTTGATCTCGTGAAGCCGAGATAGGGGGCACTTGTGAAACTATCTGTTTTGAAGGAGCTCGCTCCGGGTGAACGCCGTGTTGCCGCTACGCCGGAGACCGTGAAGAAGTTCATGGCGCTGGGCGCGGAAGTCGCGGTTGAGGCGGGGGCTGGGCTGACGGCTTCAATCGCCGATGCAGACTATGAGGCTGCTGGTGCGAGCATTGGCGACCGCAAGGCGACACTGAAGGACGCCGATATCATATTGGGCGTTCAGGGGCCGGATCCGGCATCGCTGGGCGGGCAGAAGGCCGGAGCATTGCTTGCGGCGGGGTTGAACCCGTTCGGCGAGCGCGCGCGCGTCGATGCCTATGCTGCGGCTGGGCTGGAAGCGCTGGCAATGGAGT
>CAYOZY010000200.1:0-4471 GCA_964408525.1 uncultured Sphingobium sp. | reverse complement strand
GTGTCATGCACATTCGCGACCCAGTCGCGCAGCGCCTCGTTCATCGCGTCTTTCAGGGTGCGTGTGCCGCTCTCCACCGCGCGCACCTCAGCACCGAGCAGCTTCATGCGGAACACATTGGGCTGCTGCCGCTCGACATCGACCGCGCCCATGAAGATCGTGCAGGGGATGTTGAACAGCGCGGCCACCGTCGCGGTGGCGACGCCGTGCTGGCCCGCGCCGGTCTCGGCGATGATCCGTGTTTTGCCCATGCGTCTGGCCAACAAAATCTGGCCGATGCAGTTGTTGATCTTGTGCGCGCCGGTGTGGTTCAGCTCCTCGCGCTTGAGGTAAATCTTCGCCCCGCCCAGCTCTTCCGTCAGCCGCTGCGCATAATAAAGCGGGTTGGGCCGCCCGACATATTGGCGCAGGAGATACTGGAACTCCGCCTCGAACGCCGGGTCCTGCTTGGCCGCGCGATATTCGCGCTCCAGATCGAGAATCAGCGGCATCAACGTTTCGGCGACATAGCGCCCGCCGAACTGGCCGAAGTGCCCGCGCTCGTCGGGCTGCGTTAGCAAGGAATTGGAAATGGTCATAACTGCTGAACCGCTTTGCAGAAGGCGGCGACCTTGTCCACATCCTTGATGCCCGGCGCGCTCTCTACGCCGGAAGAAACATCGACCAGAGGTGCGCCGGTTATGCGGATGGCTTCGCTCACATTGTCCGGGTCCAGCCCGCCCGAAAGACCCCATGGCCCGGAAGCGCGATAGCCAGAGAGCAGCTTCCAGTCGAAACGCAGGCCCATGCCGCCCGGCAGATCGGCGTGATCGGGCGTCTTTGCGTCGAACAACATGAGGTCGGCCACGGCGCAATAGGCAGCGGCCGCTTCGATGTCGTTACGGGCTTTCACAGGGATGGCTTTCCACAAGGCAATTCCGGGAAAGCGCGCGCGGATGGCGGCGAGCCGCTCCGGAGGCTCCGCGCCATGGAGTTGCAGCACATCAAGCCGCCCCGCCCGGATGAGCATCTCTACCGCCGCGTCGTCTGGGTTCACAACCACGCCGACCTTGCGCACATGCTCCGGCACGCGCGCGGCAAGCGCGGCCAGCCGATCCGCTTGCACATGGCGCGGGCTTTTGGCAAAATGCACGAAGCCGACATGGCTCGCGCCCGCACCCAGCGCGGCATCCAGCGTTTCGGGCGTCGAAAGGCCGCAGATCTTGATAGCGATTCGGGACATGGAGGCGGAATAGTTTTTATCCGGCGCCGGTGCCAGCCCCCAATCGAATCGGGCGTGCCGCCTTATCCCAGATCGAGCTTCCATTCCCAGCGCAGCGGGTCGCCGTCCATCACCTCTACGCCCTTGGCGATAAGATCATCCCGGATCGCGTCGGAGGTGGCGAAGTCCTTGGCCGCGCGGGCCTCTTGGCGGCGGTCGAGCGCGGCTTCGATCTCCGTTTCAGTGATCGTCGCGGATTTTGGGCGGATGCGGAGGTCAGCGCGGGTGAGATGGAGAAGATTGAGGCCAAGAACAGCGTCGAACGTTTCCATCAATTCATGTTTATCGGAACTGCTTCGAGCGCTGTAAAGCAAGGTTTCCAGACTTGTGAGCGCTGCGGGCGTATTTAGGTCAAAGCTGACGTTATTCTCTAGCATGAGCCGATAAGTCCACAGCGGTGTCTCCTCAAGCTCACTGTATACTAACGTATCAAGAGACTCGATCTTGAGCACCATCCGCTTCAACCGCGTCAGCGCGGCCGCCAGATTCTCCCAGCTAAATTCCAGCTCGCTCCTGTAGTGCGCCTGCAAACACATCATCCGATAGGCTAGCGGGTGAAAGCCCCTGTCGATGATGGTCTGGAGCCGCAAAAATTCGCCGGACGACTTGCTCATCTTCCCGGTGCGGTCGATCAGGAAGTTGTTGTGCATCCAGATGCGCGCGCCCGAATGTTCCGCGCAATCGAGCGATCCGCAGCCGGTAATCGCCTGATTCTGCGCGATCTCGTTGGGGTGGTGGATCTCGCGATGGTCGATGCCGCCGGTGTGGATGTCGAACGGCAGGCCTAATAGCTCGCGGCTCATGACCGAACATTCGAGGTGCCAGCCCGGCGCGCCTCTGCCCCAAGGCGAATCCCATTCCATCTGGCGCTTTTCGCCCGGCGGGGTCTTGCGCCAGATGGCGAAGTCGGCGGCGTTGCGCTTGCCCTCGACCGCCTCGATCCGGCCCTCCCCCTCTTCCGTCGCCGCGCGGGCAAGTCGGCCATAATCGGCCACCGTCGAGGTGTCGAAATAAAGGCCGCTCTCCAGCTCGTAGCAGTGTTCGTCCGCGATGCTCTTCGCAAACTCGATCATCTGCGGCACATAGTCGGTGGCGATCGACCAGTGCGCAGGCTGGCGAATGTTGAGCGCCTTCACGTCCGCCCAATAAGCCTCGGTATAGTGCTTGGCGATGTCCCAGATGGACCGCGCCTGCGCGCTTGCCATCTTCTCCATCTTGTCCTCGCCCGCATCGGCATCGTCGGTCAGGTGGCCGACATCGGTGATGTTGATGACATGGGTGAGTTTATAGCCCTTGAAGCTCAGCACCCGGCCCAGCGTGTCCGCAAACACATAGGCGCGCATATTGCCGATATGCGGATAGTTATAGACCGTCGGGCCGCAGGTGTAGACGCGAGCTTCGGCAATGAAATCCGGCGCTTCGCCGGGGTGAACGGGCCGAAATTCCTCCAGCTCGCGCGTCAGGCTGTTGAACAGGCGTAGGGCGGGGGCGTCAGTGGTCATCGGGCGATGCCTTACGCCCCCGCTGTCAAAGGTCAAGGCGTTGAGCGGACTCTCCGCTCAGCTTTCGGCCGGAGCAGCGACTGGTTCCGCTGCGGGTGCAGGTGCCGCTTCTGGCGTAGGTGCCGGTTCAGCGGGGGCCTGCGCAGCGGGGACAGCAGAGGAACTGCCCGCGGCAAGAGCGGCGGCAATATCGTCGGGCCGCAGAGCGCCTGGCCCCGGTCCCATATCGTCGGTATCCACCAGTCTCAGCTTCTTCTGTGCGCGAAACTCCTGCTCGGTTGAAGGACGAATATCCGGGCGACCAACCATAATGCCCATCTTGATCTTGCAGGCTACGAACTGTGTTTCATCGGGCTCCACTTCGAGCGGCAGCTTGTCCGTTGCCTCCGTCTTGACGCTCAATTCATGGCGTCCGGCATCGGCAACCATGATGAAATAGCGACCGCCGCCCAGCGAGCTGACCTTAGCGCCATTTTCAAATACGGAGCAGGCAACCGCCGAACCCACCATACCGCCGGGCCGGAAGAAAACGATTTGCCCCTTGCCCGCGGGCGGTGCGGGGATGGCTATATCAGCAGGAGCAACGACTGCGGCAGCCGCCTCCTTGTCCGCTGCAAGGGCCGCCGGACCGGAAATGGTGCTCAGGGCCATGGCGCTGGCTGCTAATATTGCGGGATATTTCATTTGTTGCTCTCCTTTGTTGGGGGGATCGATTCCGACCCGGCAGATGCCGGAGCGGGGATCGGGGCATCGATCTTTGCCGATGTTGGTTGGGGAAGTTCGGAAAGAGGCATTTCGAAAGCTTCGGCGACTTTTGCCTCCGCTACGCTGCCTGCCGCGAATTCCGTGTTCTTACCTTTTACCGCCAGACCGAAAACGCCAAAGGCATAGCTGGTCGCCAGCGCCGCTCCCGTCTGGTTCTTGCCATAGCGTGCGGCATTGAAGCTGCGAAGGCGTAAGCGGCGCCCGTTCACTTCGAGATACCGAGCTGCCAGCAGCAACTCGCCACCGCCGCCTCCCATCCCGCTCTTTTGGGCATGAACCACTTGGCCCATGCCCGTTACCCCTGCGGGGATCACTACGCGACCGCCCACGATAATCGGCGAGGCAAGTTTGATCGGAAAGGTATCGCCGTCCTTGCTGGTGGCACTGCTGAGGGGCGCGGCAATCTCTATATCGACAAGCATGAGCGCCGGGACGACGACACATTCACACGATGCGAGAGCCTGAGGATGGGGAGCTTTATCGGGGCTGATGTTGTCTTGGGCAACGAGTGCGCCGAAACCGGGATAAACAGCGGCAGTCAGCAGCAGTGCCGCCACACAACGCAGTGAAAGCATGTGAAAGAATTCCCCCAGCAGTCGGGAGGGATTGCCCCTTTTGCGCGCGACAGGCAAGCCTGTTTTTGCATCTCAAAAACCCATGAACCGCACCTGCTCTTCCAGCCGGATGCGCGGCTGCGGGAAATTGTTCACTGCGGCGTCCGGATCGCGATAGCCGATGCCCATGCCGCAGAAGAAGATGTGGGTATCGTCGCTGACGCCGATATGCTCCTTGATGAGCTTGCCGTGAAAGGCGAGAAATTCCTGCGGGCAGCTATCCAGCCCTTCCTCGCGCAGCAGCAGCATCACGGTCTGGAGCCACATGCCGACATCGGACCATTGCGGCGCGCCCATGACGCGGGGCATATAGCAGAGCAGCACGGCCG
>CAYOZY010000199.1:0-4487 GCA_964408525.1 uncultured Sphingobium sp. | reverse complement strand
CAACTGGCCCCATTTTAAACCGGTGCCTGGCCCGTTTTTATCCCGGCGTTGACAAATGTCCTTTTCGCTCAAGGTTTGCAGCCAGCCATGCAACTGATCGCGCATCGCGAGCAGCAAAGTGATCGCACCGGCAGCTATGATCGCTTCATGCGCATGGCCGGTGGTTGCGAGCAACCCCAACATTGCCGTCAATATGCTGACAATGGCATTGGTGGCCGAGACATTTTCGTCGGACTCGTTCAGCCGCGCCCGATGGGCGAGCAATATGGCGGTGGCAATGGCTGCCATCCCGACAATGCCGAACCATAATGAAAGACTGGTCGCGGCAAGTCCACAAAGCCCGCCGCCCAGCCCCAACAGAGCAAAGGTGCGGATGCCCGCGATGCGCCCGCCCTCATGCTCGTCACGCTGCCGCCAGCCCCGCTCCAGCCCGATCAGCAGGCCGAGGCCCAGAGCCAGCAGCAGAGCGAGCGATTGGTTCAATAACTTCTCCCCACCAGCACGCGCTCGACGGCCCGCTCGCCGGTAAAGAGGCAGGCGCCGGTTGCGGGCGCGGCATCGAGCGGCACATTGCGTAGCGTAAGCTTGTGCCCCTTGAGCCATTCAACCACAGCATCGAGCGCGGCGCCGGTCGGCTTCGCCCATTCCACCTCGACCCAGCCAGGCTTGTCGCCCTTGAAGGCGGAGGCGAGCGAGTTCTTGTCGCTCACGTCGCGCCGGATATTTTCGTCCAGCCGCGCCTTGGCTTGCCCATGCAGACCCGCCTGAATGTCGATTAGCATCGCCGCAGCCTCGGTCACGAACGCATCCTTGTTCATGATCTCGCTCGCGAGCTTGCCGGCATCATTGTAGAGTCGGTCGCGGCGCAGCACCGATACATTGCTGCCCGCAACATCGCGCCCGCCGACTTCGACGATGATCGGCGCGCCCTTCTTCACCCAGCCCCAGCGCTTGTTTGCGGCCTTGATGGGTTTCCTGTCGAACAACACGCGCAGCGGCTCGCGGAATACATCCACCTCGCCCAGCGCCTTCGCCAACGCCTCGCAATAATCGAGCACCGTTGCATCTTCATCATTGTCGCGCAGCATCGGCACGATGATGACCTGATGCGGCGCGATTTGCGGAGGGCAGCGCAGCCCGTCATCGTCGCCATGCACCATGATGACGCCACCTATCATGCGGGTCGAAACACCCCAGCTCGTGGTATGGCAGAGCTGCTGGCCACCTTCCTGATCCTGATACTTGATGCCCGCCGCCTCGGCAAAGCCCGTGCCCAGATAATGTGACGTGCCGGCCTGAAGCGCCTTGCCGTCCTGCATCATCGCTTCGATGCTGTAGGTCGCGACCGCGCCGGGAAAGCGCTCATTCTCCGGTTTCTCGCCCGCTACGACCGGCATCGCCAGCGCGTCTTCCGAAAAGCTGCGATACATTTCGAGCGCGCGCATCGTCTCGGTCCGCGCATCGGCTTCATCGGCATGAGCGGTGTGCCCTTCCTGCCAGAGGAACTCGCTGGTGCGCAGGAACATGCGCGTACGCATTTCCCAACGCACGACATTGGCCCATTGATTGGTCAGCAGCGGCAGGTCGCGCCAGCTCTGCACCCAGCGGCTCATTGCCTTGCCGATCACCGTTTCGGAGGTAGGGCGCACGACCAGCGGCTCTTCGAGCTTGCTGTCCGGGTCGGGTTGTAGCTTGCCATCAACCACGCTCAGCCGATGATGCGTGACGACCGCCATCTCCTTGGCGAAGCCGTCGACATGATCGGCCTCCTCCGCGAAGAAAGAGAGCGGGATGAACAGCGGGAAGTAACAATTCTCGACGCCCGCGGCCTTGATGCGCGCGTCCATCAGCTTCTGGATGCGTTCCCATATGCCATAGCCCCAGGGGCGGATGACCATGCAGCCGCGGACGCCGCTCTCCTCCGCAAGGTCGGCCTCGGCAATGACTGCCTGATACCAGGCGGCGAAATCCTGCTCACGGGTAACGGGTAGCGCGTGCTTCACTGATATATCCTGACAATGCGCGTTGAACTCGCCCTGCCACTAGGCGAGGCTCGCGCGCAAGTCGAGAGCGCAGAGCGCCGGAGCGACGATCAGCTCAGCTTGTCAATCTTCGCATTGAGCGAGGCGAGCTGCGCCCTGAGCTGCGCGATCTCGTCATCCTTGTCTCTTTCGTCGTCGGCCGTCTTCTGCACCGCGCCTGCACCGGGCTTGAACGCACTGGTGGCAGCCTCGAACATCTGCATGTTGCGCTTGGCCAATTCAGCGAACGGCCCGGAAGTGAATGCGCCCTGCATCGCTTCCTGAAACTGCTGCTGGTTCTTGCGGAAAGCCTCCATCGAGGCTTCGAGATATTGCGGCACCATCGACTGCATCGAGTCGCCATACATGGAGATGAGCTGGCGCAGGAAATTGACCGGCAGCATGTTCTTGCCGCGCTGTTCCTCCTCCATGATGATCTGCGTCAGAACATTATGGGTGATGTCCTCGTCCGTTTTGGCATCGACAACGACGAATTCCTTGCCTTCGCGCGTCATCTGCGAAAGCAGTTCCAGCGTGATATAATTGGATGTCTCTGTATTATAGAGACGCCGGTTGGCGTATTTTTTGATAATGATGGGCGATGAATCGCCCGCGACCTTTTTGTTTGCCATGACTGAACCCGCTCCTCAACACGACGCCGGCAGGATAGCATCAAATCATCTTGCACCGCAACACGGACCGCGCCCTTTGCCGCTATTTCTCGCACATTTGTGGCGGGAAACCGAAAATGATCCCGTATTGAGACAGCGAGCACTGCTCGGATTGCGCAAATATGAGCAGGCAAAGCGCCGGATTTATGTCGAAAATGGCGTGATTCACAACAGATGCGGCGCCGCACGCTTGCTGCACATTGCTGCGCAAAAAAACGAAGCGCGCGCACCGGTCGTACTGATCCCGTCGCTGGTAAATCCGCATCATATCCTCAACCTCGCCGAGCGGACATCGCTCGCGCGGTATCTTGGCGCACAGGGCCACGATGTTTGGCTGGTCGACTGGGGCAGCCCCGGAGAGGCCGAATATGGGCTGGATCTGGGCGGCTATATCCAACATCGCCTCCTTCCCATGCTGCGCAGCATAGGACGCCCGCCGATACTGGCAGGATATTGCCTTGGCGGGACGATCGCACTCGCGGCTGCGCAAATGCTGCGTTCTCCGGCGGTCGTGGCGATTGCCGCGCCATGGCATTTCGACCGTTATCCGGCGGAGCACAGCAGGCTCATCGCCGACCTATGGCAATCCGCCAAACCGACATGCGAACGGCTGGGCTATGTACCCATGGAGGTTCTTCAGACCGGCTTCTGGGCGCTCGACCCCGCGCGAACCATTCGCAAATATGCGGCCTATGCGGATACATCTCCCGACAGCGAAGCCGAACACGCTTTTCTCGCGGTTGAGGACTGGGCCAATGAAGGTGCGCCGCTGACATATCCTGTCGCCTGCGAAGTGTTCGAGCGCCTTTATGCGAAAAACGCGACCGGGAACAGGGCATGGACCGTAGGCGGCATCACGATCGATGAGCGGGCTGTCGGTTGTCCGGGATTGAGCATCCGCTCGGCCACCGATCGGATCGTGCCCGCCGATGCTTCGCCCGCGCTCACCGACAATCATGAATCCGCCCTCGGCCATGTCGGCATGATCGTCAGCGCGAAAGCGCCGCAGCAAATATGGTCCATAGTGTCACAATGGTTGTTGGAAAACGGCGGATAAGCTGATACCGCTTTGCAGCATAAACACCCTTCAGGGAGCAAGCCATGTCCAATATCGTTATCACCGCCGCCAAGCGCACGCCCGTGGGCAGCTTTCTTGGCTCCTTTGCGAACATGCCCGCGCATGAACTGGGCAGACAGGCAATCCTCGCTGCCATCGCACAGGCGAGCATCGCTCCGGAAGAGATCGACGAGGTCATTTTGGGCCAAATCCTCACCGCAGGACAGGGGCAAAACCCGGCGCGTCAGGCAGCGATCAATGCCGGCATCCCCCAGGAACGCACCGCAATCGGCATCAATCAGATTTGCGGCTCCGGCCTGCGCTCGGTCGCGCTCGCGGCACAGGCGATCGCCACCGGCGACGCGCGCATCATGCTTGCCGGCGGGCAGGAAAGCATGTCCATGGCGACCCATGCCCAAAATCTGCGCGGTGGCATCAAGATGGGCAATGCGAGCTTCGTCGACACCATGGTGCATGATGGCCTGACCGATGCCTTTAACGCCTATCATATGGGGGTCACGGCTGAGAACCTCGCCGAAAAATACCAGATCACGCGCGACGAGCAGGATGCCTTCGCTGTTGCCAGCCAGAACAAGGCGGAGGCCGCGCGCGCATCGGGCAAGTTCGCGGATGAAATCGCGCCGGTTACGGTCAAGGGCCGCAAGGGCGACATCATTGTCGATCAGGATGAATATATCCGCAGCGGCGCGACACTCGAAGCGATGCAGGCGCTTAAGC
>CAYOZY010000198.1:4350-4573 GCA_964408525.1 uncultured Sphingobium sp. | reverse complement strand
CCGTGGTGTCGTCACACTTCCCGCAGGCACAGGCAAGACCGTCCGCGTCGCGGTGTTCGCCCGCAACGACAAGGCCGCCGAAGCGACCGCCGCCGGTGCCGATATTGTCGGCGCGGAAGACCTGCTGGAGAGCATCCAGAACGGCAACATCGACTTCCAGCGCGTGATCGCGACGCCGGACATGATGGGCCTCGTCGGCCGCCTCGGCAAGGTGCTCGGCCCC
>CAYOZY010000198.1:0-4340 GCA_964408525.1 uncultured Sphingobium sp. | reverse complement strand
GCGCAAGAATTTCGATGCGTTCGTCGATGCGATCGTCAAGGCGAAGCCCTCGGGCTCCAAGGGCAAATATGTCCGCAAGATCGCGCTCAGCTCCTCGATGGGCCCGGGCGTGAAGGTGGATGTCGCTCAGGTGGGCGGCGTTATCTAATATCAGCCTTGTGCGTTTGCCGGGGCATCGCGCTCCGGCAAGCCCATGAAATACAATCCCCCTCAGGCTCCCCGCCTTTGGGGGATTTGCTTTATCCGTTGACGATGATGGTGCGCGCATGCGCGGCGGTTACTGCGGCTCTCGCTCCGCATGAAGGCTGTTGCCCGCCCGACCCGATCGCAGCGATGTCCACCAGCTGAGCGGGTTCCAGCCTGTCGTGCCGTCCACCGAGAAGGTGATGAACTCCGCGCGCCCGCCGATCGATTCAAGGGGCACAGGCCCGCCCAGTCCGCGTTCCGCGAAGGAAGCGCGACTATCCGCGCTGTTGTCGCGATTGTCGCCCATCAGGAACAGATGGCCGGCAGGCACGCGCACCGGATCGCGCCAGTCCAGATCGCTGGGGCCGACATCGACGATGCGATAATGGCGGCCATTGGGAAGGATTTCCTCGCGCACAGGCAACTCGCAAATCCGCGAACCATCCTGCCCTACTTTCAGCGCGCCGGGAAACTGGCCGGAGGGGCAGGGGGCGTTTTCATCGACCGCCAGATCCAGCGGCGGCAGGGTGCGCTGTGGCACCGGCGTGCCGTTGAGGATGATCTGGCCGCCGCGAATTTCGATGACATCTCCGGGCAGGCCGATGACGCGTTTGATATAATCCTCGCTGCTGTTCTGCGGCGTGACGATGACGATGTCGCCGCGTTCGGGCAGGCGGCCCCATATGCGCCCCTTGATGAAGGGCAGCGGATGGAAGCTGGGCGAGACATAGGACCAGCCATAGGGATATTTGCTCACCACCAGCCGGTCGCCCTTGAGCAGAACCGGCATCATCGATTCGGAAGGGATGTAGAAGGGCTTGGCGACGAAGCTGTGAAACGCGAGAACGGCAAGCAGCAGCAGCGCAAGGCTGCGCGCCTCGCCCAGCCAGTCGACCTTTGCGGGAGGAGCGGCAGGAGCGGGTGCCGATTCGGCGGTCAGGATTTCGGCCTGCTCAGGCGCGTCGTCTCTGCTCATGGCGTATCCGGCAAAGCCTCGATAATGACGAAGGCCTGTGCCCATGGATGATCGTCGGTGAGCGTCAGATGAACGGCCGCGCGATGACCGGGCGGGGTGATGGCGGCGAGCCGCGCCGCCGCGCCGCCGGTCAGCGCCAGCGTTGGCGCGCCCGACGGACCGTTCACCACGCCGATGTCCTTCATGAACACGCCCGCATGAAAGCCGGTGCCGACTGCCTTGGAAAAGGCCTCCTTGGCGGCAAAGCGCTTGGCGAGGGTTCCGGCCTTGGTGAAGGGGCGCCTGGCGGCCTTGGCCCGCTCTGTATCGGTGAAGACCCGCTGCTCGAAACGCTCGCCGAAACGGTCGAGCGAATTCTGGATGCGTTCTATGTTGCAGAGGTCCGAGCCGAGGCCGATAATCATCGCGCCGCATCCATATGGCCGCGCATCGTTCGGATGGCGTCGGCCAGCCCGGTGAAGATCGCCTCGCCGATCAGGAAATGGCCGATGTTCAGCTCGCGGATCTGGGGGATGGCTGCGATCGGCCCGACATTATCGAATGTCAGCCCATGGCCCGCATGCGGCTCGATCCCGTTGCGCGCGGCGAGGGCGGCTGCTTCGGCGATGCGGCGCAGTTCCTCCGCGCGCTCCTGCCCGCATACATGTGCATAGCGGCCCGTGTGAAACTCGACGACCGGCGCGCCCAGGCGAATCGCGGCGTCGATCTGCGCCACATCGGCCTCTATGAAGAGCGACACGCGCACCCCGGCTTGCGTGAGCGCGCCGACCATGGGCGCAAGCGCATCGAACTGCCCGGCGGCGTCCAGCCCGCCCTCGGTGGTGCGCTCCTCGCGTTTTTCCGGCACGATGCAGGCAGCATGGGGGCGGTGACGCAGCGCGATTTCCAGCATCTCCTGCGTCGCCGCCATCTCAAGGTTGAGCGGGACGGTGAGCGCTGTCATCAGGCTGGCGATGTCCTCGTCGCGGATATGGCGCCGGTCCTCGCGCAGATGGGCGGTGATGCCATCCGCGCCCGCGTCGACCGCGAGCAGCGCCGCTTTTACCGGATCGGGGTGATCCCCTCCGCGCGCGTTGCGGATCGTCGCGACATGGTCGATGTTGACGCCAAGGCGCAGGAGAGGGAGCGCGCCCACCGCTGGTCAGTTCTTCCGGCTTCCCGGCTTGGTCGCGGGAATGGCGGCCAGTTCGGGGGGAAGCGCGTCAGCATCATAGACCGGGAAATTGAGCGATACGAGCGGGTAGAACGGCACGCCCAGATCCGCTTCGCCCGCACTGCGATCGACCAGCGCGGCTTCGGCGATCACCATGCCGCCCTCGGCGCGCACAGCGTCCATCGCCTGACGCGAGGAAAGGCCGGTGGTAACGACATCCTCGACCAGCAGCACCTTCTGCCCCGACTCTATGGCAAAGCCGCGGCGCAGGGTGAATTCGCCATCGGGGCGTTCAAGGAAAATGGCGTCGACGCCCAGTGCACGGCCCATTTCATGGCCGATGATGAGGCCACCCATCGCAGGGGACACCACCAGATCGATATCCGAACGCAGCTCGCGCGGCAGCTTCTGAACCAGCGCCAGCGCCAGCTTTCCGGCGCGTTCGGCGTTCATCAGCACGCGGGCGCATTGCAGATAATTCGCACTGTGGCGACCGGACGACAGCACAAAATGCCCCTCCAGCAACGCATCCGCCGCGCGAAACTCCGCAAGTATCTCTTCGTCACTCATTTGTCCGGAAATCCAGTTTGTTGTCCGTGGGGGAGATAGGGGCGTTCTGCGGCGCTTGCAACCTTCAACAAAATCCGCTTATTGCGGCTTGAGACTGAGAAAGACCATGCCTATAAGCCCGCCTGTCGGGCCGCCCCCGGCACAGGGAGCGCGCAAGCGGGGCGAGGCCAAAGGCTACGGGGTAACAGGACGCTTATGAAGATAGTGAAATCGTTCGTTCTTGCGGGATTGCTGGCTTTGGCGCCAGCTTTTGCGGTGTCGCAACATGCCATGGCGCAGGAAAACGCCACCGCCGCAGCTGCGACAGCCGATTCGGCCAGCGAAGGCGCGGTCAATGCCGCTGCTCCAGCCGAAGCGGCGGCCTTTCCCCGCATGAAGCCCACCGAGGGCATCGGCATGCCGCGTGCGGGCGAATATACTCTGCAGGAGCAGTTCAGCCCGACCGGCAAGCAGGCGCGCTGGATTCACGATGCGTTGCTGCTGCCTATCATCACGGTCATTTCGCTGTTGGTGCTCGGCCTGATGCTTTACATCATGGTACGTTTCCGCCGCGCGGCGAACCCCGTTCCTTCCAAAACCTCGCACAACACGCTGATCGAGATAATCTGGACGGTCGTTCCCATCCTCATCCTCGTTGCTATTGCGGTTCCCTCGCTCAGCCTGATCGCCGAGCAATATAAGCCCGCGCCCAAGGATGCGCTGACGGTCAAGGTGACCGGCTATCAATGGTATTGGGGCTATGAATATCCCGATCAGGGTATTCCCGAATATGTTTCGAACATATTGCCGCCAGAAAAGGCGCTGGCCAATGGCGAGCCGAATCTGCTGGCGGTGGACAATCGGCTGGTTCTTCCCGTGGGCCGCCCGATCAAGTTCATCATTACCGGCGCCGACGTGATCCACAGCTTTGCGGTTCCCTCGCTCTGGGTGAAGATGGATGCTGTGCCCGGCCGCCTCAACGAAAAGACCATCACCATTGAAAAGCCGGGCGTCTATTATGGCCAGTGCTCCGAGCTGTGCGGCGTGAAGCACGGCTTCATGCCGATCGCCATCGAGGCGCTGCCGCCTGAGCAGTTCGCTGCATGGGTGAAGTCGCAGGGCGGCGATCCGGCTGGCAAGGCGGGTGAGGAAGCGGCGCCGGCTGCTGCTCCTGCTGCCCCGGAAGCCGAAAAGACCGCCGCAGTGGCCGCTCCGGCTGCTCCCGCCAAGATTTGAATAAGGGTCCGACAGACATGACCACGATTGCAGCAGACGCTCACGATCACGCCCATGGGCACGATCATCACGACGCGGACCACAAGCCGGGCTTTTTCGCCCGCTGGTTCATGTCGACCAACCACAAGGACATCGGCACGCTCTATCTGATCTTCGCGGTTTTCGCGGGGGTTGTCGGCGGCGCCGTTTCCGGCCTGATGCGGCTTGAGCTGGCCCATCCGGGGATTCAGTACCTGGGCG
>CAYOZY010000197.1:0-4631 GCA_964408525.1 uncultured Sphingobium sp. | reverse complement strand
CCTCAGCAACCCCTTCGCCTATCAGCACAGCAATCTGGCGGGCCATCTCTCCATCCTCGAAGCCTGCCGACATGCGCCGGATTTCGTGCATCTTGTCTATGCGTCATCCAGCTCGGTCTATGGCGACAAGCCGATGGGCGGGGAGGGCTTTACCGAGGACGATCCGGCGATGGCGCCCGTTTCGCTCTATGCCGCGACCAAGCGCGCCTGCGAGCTGATGAGCCAGAGCTATGCAACGCTCTACGGCATCCCGCAGACAGGCCTGCGGTTCTTCACCGTCTACGGCCCCTGGGGGCGCCCGGACATGGCCTATTTCAGCTTCACGCGGAAGATCATGGCCGGTGAGCCGATCGAGGTCTATGGCGAAGGCAAAATGGCGCGCGACTTCACTTATATCGACGATATCGTCGACGGCATCCTCGGTTCGCTCGACAATCTGGCGCCCCAAGGGGGGCATCGCGTTTTCAACATCGGCGACAGCCATCCCGTCGGTCTGATGGACATGATCGAAACGCTGGAAAAGGCGCTGGGCCGCAAGGCCGAGAAGATCATGCGCCCGATGCAGCCGGGCGACGTTACTGCGACCTATGCCGATGTGTCCCGGCTCCATGCCGTCAGCGGCTACAAGCCGAAGGTGATGCTGGCCGAAGGGCTGGCGCGCTTCGCGGACTGGTATCGGGAACATTACCGCGTCTGAGCCGCCTTCCGCAGTTTCGCCACGACTGTCATGATTAGCGCTACGGCAGCGCCAATCGCTACCCCTGCCATCGCCGATAGCGCTGCGCCAGCAAGCCAGCCGGTTATCGGGCCAACCGGGCCTGACGCATGAGCGACCGCCGCGGACAGGGCTTCGATCTGATGGCCGGGAAAGTGCACGCCCAGTCCTTCCAGCCCGTGCACGATAATCCCGCCGCCGACCCACAGCATTGCCGCCGTGCCGACCACCGTGAGCGCGGCGAGTATGCGCGGCATGGCCTGAACCAGCCCCCCGCCGATCCTGCGCGCGGCGCTATTGCCCTCGCGGCACATATGCAGGCCGATGTCGTCAAGCTTTACGATCAGCGCCACCACCCCGTAAACGCCCACCGTTATGAAGAGGCTGACGACGAGGAGGATCAACGCCTGCTCCCATAGTGGCTCGGTGGCGACAGTGGCGAGGGCGATTGCCATGATCTCGGCGGAGAGGATGAAATCGGTGCGGATCGCGCCCGATATGGTAGCGCGCTCGACATTCTCCGGGTCGAGGGGCTGCACCATCTCCTGCACTTCATGCGCTTCATGGGGCAGCCATTTCTCGATCAGCTTCTCCGCACCCTCGAAACAGAGATAAGCGCCTCCCAGCATGAGTAGGGGCGTTAATGCCCATGGAGCGAAGGCGCTCAGCAACAGCGCGGCGGGCAACAGGAACAGGAGCTTGTTGCGCAGCGATCCGAGCGCGATCCGGCCGATGATCGGCAGTTCCCGGTCTGGCGAGAGGCCGGTGACGTAGCGCGGTGTTACCGCCGCATCGTCGATCACGACACCTGCGGCCTTGGCGCTCGCCTTGGCGGCGGCGGCGCTCACATCGTCCAGCGAGGCGGCAGCGAGCTTTGCCATGGCGGCGACATCGTCGAGCAGGGCGATCAGACCGAGAGACATCTTGGCTCCATAAAACAAGAGAATGCGACAGCACTTCTCTGGCTACAGCTTGGGCAGCCGTCAACCTCAGAGCGATTGCGCTTTTCTTGTCGCGGCACGTTCGGCTAGGCTCGCGCCAAAAGTGAGGTCTGCTCCCATGTTTCGTCCCACTATGCTGTTCTGCCTTGCTGGAGCCTTATCGATGACTGCCCCTGTCACGGCGCGCGAGAAAGCGTCGCCCTCCGTCGCGCCTAAAACACTGACTCTGGAGCGTATCTTCGCCAGCCCGGATCTCGCTGGGCCGCAGCCGCGCGCGCTCAAAATCTCACCGGACGGCAAGCTGGTGACGCTGCTCAGGAACCGCAAGGACGACAGGCAGCGCTTCGACCTCTGGGCTATCGACACGAGCACGGGCAAGGAGCGCATGCTGGTCGATTCGCTGAAACTGGGCAGCGGCGCGGAGCTTTCCGAGGCGGAGAAGATGCAGCGCGAGCGCGCGCGCATCGGCGGCACGCGCGGCATCGTCTCCTATGACTGGGCGGCGGACGGCAAGCACATCATCGTTCCCATTGACGGCGATCTGTTCCTCGCCACGATTGATGGCAAGGCGCAGCGCCTCACCAACACGCCCGATGGCGAGTTGAACCCGACCGTCAGCCCCAAGGGGCGCTGGCTTAGCTTTGTGCGCGGCGGCAATCTGTTCGTCACCGAGATCGCGAGCAAGACCGAGAAGCGGCTTACAGAAGGATCGAGCGACACGATAAGCTGGGGCGTGGCGGAATTCGTCGCGCAGGAGGAGATGGATCGCCAGACCGGCCACTGGTGGTCGCCCGATGACGCGCATATCGCGGTGGCAAAGGTGGACGAAAGCGGTGTCGGCATCGTCAATCGTGCGGCCATCGGCGCGGAGGGGACGAAAATCTATCCCCAGCGCTATCCCGCCGCCGGAACGCCCAACGCGATTGTCGAGCTATATGTGATGTCGCCTGAAGGGGGCGTGCCCGTGAAGGTCGATCTCGGCAGGGATACAGACATCTATCTCGCCCGCGTCAACTGGTCGAAGGACGGCAAGACCCTCTATGTCCAGCGCCAGAGCCGCGACCAGAAACGGCTCGATCTGCTCAGCGTCGACCCCGCGACCGGCGCATCGAGGGTCATCCTTACCGAAACCGCGAAAACTTGGCTCAACCTGCACAGCAATTTCCGGACGCTTGCCGATGGCAGCTTCTTGTGGTGGTCGGAAAAATCGGGCCATGGCCATCTCTATCGCGTTGCCGGAAGCAAATGGACAGCTCTCACCAGCGGCGACTGGGAAGTGAGCGATGTCATCGGGCTGGATGAAAAGCGTGGGATAGTGTTCTTCACCGGCAATCGTGAAACGCCGCTCGAAAAGCATATTTATAACGCGTCTCTGGCAGGGAAGGGAGAACCGAAGCTCCTTTCCGAAAAGGGCTGGTGGAACAACGGCGTGATGGACGGCACCGCGAGCCGTATCATCGTTTCGCGCTCCAACCCCGATCAGCCGGTGCAGATTTACCTCGCGGACCGCGACGGCAAGCGCCTGCGCTGGCTCTCGGAAAACCGCGTGGAGGGCGATCACCCCTATGCGCCCTATCGTGCCGCCCATGTCGACACGCGCTTTGGCACGATCACGGCAAGTGACGGCAGCGACCTCTATTACAAGCTGCTCACGCCCGCTCTGGAAGCAGGAAAGCGCTACCCCGTGTTCATGATCCACTATGGCGGCCCCGGTGCGGGGCGGCAGGTAACGCGAAGCTGGGGTAGCGCGATGGCGCAATATTGGGCGCAACGCGGCTGGGTGGTGTTCGCCATCGACAATCGCGGCACACCGGACCGCGGCAAGGCGTTCGAGGATCATATCTATCACGCGATGGGCGGGGTCGAGGTAGAGGATCAGCTTGCGGGGGTCGCATGGCTCAAGGCGCAGAGCTTCGTTGATCCCGCGAAGATTGCAACATGGGGCTGGTCCTATGGCGGCTATATGACGCTCAAGCTGCTGGAAAAGGCGCCGGGCGTGTTCGCGGCGGGCATATCCGGCGCGCCGGTCACGAAATGGGAGCTGTATGACACCCATTATACCGAGCGTTATCTCGGCGATCCGAACGCGAAGCGCAGCGCCTATCCAGCGTCGAACGCGATTGCCGAGGCGGGCAAGATCGTTGATCCGCTATTGCTGATCCATGGCATGGCCGACGACAATGTCGTGCTCGAACATTCGACCGCGTTCATGAGTGCCATGCAGGAGCAGGGCAGGCCGTTCGAGCTGATGCTCTATCCGGGGCAGACCCATGGCTTTGCCGGTGAAGGCGTCAATCTGCATGAATGGCGCACGGTCGAACAGTTTCTTGCGCGGCACGGCCTGACGACCGCAGCAAAGTGAACCCACCCTTTGCTTTCGCACTTGCAATAGGCTATCGGCGCGCTCTTGCGTGAATCGGCCAATCTGATGGAGTGTTGAATTGGGCTATCGTGTCGTCGTCGTTGGGGCCACAGGAAATGTAGGCCGCGAAATGCTGAACATCCTCGCCGAGCGGGAATTCCCCGCCGACGAGATCGCGGCGGTAGCGTCGTCGCGCTCGACCGGCACGGAAATCGAATATGGCGAGACGGGCAAGATGCTCAAGGTCCGCAATATCGAGCATTTCGATTTCGCCGGATGGGACATCGCCCTTTTCGCCGCCGGTTCCGGCCCGACGAAGGAATATGCGCCCAAGGCCGCGGCGGCGGGCTGCGTCGTCATCGACAACAGCTCCCTCTATCGCATGGATCCGGATGTTCCGCTGGTCGTGCCCGAAGTGAACCCGGACGCGATCGACGGCTATACCAGGCGCAACATCATCGCCAACCCCAACTGCTCGACCGCGCAGATGGTCGTGGCCCTGAAGCCCCTGCACGACGCCGCGAAGATCAGGCGCGTGGTGGTCTCGACCTATCAGTCGGTCTCGGGCGCCGGGAAGGAAGGGATGGACGAGCTCTGGAACCAGACCAAGGCC
>CAYOZY010000196.1:0-4684 GCA_964408525.1 uncultured Sphingobium sp. | reverse complement strand
CGGCCGGGAACATGTCGCTCTCGCCGTATTCGGCCGAACCGAGCTGGGTGCTCCGACGGCGCGGACGCTGCCAGGCCACCGCCATGGTGCCATCCTCGCGCGGGAACGCGGCGATGTAGAGCGGCTGCGCCATCGACGGATCGTCGATTTTGCCCTGGTAGAAGCTCTCGCCGGTCGAGTTCGAGGAGAGCTCGAAGAGCGCGCCGACGATCACCCAGCGGCGCTGGTCGTTGAGCGCGACGATCTCGTAGCGGGGCGCGCGGGGGTTGCTGGAGGTCACCGGCCGCAGGCCGATGGTGCGGGTGATGGTGAGCGTTTCGACAGAGCCGATCAGCTGGCCGTTGGCGTTCTTGCGGATTTCACCGATGTTCATGGACGTTCTCCTAGGTGGATCGATTGCGACCGAACCCCTTGTTCGATCACTCTCTTCCCACCCCCCTTCTCTCCCGGCCGTCAGGCCGAAGCTGCGGGCCCTGCCCGCAGGGGCAAATCGTCAGCTTTCTTGCATGGTGGCCGGAACGACATGAAACGGTCCTAGAAGAAGCTTCCTGCTCGAGTGCAAGAAATTCTGGAAACCTTCATAAATTGGAAGTATTAGGAATTTCATGTCATCCTTGGCTGAGCATATTTCGGCAGCGGGCCTTGCCGATCATGTCCTGAGCGAACGCCAGCTTGCCCGGGTGCTGGGTGGCGGCGATGCGCGACGTTATGGCCTCGTCAACCGCGCACTCAGGGACGGCTCTCTGCTGCGCGTGAAGCGCGGCACCTATGTCCTTGGGCAACGCTATCGCAGCGATTCGCTTCACCCCTTTGTCCTGACCCAGAGCCTCGTACCCGGCAGCTATGTTTCCTTCGAAAGCGCGCTCGCCTGGCATGGCTGGATTCCCGAAGGCGTCTTTACCACGGCCAGCGTCACGCCCGGCCGCAAGACGCTGCATTATGAGACCACCTCCTTCGGCGTCTTCGATTTTCATCCGCTGGCCATCGCCGACTATCGCTTTCTGACCGCTGTCGATCGGGTGGAGATGGGTAAGCGCGCAGCCTTCATCGCCCAGCCGCTGCGCGCTCTGATGGACCTCGTCGCCCTGCGCAAGGAGAACTGGAACGGGCTCGACTGGCTCGCTCACGGCCTGCGTATCGACGAGGGTGAACTCGCAGCCCTTGGCCGCAGGGACTTCGCCAAGCTCAAAGCGGTCTACAAGCACAAGGCCGTGAACACCTTCCTCACGGCCCTCGAGAATGCCGTCACGATGGTCCGAAAGGCTTCCAGCTATGATTGATATCATCCGCGACAAGCTGCGCCGCTACGAGGCGACCAACGCCCTCGAGGAAGAAAATGCCGTCAAGGAAATCCTCCAGGAGATCGCGCTCTACGCCCTGTGGCGCGCCGATTTCTTCGACGTCGCCCTGTTCCAGGGTGGCACCTCGCTGCGCATTCTCCATGGCCTGCCGCGCTTTTCCGAAGATCTGGATTTCCTGTTGCGTGCACCCGATCCGGATTTCGACTGGTCGCCCTATCTCAAGGTGCTAGTTGAGGTTTTCGAGCAGTTCGGGCTCAAACTCGACGCGCTGCCCAAGGCAAAAATGGAAAGCGCGATCCGGCAGGCACTGCTCAAGAATGATTCGATCGCGAGCCAGCTCGACCTGTCCTTCGCGGGAACCGGCAAACCCAGGACGATCCGCATCAAGCTGGAGATCGACGTCAACCCGCCCACCGGCTCGGGCGAGGATGCGACCTATCTCGACTTTCCAGCCGATCATGAAGTGCGGCACCAGGATCTGCCATCCAACTTCGCACTCAAGATCCATGCCCTGTTGTGCCGGGGCTTCCTCAAGGGCAGGGACTGGTATGATTTCTCCTGGTATGTCGCCAAGGGAACCGCGCCCAACCTCAACCTGTTGCGCACCGCACTGATCCAAGCTGGCCCGTGGGCCGGACATGAAAGCATCGCTGTCGACACCCCTTGGCTGAAGCAGGTGCTCGGCGACACGATCGTCAGGATCGACTGGAAAGCGGCGGCCGACGATGTGCGGCGCTTCCTGCGCCCCGCCGAAGCCAGATCGCTCGAACTGTGGAGCGAGCGTTTCTTCATGACAAAACTGGACAAGCTTACAGCCGCCTTGTGACCAATCGAAGAGGATGTCTCGCTTGCTGATCGAAAATGTCACCATCGCCGGCTTCCGCTGCTTCGGGCCTGATCCGATTGCAATCGATATAGCAGCGGATATCACTGCCGTGGTCGGCCCCAATGCCTCGGGAAAGACCGCGCTGCTGCAAGCTTTGTCCAAGTTGTTCGGCGTCGCCCGCTCGCAGCGCACGGTGCAGCGCTCCGATTTTCATTTGGGTACCGAAGATGATCCCGATGATCGGGACCCCAAGGATCTCTTCATCGATGTCCTGATTGGCCTGCCGGAACTGAACGATGGCACCGCGACGCCAGAAACCGTCGCGCCGGCTTTCCGACGCATGCATATAGCGCGCGCGGGGGATGATCCGGTCTGCCGACTTCGCCTTGAAGCCCGGTGGGAAGATGACGGCACGGTCGAAGGCGAAGTGTCGCAGGAGTTGTTCTGGGTCGAGACGCTTGACGCCGACCCGCCGGCTGACAAGCGCCACCCGGTATCGGCGGCCGATCGCGGTTTGATTCAACTCTATTACACGCCTGCCAGCCGTGATGCGGCGGCACAGATCCGGGCGACGGCAGGCGCGCTGGCAGCGCGCCTGCTCCGCGCGATCGAATGGTCGTCAGACACCGAGGAAGCGGTCACCGAGGCTAGCGAAACGCTGACCGAAGCCTTCGAGGGAGAAGCCGCGATCGCCTCGATCGGGAAGGCGCTTCAGCAACGCTGGGCGGGGCTTCACGATGATGTGGTCGATACCAAGCCACGACTCAGCCTGGTCAGCCGGCGCTTCGAGGAGGTGGTCAGCCGGATTGCGGTCGTCTTCGAACAGGGACCGGATGGCCACGAACGTGGGCTCGACGCGCTCAGCGATGGGCAGCAGTCACTTTTCTATTTCGCGCTCGCCGCGGCCGTGTTCGACCTCGAACGCGCCGTGGTCGCTGGAACGGTTGACGGGTTCCGTGACGACACGATGCGCATCCCGGCCCTGACGTTGTTTGCGCTGGAGGAACCGGAAAACCATCTCTCGCCTTACTTCCTGGCGCGGATAGTCCGGCAGATCCGCACCCTGACGGAAGATGGCGGAGCACAGGCGCTCATCACCAGCCATTCCCCAGCGGTACTGAGCCGCGTCGATCCCCGCGAAGTGCGCTATTGCCGCTGTGATCCGAAAACGCGCATGTCGACGGTAAAGTCCATTACCTTACCCGAGGGTGCGAGCGAGGAAGCCAAGTTCGTTCGCGGCGCGATGCTCGCCTTTCCGGAACTCTATTTCGCGCGGTTCGTGGTCCTCGTGGACCCAGCATCAGACTGGCCTGGCGGGCGCCGGGGTCTTCGGCCTCGCCAGCAAGGACATCAGCCAGCGCCCGGGTAAACACCGTGCGCGACGTAGGCAGCGAACCTGCGCGGGCGGCGTCGTTGAGCCGGGAGATCTCGGCTGTGTGGTCAACGGCGGCAGTCGTGGATTGAGCAAGCTGAGTCATGGGTTCTTCCTTTCGAGATTGATCCCCCGCCGAGTGCCCCCTCCCCTCCGCTGTCCGGTTGACGGGGTCTGAGCGTTCACGCTACGTTCTTTTGGAAAGGATCTCGCCATGCCCGCTCCCAGCCACCTCGACCATTTCGATCTCGACATCGGCCTGCGCGATGCGTCGTGCGACGAGAGCCTGCCGCCAGTGCGCCGGGCGATCGCGGCGCTATGCATCGGGGTTGGCGTGGATGACGCCTACCTCTCGGTCCGGGAACTGCGCGAGGCAGTGTCGCTGGTCCATGAAAACGCTTCGGGCGGCCGGGCAAAGCTTGCTGGCATCCTCAGCACGCAGTGCGACGATTTCCAGCGGGCGATCTATTACTGTCTCGCCGGGCGCGGCGTGGTCGAGATGGCCGAGGCGATGGATTGGCTGCTGACGGTCCTCAAGGCGCGCGGACGCACCGCAGCCTGGCTCAGCCGACTGCGGGTGCGGCGCAAGGACCTCATTTCGCCCTATGTCAGCGAAGGGCCCGACGGCCCGGTGGTGTCGGCGAGCGCGGATTTCGAGCTCGGGCAGTCGTGGTTCGTCGAGCGCGGTCCGGGCCCTTACTGATTATCCGGCTCATCATCGTTGCAGGTGACGACCCGCGATACGGTGCGCCCCGGCGCCGCCTTGCTCGCCAGCACCACGCGGAAGGGCTGCAGCGGATTGCCGGTCTTGACCACGGCAGTGTCGCCCTGGACGTGCTCGGCGACCCGGGTTGCGATCCGGTTGGCGTTCTCGATGCTGCAGAGGCGCGCCCGCTTGGACGAGCGCTGAGGTGGTGCGGGGTCGGTCATGGCGCTACTCGCTTGGGTGCCAGGTCACGAGGTTGACGGGGCTGAGGGCGACGGCACGATCGTCCACGCCCGGCTCATCAGCTTGCTGATCTTCACCCCGACCCCGTCGCTCGCCCGGCGCAAGATGGTCTTGCGGCCCGACTGGACCACGCGGAAGCTGCGCTCGCTCTGCCCGTCCGTGAAGGTCAGCGGCTCGGCCAGCACAGCCTGACTTCTCGTCGAGCGACTGAGAGGAGAGGAATGTGGTGAGAAGGG
>CAYOZY010000195.1:0-4695 GCA_964408525.1 uncultured Sphingobium sp. | reverse complement strand
ACAATGCCGACACGCTCGAAGGCGGGGCGGGCGATGACACGCTGGCCGGCAGAGCAGGCGCCGACATTTTGGATGGCGGCGTGGGCTATGACACCGCCGATTATACCGCCTCGGCTACGGGGATCAGCCTGACTCTCGACGGCAGCCTCGGCATCGGCGGCGATGCGGCGGGCGATCAGGTGCTCAACATCGAGCATATCATCGGCTCGGTCTATGCCGACACGATCACCGGCGTGGGCGCGGACGAATATCTCGAAGGCGGAGGCGGGTCGGATATTCTCATCGGCAATGGCGGCGACGATATTCTCGACGGCAGCTCTGGCAACGACGTGCTCGATGGAGGTGCGGGGCAGGACGACCTGCGCGGCGGCGATGGCGACGACGTCCTTTCGGGTGGCGCGGGCGCGGACAGCATCGACGGCGGTTTCGGCTATGACATAGCCGATTACAGCACGTCTTCCGCTGGGGTAACGGTTGGGCTGGACGGCTCTCTGGGCGTCGGCGGGGATGCGCAAGGCGACACACTGCTCAACATCGAGGCGCTGCGCGGCTCGGCCTTCGGCGATACTCTCGCCGGCGGAAATGCCGCCGATCAGCTTGAAGGCGGCGCGGGCGACGACAGCATTACCGGCGGCGCGGGCGCGGATACGCTGCTGGGCGGCAGCGGCGACGATTATCTCGATGGCGGCGCGGGCGGCGACCTGATCGATGGCGGCACGGGCGCGGACACGGTAGATTACAGCGCCTCGGCCAGCGGGGTCACGGTGTCGCTTGACGGGTCCGCAGGCCTTGGCGGCTATGCGACCGGCGACACGCTGCTCAATATCGAGCGCGTGATCGGCACGGGTGCGGCGGATCATATCATCGGCGCGGCGGCGGACGAACAGCTTTATGGCGGCGGCGGCGACGATATTCTCGAAGGGCGCGGCGGCGCGGACCTGCTCGATGGCGGCGCGGGCATAGACACCGCCGACTATTCGAACTCGGCGCAAGGTGTCACGGTCGATCTTGCGGCGGGCACCGGCCTTGGCGGCGATGCGCAGGGCGACACGCTGGTCAATATCGAGAACCTGCTCGGCTCTTCGGGCGCTGACACGCTGATGGGCGCGGCGACAGATGACCAGATCGACGGCGGCGCGGGCGACGATCTTCTGATTGGTCGCGCGGGCGCGGATCATCTGATCGGCGGCGCGGGTAACGACATCTTGGACGGCGGCGCTGGCGGTGACCTTCTCGAAGGCGGCGCAGGCTTCGATACGGTCGATTATTCTACCTCGACGGTCGCCGTTTCGGTCGGCCTCGATGGCAGCGTCGGCATCGGTGGCGATGCGCAGGGCGACGTCATGACAGGCATCGAAAAGCTCATAGGCTCGGCCTTCAACGACATCATGACCGGCGGCGTCGGCAATGACGAGCTGGATGGCGGCGCGGGCGACGACGTGATTACTGGCGGCGCGGGGGCAGACACGCTGCGCGGCGGCGCGGGCAACGACCTGCTCGCGGGCGGCACCGGCGGTGATGTTATCGACGGCGGTGCGGGTGTCGATACGGTGGATTATTCCACCTCTGCCGTATCGGTGACGATCCACCTCGACGGCACCGTCAGCTCCGGCGGAGACGCCACCGGCGACCAGCTTATCAATGTCGAGAATCTGATCGGCACCAGCTTCGACGACATATTGGTGGGCGCGGCTGGCGACGAAACCATCCATGCGGGCGCGGGCGACGATGTGGTTCAGGGCGGCGCGGGTGACGACATATTGTTCGGCGAGGGCGGCGACGACATCCTCGAAGGCGGCCTTGGCGCCGATCAGCTTATCGGCGGCAATGGCAACGACACGGCGAGCTATGCCAATGCGGCGGCGGGCATCGCGGTTTCGCTCGATGGCAGTGCGGGCACCGGCGGCGAATCCACCGGAGACACGCTGACCGGCATCGAAAACCTCATCGGTTCGGCCTTCGCGGACGTCCTGGGCGGCGGCACCGGCACCGAGACGATACAGGCCGGAGCAGGCGATGACAGGCTGCTCGGCAGTCAGGGCGCGGATGTACTCGATGGCGGCACCGGCTTCGATATGGTCGACTATTCCGCTTCGGCGGGCGCGGTCACGGTGACGCTCGACGGCTCGACCGGCATCGGCGGCGATGCTGCGGGCGACCAGTATATCAGCATCGAAGGCGTAATTGGTTCGACGCTTGACGACACACTGAACGGCGGCACCGCGGCTGACCGGATCGACGGCGGCGCGGGCAACGACACCATTACCGGCGGTGGCGGCGACGATACACTGCTCGGTGGCGCGGGTGACGACCATATCGACGGCGGCGCGGGCGCGGATGTGATGGACGGCGGTTCCGGTGTCGATACGGTCGATTATTCCTCCTCGACTTCGGGCGTCAATGTCTCGGTCGACGGGTCGGTCTCGACTGGCGGCGCGGCGCAGGGCGACCAGCTTCTCAACATCGAGAATCTGATCGGTTCCAGCTATGACGATATACTGCTCGGCACGGCTGGCGGCGACATCCTGACCGGCGGCGGCGGCAACGACATACTCGGCGGGCGCGGCGGCGCGGATCAGCTCATTGGCGGCGCGGGCTTCGATACGGCGGATTATTCGGGCGCGGCTTCGGCCGTCGCCGTTAGCCTCGCTACCGGCACAGGCACGCTGGGCGATGCGGCGGGCGATACGCTGAGCAGCATCGAACGGATCGTCGGCTCGGCGCATGACGACAGCATCACCGGCTCGTCCTCGGTCGATACGCTGGAGGGTGGTGCGGGTAACGACACAATCAATGCCGGTTCGGGCGACGACATTGTGCTGGGCGGCGCGGGCGACGATTTCATCGATGGTGGCGTCGGCGCGGACCAGATCGATGGCGGCGCGGGGCTGGATACTGCCGATTATTCGCTTTCGGGCGTAGGCGTTCAGGTCCGGCTCGATGGCGGCGCCAGCTCCGGCGGTTTGGCCGAAGGGGATCTGCTGACCAATGTCGAGGCGGTTCAGGGTTCGGCCTTCGATGATGTCATCACCGGCAGCACGGGCAATGACCAGCTCTACGGCAATGCGGGCGACGATCTGCTGCGTGGCGGGCTGGGCGCCGATGTGCTCGACGGCGGCGCGGGCGTAGACACCGCCGACTATTCGCTGGCAGGCGCGGGCGTTACGCTAAACCTCTCAACGGGCGGAACCGGCGGCGAGGCGGCGGGTGACAGCTTCGTCAATATCGAGATCGTCGAAGGCTCATCCTTCGCCGACTCGATCACGGGTTCCGCAAGCGCGGATGACCTGCGCGGCAATGCGGGCGACGATTTCCTCGATGGTGGCGCGGGCGCGGATATACTCGACGGTGGCACGGGCGACGATGTGCTGCGCGGCGGCGCGGGCGCGGACCAGCTCATCGGCGGGTCCGGCCTCGACGCGGCGGACTATACTTCCTCGGCGTCTGGCGTGGCGATCAATCTCGACGGTTCGCTCTCAGCGGGCGGCGATGCGCAGGGCGACACCCTGAGCAGCATCGAGCGCGTCATCGGTTCGGCCTTTGACGACACCTTGACCGGCACCGCGCAGAACGAGGTTCTGGAAGGCGCCGGAGGCAATGACACGCTTTACGGCAACGGCGGCAGCGACACGCTTGACGGCGGCGCGGGAGACGACCTGCTGAATGGCGGCGCGGGCGCGGATGTGCTGATCGGCGGTGCGGGCTTCGACACGGCGGATTACTCGGGCTCAGCTTCGGGCGTTACCGTGAGGCTCGATGGCTCGCCCTCATCGGGTGGCGATGCGGCGGGCGACACGCTGACCGGCATCGAAGGCATTATCGGCTCGGCCAATGCCGACGCGCTCTATGGCGGAACGGCGAATGATGTGCTCGATGGCGCTGCAGGCAACGACCTGATTTCCGGCGGCGCAGGTAACGACACGCTTATCGGCGGCGGCGGTGACGACGTGCTGATCGGCGGCGCGGGCGCGGACAGCCTTCAGGGCGGCGCGGGCAATGATACCGCCAGCTATGCGGGCGCGACCGCAGGCGTCGCCGTCTCGCTCGATGGCAGCATGGGCACCGGCGGCGAGGCGTTGGGCGATACTCTGGCCGGGATCGAAATCCTTATCGGTTCGGATTATGCCGATACATTGGGCGGCGGCGCGGGCGCGGAGACGATCCTCGGCGGCCTTGGTAACGACATTCTTCTCGGCAGCACGGGCGCGGATACGCTCGATGGCGAGGGTGGCACGGATACCGTAAGCTATGCCGCATCGGGCGCGGGCGTAACCGCTTATCTGGACGGGCGCGCGGGCAGCGGCGGCGATGCGGCGGGTGATACGCTTGCCAATATCGAACATCTCATCGGCTCCGGCAACAACGACCTTCTGATCGGCGACGTGACCGACGACGCGATCGACGGTGGCGCGGGCGATGATCGCATCGAGGGCGCGGGCGGCGACGACATATTGCACGGCGATGCGGGCAACGACACGCTATTGGGCGGCGATGGCGCCGACACCATGGACGGCGGGGCGGGCACCGACATTGTCACCTATGAAGATTCGACCAGCGGCGTCACCGCGCGGCTGGATGGCGTCGCGGGCAGCGGCGGCACGGCGCAGGGTGACGTCATTACCAATGTCGAGACGCTGAAGGGCTCGATCTATGCCGACACGCTGATCGGCGATGCCAGTGCCAACACGCTGATGG
>CAYOZY010000194.1:0-4696 GCA_964408525.1 uncultured Sphingobium sp. | reverse complement strand
GATACCAGTTCTGCACGGTTGAATATTTGATCTCGGCATCGTCGAGCGCGACCAATTCGACCACGGCGGCGTGGAGCTGGTTCTCGTCGCGCTGCGGCGCGGTGCAGCCCTCGAGATAGCTCACATAGCTGCCCTTGTCCGCGACGATCAGCGTGCGCTCGAACTGGCCGGTATTTTCGGCATTGATGCGGAAATAGGTCGACAGCTCCATCGGGCAGCGCACGCCTTCGGGGATGTAGACGAAGGTGCCGTCCGAAAAGACCGCGCAGTTGAGGGTCGCGAAATAATTGTCGTGCATCGGCACGACGCGGCCGAGCCAGCGTTTCACAAGATCGGGATATTCGCGGATAGCTTCCGAGATCGAGCGAAAGATGACCCCCGCCTCCTCCAGCTCCTTGCGGAAGGTGGTGGCGACCGAAACGCTGTCGAACACCGCGTCGACCGCGACTTTCCGAGCGCCCTCGACGCCCGCGAGCACCTTCTGCTCCTCGATGGGGATGCCCAGCTTCTCGTAAACGCGCAGGATTTCCGGGTCGACCTCATCGAGGCTGCCCAAGGAGGGCTTTTTCTTCGGTTCCGCGTAATAATAGGCGTCCTGATAGTCGATCGGCGGGACATTCAGCTTTGCCCAGTCCGGCGGTGTCATCGTCAGCCAGTGGCGATAGGCCTTGAGACGCCATTCGAGCATCCACTCTGGCTCGTTCTTCTTGGCGGAGATGAAGCGGACGGTGTCTTCGCTCAGCCCCTTGGGTGCGAATTCCTGCTCGATATCACTCGACCAGCCATGCTCATAGTCGGCAACGCGCGCGGCTGCTTCGCGGGCGGCCTTGTCCTGAACGGGGGTGTCGGTCATGTCCGCGCCTCCGCGCTCAGGGAAGCCAGCGTTACGCCACCCAGCGCGCCGCGCACCGCATTATTGACCGCGCCCCAATGTGGCTGGACCGTGCAGCTCCCTTCGAGCGCGCAGTCATGCTTGCCGGTTTCGACACAGGCGGTCATAGCGATCGGGCCTTCCACCGCCTCGATGATGTCCGCGAGCGTGATCGCGGCGGAGGGCCGCGCGAGCTTCACGCCGCCGCCTGCACCCCGCACGGACTTGAGCAACCCTGCGCGGGTCATCAGGCTGACGAGCTTCTGAGCAGTCGGCAGCGGGATGCCGGTTTCGTCAGCCAGCTCGGACGCGCTCGTCCGTTGGCCGCCGCAATGCCGCGCGGCCGCACCCATCATTACCACTGCATAATCCGCCAGACTTGAAAGCCGCACTCCGCCATGCCCTTAATCAGAGTGATTCGTTCTGATTTGCATGTGGTGCCGGGATGGCTTTGAATCAAGGGAAAATCAGCTTATCCGGTTGATCTTCGTGACGCCTGTCAAGGCGCGGCGGTGCACGGTCAGTCGAGCTACCGCAGTCGGGTCGCTCAGAAGCTGGTGCGGTGTATGGCCAAGAAACTGCTTGATCTCGCGGATGAAGTGCGACTGGTCGTAGAAATTTCCTTCATCGCACAGCTCGATCCAGTTTTTCTTGTCGATCACGATCTGAGATGCGCAGCGCAGCGCGCGATATTTGCGCGCGAGCATTTTGGGCGGGGCGCCATAGAGACGGTTGGTGTAGCGGGCGAGTTGTCGGGCGGAAAGGCCGGTTGCGTCCACGATATCCTCGATCCTGGGTGCATCGCTGTCGCTCAGCCACGCGTCGATCTTCGAAACCAGCGCGATCATCGCTGGCGAAACAGGCGACAGCCGTTCTTCCAGAAAATCCCACAGTTTCGGGATCGCTTCGTTGAGATTGTCCGCCGCGCGCAACCGTCTCAGCTCTTCCTCAAAAAGGACGCACCCTTTGGCGACCGCATCGCACAGGCTGTCGACATGCAGATGGGCATCGGGGCAGCCCAGCGCGAGCCATCCGAGCGGCAGCACCGAGACGCCCACCACGCAGGCTACGCTGTCCAGTTCGAAGCGGGTGGCGCCCATGGTCGGGCCCAACATGCAAATTTCGGGCGTGGCCATTCGCCGCCCGTCATGGAATTCATAGTCGCCGCCGCCGGACACCATGAAGCGGAGCTGGGGCATGTCCGCGCGCGTAATGTCGCTATAATTCGGAACGCTGGTGGTGAAGAGATAGATCGACCCGAAAAAATAGCGCAGATCTTCGGGAGGCTCCCAATAGTACAGGCTGACAGCCTCTGCAGCATTTCCGGGAGGAAATATCTGTTCCATGATCGTCAGCCGCCCCTGCCGCGAATGATATGATATATGGTCGTACCGACCTGATATACCAACAGTGGTGTATCTCCGCATGTTTCGCAAGGAGTATATCGGATAAAATCGACAGCGCGTAACCAAAAAATGGCCCGGCACCACAAGGGAACCGGGCCAAAGTATAAAAGGTCTCCTAGCCAATAGACCAGAGAGCCCTTCGGGTCGCATATCCCGTTTAGAGAATCGCGCTTTCGCATACTTGTATGAATCGGACATCTGCGGTGGATTGTTCATAATCGCAAAATCTGCTTGCTCTGGCTCTGCTATGGCGGGCGTCGGCATTTATTGGCAGTTATGGGTGCGACGCCTTTGACGGTAGCTCTAACCCTTGGCATAGCGATGCGATGTTCTATCCTCTGATCCGGCCCCTTATTTTCTGCCTTGATCCCGAAAAAGCCCATGGTTTTTCGGTGCTTATGGTTCGCGCTATGCCGGTGAGCCGCCCGCAGGCTCCCGACCCCACGCTCGCGCAGACCGTCGCGGGCCTTCTGTTCCCCAATCCTGTCGGGGTGGCCGCAGGGTTCGACAAGGACGGGTTGGTTGCCCATAAAATGCACCATTTTGGATTTGGTTCTGCGGAACTGGGGACGCTCACGCCCGCTCCGCAAGTCGGAAATCCCAAGCCGCGCCTGTTCCGACTCGAAGAGGACAATGCCGTCATCAACCGCATGGGCTTCAACAATGGCGGGCAGGCGGAGGCGGCGCGGCGTATTGCCGCCATGCCTCGTGCGGGGCGGATCATCGGCATCAACATCGGCGCCAACAAGGATGCGGCAGACCGCATCGCCGATTATGCGGCGGGCGTGAGGGCAATGGCACCGCTCGCCGATTATCTGACGGTCAACATCTCGTCGCCGAACACACCGGGGCTGCGCGCATTGCAGGACAAGGCGGCACTCGATGACTTGCTTAACGCGGTGATCGCGGCGCGAGGCGCTGACCGCACGCCGATCTTCCTGAAGGTCGCGCCCGACCTCGAACCGGCGGACATCGATGACATCGCCGGATGCGTGATCGACCATGGCATCGATGCGCTGATCGTTTCCAACACAACGATTTCGCGTCCGCCCCTGCGTTCGCGCCACGCGGGCGAGGCGGGCGGGCTTTCGGGCGCACCGCTGCATGATCTCGCTCTGAAGCGGCTGCGGGATTTTCGGGCTGCGCTGGGTGCAAAGGTGCCGCTGATCGGCGCGGGCGGCATTTCGAACGCCGAACAGGCCTATCGGCGCATCCGTGCTGGAGCTTCACTGGTGCAGATATACAGCGCGATGGTCTATGAAGGGCCGTGGCTGGCAGCACGGATCAACAAGGGGTTGAAGGCGCTGATGCGGCGCGACGGGCTGACGTATATTGCCGAGGCGGTTGGCCTCGATGCGGGCTGAGATGAATATGCGTCGTTTCTTGATCTGCTCGGTGCTTTTTCTTGCAGGCTGTGCGCAGCCCGTCCCGCGCCCTGTGCCGGTTTCCAAGGCGGTGCAAACTTCCGCGCCGGCCGGGATGGTAAGCGCGGCGGACCCGCGCGCAGCGGCCGCAGGGGTAAAGATTTTGCGTGCGGGCGGCAGCGCTGTCGACGCGGCCATCGCGACGATGCTGGTGCTGAATGTTGTCGAGCCTCAAAATTCCGGCATCGGCGGCGGCAGCTTCATTGTCCGTCATGATGCGAAGTCAGGAGAGATCGCCACGATCGACGGCCGTGAAACGGCTCCCGCTGCGGCGGACCCGAAATGGTTTTACGGTGCGGACGGCAAGCCGCTGTCCTATCGGGAGGCGGGTGCGGGTGGACGGGCGGCGGGCGTTCCGGGCAATTTGCGCATGATGGCGCTGGCGCATGAGCGCTATGGCAAGCTGCCCTGGGCCCGCCTGTTCGAACCCGCCATCAATCTGGCGGAAGAGGGGGCCGTCGTCTCGCAGCGCATGCACAATGGCCTGTCGCTTTATGGCCGCCATGTAACCGGCTGGGCAAGGCATGCCTATTTCGGTGGTGACGCGTCAGGCGAGGCGGTGGCCGCGGGCGCGCTCTTCCGCAATCCGGAGCAAGCCGCGCTGTTCAGGCGCTTGGCAAAGTATGGCCCGGATGCCTTCTATGTCGGCCCGCAGGCGCAGAAGATCGTCGCGGCGCTCAATGGGGCGGAACGCGCGCCCTCGAAGATGACGACCGGTGATCTCGCCATCTATGAAGCGAAGGAGCGCGCGCCAGTGTGCGGCACCTATCGCCTCCATCGCATCTGCGGCATGGGGCCACCGGGCGGAACTGTGCCAGTGCTCATGATCCTGATGCAGCTTGAACGCTTCGACATCGCGGCGCTCGGCAGGACATCGCCCGTCGCTTGGCATCTGTTCGCCGAATCTACGCGCCTCGCCTATGCCGACCGCGATATGTACCTCGCCGATCCTGATTATGTCGGTGTGCCGGTTACCGGCCTGCTGGACCCCGCCT
>CAYOZY010000193.1:0-4708 GCA_964408525.1 uncultured Sphingobium sp. | reverse complement strand
TCGGGGATCGGCGCCTGCCCCGTCTTGGCCGCGACATCGAGCGCCGCTTCAAAAATGGCGCGCGCCTGCATCTCGTATATTTCGGGATAGGTGACGCCAAGGCGGCAACCGCGATGGCCGAGCATCGGGTTGAACTCGTGCAGCTCGCTGGCGCGGCGCTTGAGCACATCGACACTGACACCCGCAGCCTTCGCTACTTCCTCGAACTCGGCCTCCTCATGCGGCAGGAACTCATGCAGCGGCGGATCGAGCAGGCGGATGGTGACGGGCAGGCCCGCCATCACCTCGAAGATCTCGGTAAAGTCGCTGCGCTGCTCCGGGAGCAGCCTGGCCAGCGCCTTGCGCCTGCCCGCCTCATTCTCGGCGAGGATCATCTGGCGAACGGCGGTGATGCGCGCGGCATCGAAGAACATATGCTCGGTGCGACACAGGCCAATGCCCTCCGCCCCGAAATCCCGCGCGGTGCGGCAATCGAGCGGCGTCTCGGCGTTGGTGCGCACATTCAAGCGACGGACCTTGTCGGCCCAGCCCATCAGCGTGCCGAAATCGCCCGCCAGTTCCGGCTGCACGGTCGGCACTTCGCCCGCCATCACCTCGCCGGTCGCGCCGTCGATGGTAACGATGTCGCCTTCCTTCAGCTCTCGTCCGGCAACGCGCAGGATCTTCGCCTTCGCGTCGATTGCGAGGCTGCCCGCGCCGGAAACGCAGGGGCGCCCCATGCCGCGCGCCACCACCGCCGCGTGGCTGGTCATGCCGCCACGCGCGGTGAGGATGCCCTTGGCCGCATGCATGCCATGGATGTCCTCCGGCGATGTCTCGATGCGCACGAGAATCACCGCCTCGCCCATTTCGGCGAAGCGCTCCGCCGTATCCGCATCGAACACCACCTGCCCGGATGCTGCGCCCGGAGACGCCGGCAGCCCCTTGGTCAGCACATCGCGGGCAGCCTTGGGATCAAGCGTCGGGTGTAGGAGCTGGTCGAGCGCCGCAGGGTCTACGCGCGCGACGGCCTCCTCCTCTGTAATCAGCCCTTCGCTCGCCATATCGACCGCGATCTTGAGCGCGGCCTTGGCGGTGCGCTTCCCCGAACGGGTCTGGAGCATCCAGAGCTTGCCCTGCTGCACCGTGAATTCGATGTCCTGCATGTCGCGATAATGGGTTTCAAGAATCTGGAACACCCGCGCCAGTTCGACATAGGTTTCGGGCATCGCCTCTTCCATCGACAGCGGCTTGGCCCCTGCCCGCTCACGCGCGGCCTTGGTCAGATATTGCGGCGTGCGGATGCCCGCGACGACATCCTCGCCCTGCGCATTGATGAGATATTCGCCATAATAGGCGTTCTCGCCAGTCGCCGGATCGCGGGTGAAGGCCACGCCCGTCGCCGATGTGTCGCCCATATTGCCGAACACCATCGCCTGAACATTGACCGCAGTGCCCCATTCGCCGGGAATGTCGTTCAGGCGGCGATAGACCTTGGCGCGGTCGGACTGCCAGCTTCCAAACACGGCGGAAATCGCGCCCCAGAGCTGATCATGCACGTCCTGCGGGAAGGGCTTCGACCACAGCTTCTCGACCAGCTTCTTATATTCGCCGACCAGCGCCTGCCAGTCCTCCGACTTCATCTCGGTGTCGAGATGATAGCCATTGTCCTCCTTGGCGATCTCCAGAGCTTCCTCGAACGCGCCGTGGTCCAGCTCCAGCACCACGTCCGAATACATCTGGATGAAGCGGCGATAGCTGTCCCACGCGAAACGGGCATCGCCGCTGGTCGCCGCAAGTCCCTGCACCGTCTCGTCATTAAGGCCGAGGTTCAGCACCGTATCCATCATGCCGGGCATCGAAACCCGCGCGCCGGACCGCACCGAAACCAGCAGCGGGTCCGCCGCATTGCCGAAGCGCTTGCCCGTCACGCCCTCGATATGGGCAATGCCGTCGGCCACTTCGGCGCGCAAGGATTCCGGGAAAACCTGGCCATCCTGATAATAGCGGGTGCACATTTCGGTCGTGATCGTGAAGCCGGGAGGCACCGGCAGGCCGATCGACGCCATGCCATCCAGATTCGCGCCCTTGCCGCCCAGCAGATTCTTGTCGCCCTTGCCCCCGTCATTCGCATCGCCGCCAAAGCGATAGACATATTTGGTCATCAGCCCTGTTCCCTTTGAACTTTCACTCTTATGCCCGGCGCTGCACCGCTTGTGGCGATGTCCTATTAGCCGGTGATTTTGGAAAAATCAGCTACTTTGTGCACTGCAGCGCGAACCCGCTGTAGCAAGGCGAGACGCGCAGCACGTTTCGCCGGGTCGGCGTCGTTGACCGTGACCTGATCGAAGAACGCATCGATCGGCGCACGCAACGATGCCAGCGCGGCCATGGCGCCTTCGAAATCCTCGGCATCGACGGCGGCGGCGGCGCGCGGTTCGGCGGCGTCCAGAGCTTGGCTGAGCGCGATTTCGGCTGGTTCGGATGGCGCGGCAGGCACGATGGAGGCATCCGCCTCCTCCTTCTTGAGGATATTCGCCGCGCGCTTGTATCCCGCGAGGAGGTTTTCGCCATCCGGTGTCTCGATGAAGGATTGCAGCGCCTTCACGCGGGCGAGCAGGCGGACGAGATCATCCTCGCCACCCAATGCAAACACCGCATCGATCAGATCATGACGGACCCCGGCTTCCTTTTGCTGGACCTTGAGACGGTCTGCGAAGAAGTCGAGGAGGTCGGATGAGGCATCTGCAATGCCATATCCCTGATTCCGATAGAGCTGTGCCGCACCATCAAGCAGTGGGATGAGATTAACTCGCCAATGATTCTCAGTAATCAATCGAATGACAGCCAAAGCTGCCCGGCGAAGAGCAAATGGATCTTTTGAACCCGTAGGCTGCATATCCGCACCAAAGAAACCAACAAGTGCATCTATCTTATCCGCCAGACTGACAGCCACCGTCACCGGCGCGGTGGGGACGTCATCCCCCTGCCCGACCGGCTTGTAATGATCGCGGATCGCGTCGGCCACCGCTGGGGGCAAACCTTCGGCGCGAGCATAATAGCCACCCATAAGGCCTTGGAGTTCCGGGAACTCTCCGACCATGTCTGTTACAAGATCGCTTTTAGTCAAGCTCGCAGCCTGCCGCGCTAATTGTACATCAAAGTGACGTGAGCGTGCGAGATCATCGATTATACCACCAAACCGCTCGCAACGGTCCGCCACGGTTCCGAGCTTTTCGTGGAAGGTGATGCGCTCCAGCTTTTCCGCATGCACCGCCAACGCCGTCTTTTTGTCCTGCTCCCAGAAGAAGCGCGCATCGGAAAGCCGCGCGGCAAGCACCTTGCCGTTGCCCGCGACAATCGCCGTGCCGCCATCCTTCGCCTCGATATTGGCGGTGCAGATGAAGGCGGGAGCCAGCTTGCCCGCACCATCGCGCAACACGAAATATTTCTGGTTTATCCTGAGGGTTAGCTGAATAACTTCCGGCGGAACCTCAAGAAAGGCCGGGTCGAATGTGCCGAGCAGTGGTACCGGCCATTCGGTCAGCCCAGCATTTTCCGCCACCAGTCCCTCGTCCTCGATCAGCGCATAGCCTGCCTCCGCCGCCAGCGCGTTCGCGCGATCCGCGATGATCGCCCTGCGCTCGTCCTGATCAACAATCACATAGGCCGCGCGCAGCGCCTCGGCATAATCCCGCGGCCCGGTGATCCGCACCGGCCCGGTGCTGTGAAAGCGATGGCCCATCGTCTCGCGGCCAGACACCACCCCATCAACTTCAAGCGGCACCACCTCATCGCCCAGCAGCGCAATGATGCCTTGCAACGGCCGCACCCAGCGCAGGCTCTCGGTCGTCGCGCTCGCATCGCCCCAGCGCATCGACTTGGGCCACGGAAAGGCGCGGACGATGGCGGGAATGGCTTCCGCCAGCACATCGGCGGTCGCGCGGCCCGGCTTTTCCACGGTCGCGAACCACACTCCGTCGCGATCTTCGAGTTGATCCTTGGTCAGCCCGGTCTTGCGCAGAAACCCTTCCAGCGCCTGTTCGGGGGCATTGGTGCGCGGACCCTTGAACTCCTCACTCACCGCCTCCGTCTGCAACGGCATACCATGGGCGATCAACGCGAGGCGGCGCGGGGTCACATAAGATGTGAGCGATGCCGCCTTCAGCCCCGCCTCGGCGAGCTTTTCGGTGAACATGCGCGCTAGATCGGCCGAAGCCTTCGCTTGCATCCGCGCCGGGATTTCTTCACAGCGCAGTTCGAGCAGAAAGTCCGACACGCCGCTCATGCCGCCCACCCGTTCACGTCCATCCACTTCTCGCAGCTTCCCTTGGCGAGATCGCGCACCCGGCCGATATAGCTGGCGCGCTCCTGAACCGAAATAACACCTCTGGCCTGTAACAGATTGAAAATATGGCTTGCCTTGATCGCCTGTTCATAGGCGGCAAGCGGCACATCTGCATCGAGACTGGCCTGACATTCCGCCTCACAATCCCTGAACCAGCGGAAGAGCTTCTCGGTGTCGGCCACCTCGAAATTCCATTTCGACATCTGCTGCTCATTGGCGAGGAACACATCGCCATAGGTGACGGCGGGCCTGTCGCCCACAGCGTCGTTGAAGCGCAGTTCATAAACGCTGTCGACGCCCTGAATATACATGGCGAGCCGCTCCAGCCCGTAGGTCAGCTCGCCCGCCACCGGCTTGCAATCGAACCCGCCGACCTGCTGG
>CAYOZY010000192.1:0-4738 GCA_964408525.1 uncultured Sphingobium sp. | reverse complement strand
CGGAGGAAGCGATGATTGACCCGGTAAACGCAAAGGGTGAGCCGGTTCCGCTTTCCCAGATTCTGAACAAACACACGGCAGCCTCCGCAGCCTGATATTGTGCCGGGCAAGGCGCTGCGAAGCCTTTGCCCGGATCGATCGTCAGAGAGCCCGCATGCCCTAGGCTCCGCCCTTCGATTGGCAGCTGGACCAGCGAACGTGGGCGTCGATCCGAAACCGATGCCGACGATCTGTTGGCAGCCAGATCGATCTGACGCGCCAGCGCCTCGCTCCGACTTTCCCTGAAGGCTGGGACTGCATGGTGATCGTCCCTGCCAGTCAACCCTGCCAGCGTGCCGCAAGCCGGCCCGACATAGAAGGGTCGGTTGCTGCTTGACCAATGGACCCGCGGGTTTGCTCATGCTTGGAATGATCAAAGGGGTGCCCCATACGCGGGAGCCCCTTTCGTTCTATCTCACTAGGGTTGATCTCATGACGCAATCTGTCAAGCCTTTCGATCCCTTCTTGCGGGAGGAAATCCCGGCGCATGTGCGCCCCGAACAGGTATTCGATTTTAACATCTTCAACCCCCAGCATGATGGCATGGACCTGTTTGCGTCGATTCACCGGCTCCATGAACTCGGCCTTCCGGAGATATTCTGGACCCGCAACAACGGCGGTCACTGGATTCCGATACGCTCCGGTCCCATTCAGGCGATTGTCCGGGATACGGACACCTTTTCTTCCAAGCGCTGGCATGTGCCGGCGAGCATGGACTACGACACGGAATTCTATGTGCCATTCATGTCCGATCCGCCGGAGCATGCCGGGTATCGCAAGATCGCGAATATCCTTTTCGCTCCCAAGCGGATCAGCGCGATGGAACAGGGTATACGGGAGTTCACCAGGCAGCTCTTGGACGAGTTCTATCCCACGGGCGGGTGCGAGTTCATTTCGGAATTTGCGAGCCAGATGCCGGTCATCGTCTTTCTAAGGCTGCTCGACCTGCCACTCGAGGATCGTCAGGCGCTGCTCAAAGTCGCCGAGATGGTGACACGTCCTCCAAGCAAAGAACATAACCGCAACGATGCTTTCAATGCGATCGTCGGATATTTGGGACCGATTCTGGAAGAGCGCCGTCGCAATCCCGGCGACGATGTTCTGAGTGGCCTTGTACATGCCGAACTGCCCAGTGGGCGATCGCTGTCGACCGACGAACTTCACGGGATGGCGGCTGTTATTCTCACCGGTGGGCTCGACACGGTAGCCAGCAGTCTCGGCATGATGGCACGCCATCTGGCGGAGGCGCCCGAACATCGCCAGCAGATTGTCCATGATCCCAAGATCACTCCGAAGGCGATCGACGAAATGCTGCGCCGCTTTTCCGTCATCACGCGTGGTCGCCGTGTCAAACACGATACCGAATTCCGCGGGCTGCAGCTCAAGGCGGAAGATCGTATAGTCTGGGGCGCTTCCATGTTCGGCTTGGATGACGAAATTAATCCCGACCCAATGACGACGGATTTCAATCGCCCCAAGATTCAGCATGAAACCTTCGGTAACGGAATTCATTTCTGTATTGGCGCGAATTTGGCACGCTTGGAATTCAAGGTATTCCTTGAAGAATGGCTTCAGCGCATTCCCGATTTCTGGGTCGATCCCGAGGCGACAGTCGAGTATCGCCCCGGTATCGTGATCGGCCTGAAGTCCCTGCCACTCAGGTGGAACGTTACCTGACCCTTGGGCGGGAGTTGTTATGGCAGGCCGATGACGATCGGCTCGCCACCGAGTTAGCGCCGTCCTCCCGGTTACGTTTCGCTTCGCATCGCGCGGTGTTCCAACCAACACCCCGGCGTGGCCCTGTTCTGCTGGAGCGCCCGGGAACCTGAAGTCCGCGTGCCTTGTCAGTCCTGGAGCGATTTCCAACCCGATTGGCGCACTATCAGGAACCCGATTTGGGCCAAGCGCAAGGATCGCGACTAGGGAGCCATGCCGGCGCATGGTGATCGACGAGAAACGCAGCAACCGGCCAACCCAGTCCCGCCAACTTGAGAAGGCTCTGGGCCAGACCCGTCACTTGCCGCAGCGGGAGCTGGAACAGCCCCTTCAAGGTCAGGCACAGCTCAATCACCCGGTCGGAAAAGCGTAAGGGGCGGCCTGGACGACCGCCTCATCCTCAATGGTCAGTACCGTCGAATGGGCATCCCTGGGGCCCGTCCGCAGGTCTTGGGCCGCTGTGCGCTTGTTACCGCCCTGCGGGCGTTGCCTTCGGCCCCACTTGGCCACAGTCTTCGCGTTGATGCCGTAGCGCTTGGCCAGACCCCTCAGGCTCTCTTGACTATGTGGACCGCCTCTGTCGTGCGGGCGCTCCCGTGTAAAATCTGTCCCATAGTGCATCCTTCCATTCCTGGCTGAATAATGCACCATCAAATGCCGGGACTAAACACCCGTCTTTCGCGGTTGTTCGCGCATCTCATCTCGCAACCGGCCACGCCGATCGCTGAATCCAATGGGTCCTGACCCTAGGCTGTATAGGCAGGTCGGGTATTCTGGACAGCCGCGATCAAGGGCAGCGGGTCGAAATAATGCGGTCGAATTTCGCAAATCTTGCCGTCTCGGAACTTGTACGTCTCAGCGACGCGGACGGGATCGCCGTCCCATCCTTGGATCTTGATCTCCTGCACGGTGACAACATGGTCACTTCCGACCGCCACATCGAGCAGTTCATTGCTTGTGAAGGTCAACGAACCAAAGATGCTCTCGACCATCTTGCGCAGCGCCTTCGGGCCCTGATAGACGCCGGCATAGGGCGTGAGCGGCGCCTCGTGGGCGACAAAATCATCCGTCAGCAGAGCCTCGACCTCGTCCCACTTATTCTCGCCGATCAGCGCGAAGACCCGAAACACCGTCGCCTTCATATCCGTGTCACTCATAGTCTACTCTCCCGATTTAACCCGATCATCCTGCGCTCCGCTTCGTGACCGCAACGGCGTTCAGCGCGCGCACAGGGTGCCTATTCCTATCCTATTCTGTACAGCCATCTCGCTCCGTCAGGACAGCCACCAGCCCGGCTCCATGCCCAGCAGGCTACGACCATATTCGTCAAGGGAGCCGTGAATTTCCAGCGTGGCATGGCTCGAAATGACTGTGATGTCGCGCAGTGCCCGCTGCATCGGATTCGACAACAGATGCACGCTGCTGCTGCTGGAGTCGGCAATCGTGCGCATCGCGTTCAGGCAGAGGTTCGCGGCATAGGAGCACTGGGCGCGGATACGGATACGTTCTGCTTGAGTCAGCAACGCGAGTTCGGTAGCGTTTTCGGCCTGCTCGGCGGCATCGCGCAGGATCAGTTCGGCCGAGCGCGCGTCCAGTTTCGCACGCGCCAGAGCCGCCCGACCCATTGGCTTATCAGGCACCTTGCCGTCCGGACCGGGCGCGCGCATACGATCCATGAAACGTGGTAACTCTCCCTGAAGCCCGCCGACCACGGGAACGGCGATCACTAAGGCCAGGAAGGTTGAGAACGGGATCCGATAGCTCGCCCGTGGCTGATCGAAGCGGCCCTCGCGCATCGAATCGACCATGGCGACACGATGTTCGGGCACGAACACATCCTTGTAGACCACGTCATGGCTGCCCGTGGCTGCCATGCCGTCGATATGCCAGGTGTCGAACACCTCGACATCTTCGACGGGGATAAGGGTGAGCATCATGCGCTTGGTGCCGTCTTCCTGCTCGCAGATTGCAAAGGAATTGACCCAAGAGGAGTGCATGATTCCCGAACAATAGCGATGATGTGCCGAAATGCGGTATCCGCCCTCGACCTTGACCGCCTTGCCAGGAGGGAACGCCGACCCTGCCGAGCTTACATAAGGAAGCTTCCCCCAAAGTTCATCCTGCGCTGCCTTGGGGAATTGGGTGAGCTGCCACTGGTGCATGACGCCAAAGGCCGTGACCCATGCGAGCGATGCATCGACTTCGCCGATCGGCAGAATCACGTCGATGAAATCCTGCAGCCCCCCTTCGAGACCACCAAAGGCCTTGGGAACCATCAGGTAGAAAATGCCCGTTTTGCGAATAGCCGACCATACTTCGGGATCAGCGTCGCGCGCCTTCTCTGCGCTAGCGGCCCGCTCTGCGATAAAACCGCGCAGCGCCTTCACCCGTTCGACGATCTTTTCGACTGTGAGTTCGCGAAGCTCGGCCTCGCTCAGCCAGTCATTGTGGGTCGAGTCCGGAATTAGCCGGTTGCTTGACCTTTCGCTACCATTCGCAACCACTTTCATTGCGCTGCTAGACACCCGTACATTCCTTCCATTAACGCCGCGCTACGGCTTTGCATAAGCGCCGTGAACACAGTTCTGTGAAAGCAGGATAGAAGGCAGCCCCAAACTGTCTATTCCTGAGTAGGCAACCGAGGATTGTTTCACGTGGCGAGCCGCGACATCCAACGGTTTCCAAAGATGCGCCCAGCGCGGGACAAACACTCTCGGGCAACGGATGCTTGATTTCTGCCGGAGCGAAGGCGTTCGCCTGCGGCATCATCTTCACGCTCAGTCGCCCCCAGCGATCACCATGGGGCGAAAATCCACGATATTCAGGCCATCTCCTCCGAGTCCGACGTGAGAGTGCTGAGGGCTAGTCAGCAGAACATGTCCTGAATGCCAAGCTCCGCCAGTACCTGCGCACCGACGCCATAGTCTCGCAGTTCATACATGGCGGGCAGCCGCGTGATGTCGACGGCAGCCTCCGTATGCCC
>CAYOZY010000191.1:1281-4763 GCA_964408525.1 uncultured Sphingobium sp. | reverse complement strand
CGCGCCCTTTGAAGGCGGGGCATTTTCCAGCGCGCGTCTGTTAACCCTTTCATGCTAGAAGGCGCCAATGACCTTGCGCGTTCTGACCCTGTCTACCCTGTTCCCGGACATGACGCGGCCGAATTTCGGCATATTCGTCGAACGGCAATGCCGGGAACTGGCCGCGCGGGGCGGTGCAGAGGTGGTCGTGGTAGCGCCGGTAGGCATCGCGCCCTGGCCGCTGTCGCATCTTCAGCATTATGCCCCGCTCTTGTCCCTGCCGCGCGAGGAACGCTGGCGCGACCTTACGGTGCATCGCCCACGCTTTCCGGTCATCCCGAAGATCGGCGGGCGTATGCATGTCGCGAGCATGACCCGCGCCATCTGGCCGCTGGTGCGCAAATTGCATGAGGAAGCCCCGTTCGACGTGATCGACGCGAGCTTCTTCTATCCCGATGGCCCTGTGGCCCAGCGCATCGCCAAGCGCCTCGGCATCCCCTATTCGGTCAAGGCGCGCGGCGCGGACATTCATTATTGGGGCCGCCACCCCGGCACGCGCAAAGCCGTGCTTTCTGCGGGTCAGGACGCTACAGGCCTGCTCGCGGTATCCGAGGCGATGAAACGCTCGATGATCGCGCTCGGCATGAATGGCGACAAGATCAGGGTTCATTATACCGGCGTCGATCTTGATCGCTTCGCGCCGCAGGACCGCAAGGAAGCCAAGGCGTTTTTCGGCATCGAGAAACAGGCCGTGGTGTGCGTCGGTGCGCTCATCCCGCGCAAGGGGCAGGATTTGCTGATCCGTGCCATAGAGCGCATACCCGATGTCACCTTGCTGCTCGCAGGACACGGCCCCGAACGCGCCGCCTTTGAAAATCTGGCGGCGGAACTGGGCGTCGAGAGCCGCGTCGGCTTTCTCGGCGCCGTGCCCCATGCGCAATTGCCTACGTTATACAATGCCGCGGACGTCATGGCGCTTCCTTCCGAATCTGAAGGACTGGCCAATGCCTGGGTCGAATCGCTGGCCTGCGGCACGCCGATCGCGATCAGCGATGTCGGCGGCGCGCGCGAGCTGCTGACCAGCCCGGCGGCGGGGCGCATCGTCGAGCGCACACCGGAGGCCGTCGCCGCGGCACTGAGCGAGATGCTGTCCGCCCCGCCTGACCGGGTGGCCGTGCGCAAGGCGGCGATGCGCTTCACATGGCGCGCCAATGGCGATGCGCTGCTCGCGCATCTCTCGGAACTCGCAGGAAAAACTGCCCCGAATTAGGGTCGCGCGCCGTCCGTCGGCCCCATGCGCTCCGCACCTTTCACCATCGCGCTTTCCTTGGGCAGGAAGCTGTGCGGCCCAACCTTCAGCCAGACGAGGATCGGCGCCGCCATATAAATGGAGCTGTAGGTACCGATGAAGATGCCCAGCAGCATTGCTGCGGTGAAACCGAAGATTACTTCTGGCCCCCATACGAGCAGACAGGTGAGCGCTATAATCATCGTCAGCGAGGTCATGATCGTGCGCGCCAGCGTCTCATTCACCGAAAGGTCGAGGATCGGCACGATCTCCATCTTGCGATATTTGCGAAGATTCTCCCGGATGCGGTCATAGACGACGATGGTGTCGTTAAGCGAATAGCCGATGATCGTGAGCACTGCCGCGACGCTGTTGAGGTCGAACTCCAGCCGCGTGAGCGCGAAAAATCCAAAGGTCAGCGAAACGTCGTGGACCAGCGCGAAGAGCGCGCCGACGCCGAACTGCCATTCGAAGCGGAACCAGATATAGACCGAAATCGCCGCCATCGCGAGCGCCATGGAAATCGCACCGGTGCGGAACAGCTCGCCCGAAACCTTGCCCGATACCGTATCGACGCTGCCGAATTTCGCATCGGGATGTTTGGCGAGGATCGCTGCCCTCAGCCGGTTCGCCGCTGCGTTCGCCGCACCTTCGTCGCCCTTGGGCAGCGGCATGCGGATCGACACGTCATTGGGCGAGCCGAATTGCTGGATGGTCGGGTCGCCTTGCTCAAGCGAGCGCACGGTCTTGCGCAGCTCATCGATATGGACCGGCTGGTCGAAGCTGACGCGCACCATCTGGCCGCCCACAAAATCGACGCCCAGATTGAGGCCGCGCATCGCGACCAGCACGATCGAAGCGACGATCATCGCGATCGAGATCATCATGGCAAGGTTTCGCCATTTCAGGAACTCGATATTGGTTGCGTCGGGAACGAGTTTCAGAAGTTTCATAGGTCGTTCTCCGCTCAGATCACCAGCTCGGCCGGGCGCTTGCGCAACCAGAAGGACACCAGCATGCGGCTGACGGTCACCGCCGTGAACACGCTGGTGACGATGCCGATGGTGAGTACCACGGCGAAGCCCTTGATCGGGCCGGAACCGAAATAGAACATCAATGCGGCGGCGATGACGTTGGTGATGTTGGCGTCGAAGATCGCGCGGCTCGCTTCCTTATACCCCGTTTCGATGGTCTGGATGATGTTGCGTCCACGCCGCTGCTCCTCGCGGATGCGCTCGTTGATGAGCACGTTCGCGTCCACCGCCGCCCCGATGGTCAGCACGAAACCGGCGATGCCGGGCAGCGTCAGCGTCGCGTTCAGGATGGCCATGATCGCAACGATGAGGACAATGTTCACGACCAGCGCGAGATTGGCATAGACGCCAAAGCGGCCATAGGTGACGAGCATGAAGGCGAGCACGGCGGCGGTCGCGATGGCGCAGGCGATGACGCCCTTGCGGATCGAATCCGCGCCGAGATCCGGGCCGACCGTACGCTCCTCCACCACCGTGAGCGCGACCGGCAGCTTGCCCGAACGCAGCGCGATGGCGAGCTGATTGGCGCTCTCGACCGTGAAATTACCGGAAATCTGCGCCGAACCGCCCAGGATCGGTTCGTTGATATTGGGCGCGGAGAGCACCTTGCCGTCAAGAATGATCGCGAACGGGCGGTCGACATTCTCGCTCGTCACCCGACCGAATTTCTTGCCGCCCGAACCGTTGAACCGGATATTGACGACAGGCTGGTTGTTCTGCTGGTCATAGCCTTGGGAGGCGTCAGTCAGTTCCTCGCCGGAGACCATCACCTGCCGCTTGACCGCGATCACCGGGCTGCCCGAAGGATTGTCAGGATAGGGAAGAATTTCACTGCCGATCGGCGCGCGGCCCTGAGCCAGTTCGGCCTGGTCGGCGGCATAATCGACCAGCTTGAACTCCAGCTTCGCCGTCTGGCCGAGCAGATTCTTGAGCGCGGTCGGATCCTGCAAGCCCGGCACCTGAACAACGATGCGGTTCGCGCCCTGACGGATGATGGTCGGCTCGCGCGTGCCCAGCTCGTTGATGCGCCGGTCGATCACTTCCTTGGCGACATCCATCGCCTGATTGACGGCATTGTCGATCCCCGCCTGCGTCGGTGTCAGCACGATCGTGCTGCTGTCCACCACCTCGACATAGAAGTCGCGCTGGCCGGTGAGGCCCGCCCCCTGAGACAACGGACG
>CAYOZY010000191.1:0-1271 GCA_964408525.1 uncultured Sphingobium sp. | reverse complement strand
GAAGAGGATTCGCTCGCCGAAAATGTCCATCGCGAACCGCTGCATCCGCTCGACCAGTTCCGGTCGATGCAGAAGCTCGTCGAACAGGGCACCGACGTCGAAACGATCGCAGCGACCTTCATGGTCACGCCGGCGGTCGTGAAGGCATCCGCGGGTGCCGTCGAGCACCTGGATATCCCAGTCGCGCTGGCCGGTGAGGCCCGCCCCCTGAGTCAACGGACGGATTTTCTCGACCGCCGCATCAACCTGCGAGGGATTGCGAACCATGAAGCTCAATTTGCCGCCCGTGCGCGAAATATCGCCGATCGCGATGCGAGGGCTGGCGCGGCGCAGCTCCGTGCGCACCTGATCTTCCATATTCTCCAGCCGCTGTTTGGCGATATCCGCCGGATCCGCTTCCAGCAGGATATGGCTGCCGCCCGAAAGATCGAGACCAAGGTTGACCTTGGCCTGAAGCGGCGCGGGAAGCTGATTGAAAATCCGCTCCGGCAGGAATGTAGGCACGGCGAAGATCGCCCCCAACACTATGGAAGCGCAGACAAGCCATATCTTCCAGCGGGGAAAGCCGAGCATGACGGATTAATCGTTCGCGGGCTTGGCGATGGGGTCGACCACATCGGTGAGGGTCGATTTGACCGCGCGCACCTTCATGCCCGGAGCCAGCTCCACCTCGACAAAGGCATCCTCTACCTTGGTAACCTTGCCGACAAGGCCGCCGCCGGTGACGACCTGATCGCCCTTCTTCACGGCGTTGATTTTCGCCTTGTGTTCCTTCATCCGCTTGCTTTGCGGGCGGATGATGAAGAGCCAGAACACAAGGCCAAGCAGCAGAAACTGCACGACGATGGCCATGCCCCCCATGCTTCCCCCGGAGGGCGCGGATGCGGCGGCCTGAGCAAAGGCAGGAGATATGAGCATGGCGTCTGGCTTTCGGTTGTGAACTCTAAGGTGCGGCGTGGGGGAGCGCTCTCGCGTCCCGCCCAAGCGGATGCGCGCGGCTACCACAGATAGGCGCGCGGACGCAACGGGCAAGAGGGAGACGCTACATCGCTACAAGTTTCCTTGCCGCGGCGCATTATTGTTCGCCTCACGCGTTTGAGGCGGGGCACGGCAAGCCCGATTGCGGGGCAAATCGCTGCACAATCATCGCCGTGCGCGAAATTAGGATACCTGAACAGGGTTGCAACCGATGCGCAATGGCCCTAAATGCCGCGCCTCGGTCGGGACGTAGCGCAGCCTGGTAGCGCATCACACTGGGGGTGTGGGGGTCG
>CAYOZY010000190.1:0-4766 GCA_964408525.1 uncultured Sphingobium sp. | reverse complement strand
GCAGTTCGTCAGGTTCAGGTAAGGATATAGATCGGGTGACAGACAGCCGCGCAATCCCCGCGCACGAGAGTTTGTCGAGAACCTCTCCGGCGATGTCGAAGCGGAGCGTTCGCCTCGCTCTCTATGCATCGCTGCTTCTTGCCGATTGCCTTGCCATTTATGCGGGCTTCTTTGCCGCCAGCCATATCAAGCCCGACATTACCGCCAATCCTCACTGGAATCTGGGGGTGCTGCTGGTGCTGGTTTATGCCGTTCTGGCGGTCAACAAGAACAGCTATACCGTCGGCTGCCTTGAAGATCAGGCGGAGAGCTTTCGCCGTTCGTTGAGCGCGTTGTTCACAACCATGCTGATCGTGCTGCTCTTCAGTTTCTATCTGCGCGCCGAAACCATCGTTTCCCGCCTGTCCTTCGCGGCGGTGATGGCCGTCTGCGCGATGTTCCTTCTCGCCGCCCGCGCCACCTTCGGCTATTTCGTGAGGAGCCGCTACCCCGATGGCTTCATCGACATGCTGCTCATTCTCGACGGCGCACGACCGGCAAACCTGTATGCGCGCTATACTGTCAACGCCCAGATCGAGGGCATAGAACCCGATCTTCAAAATCCCGTAATGCTCAGCCGCCTGGCCAAATGCCTCCAGGGCTTCGATCGGGCGGTTATTGCCTGCCCGCCGGAACGCCAATATGCATGGTCGCTGCTGCTGAAGGGCGCGAATATCCGCGGCGAGATAGTTCGCGAGGAAAAGGACACGGCGGGAACGATCGGCCTGGGGCGGATCGGTTCGTTCGAGACGCTGATCGTGTCGCGCGGCCCGCTCAGTATGGCGAACCGGGCAAAGAAGCGCCTGCTCGACCTCGCGATAACCGTGCCCGCGCTCATCGCACTGGCACCGCTGCTCGCGATCATCGCCCTTCTCATCAAGCTGGACAGCAGAGGGCCGGTCTTCTTCAAGCAGCAACGCATCGGCCGCTCCAACGAGCTGTTCAGCATCATAAAGTTCCGCAGCATGCGCAGCGAGGTGTGCGACGACAACGGCAATGTCTCCACACGACGCGAGGATGACCGTATCACGCGAATCGGCAGCTTCATCCGCAAGACCAGCATCGACGAACTGCCGCAGCTCATCAATGTACTGCGCGGCGACATGAGTCTTGTCGGCCCCCGCCCCCATGCGCTCGGATCGCTGGCGGACGACAGGCTGTTCTGGGAAGTGAACGAGAAATACTGGATTCGCCATGCGCTCAAGCCCGGCATTACCGGCCTTGCGCAGATCAGAGGCTATCGCGGCGCAACGCCTCAGCGCGAGGATCTGGAAAAGCGCCTCAGCGCCGATCTGGAATATGTAAACAACTGGCGGCTGTGGAAAGACATCTCGATCCTGTTCTCCACCCTCAAGGTGGTCATCCATCGCAACGCCTACTGAAGGCAATCACCGGTAGGGCGCGACCGAAGCCTTGAAATCCGTGCGCGTCCGGCGCGAGATATGATCCCGCAAGAAAGTGATAAGCGCCGTGGGATCGGTCGATGCAATCTTGGGTTCGCGATGACGCGCCTGAATGAGCGCAGCGGCAAATTCCTCATCGGTATCCGCCACCGCGATCAGACCGCGCTTGGCGAAGGCATCGGTTATTTCGGCCTGATGATTATCGTAATGCTCGCCGCGTTCGAACCGGCGCGGAACGGCAATGACGCGGCATCCTTCTCTCAGCGCCGTAATCAGCGATCCGGTGCCCCCATGACAGACGACGATGTCGGCGCGGCGCAGAATATCCTTCACTTCATCGAACGGAAGCGATTCATGACATTCAAGGCCCGGCGGCATCTCGCCGCCCGCGCCCGTCTGCGCGATCACCTGCTCCGGCAGAAGGCCGGACGCCTTGGCCCGCGACACCAGCCCGATCAGGCGGTCGAAGCTGAGGGTGGCGCCGACAGTCGCAAACAGGAGGGGAGATTTTTTCGGGCGGCGATCTGTAACGGATATCTTCAGCGGATCGAACAGCAGCGAGCCGCGCCAGTTTTCCGCTGATTCTTTTGCCTGCGCAATGCGGACATGGGCAAAAAAACCGCCGATGCGGGCAAAAACCGAGGGGCGGTGAAAGCGCGCGAACGAATCGATGAGGATCACATGCGCTCCGATCATCCTTCCCCACAAGAGGGTGAAGAACACCGATCCGGCGCCGGTGGTGATGATGATGTCCGGCCGTTGCCGCGCGATGATCCGCAGCGAACCCATACAGTTGCGCACGGCATTGCAGATCATCCTGAACGGCGCGCCCAGCCGGGCCTGCCCCAGCGCAACATGATCGACAAAATATGTCTCATGCTTCGCGGCGATGTGCCGACCCAATATGGTGTCTTCCGTCACGAAGAAATGATCGGCATCGGCCCAGACAGGTTCCAGGTCCAGCAATTGCCGGACATGCCCCCCGCCGGAGGCTGCCAAACATATTCTGACGGAACTGGAACGTCTCAACCTTCGATACCCTTGTCGTACGGCTTTCACCAACCAAGGCTCAGCCCTTCAGCAATGAACTGCTTCGGGTCACTAGCAAAATCAGGTGAATATATGCTTAGCGGCTTTTTAGGTTTGCGTTTCGTCCTCTCCCAAAGCACGACCGAGCAAAGGGTTTTCCCGCAAACTTAAGCTTTTGACCCTGCAAGACAAGCCCGACACCGCAAAAAAGCTTATTCCGATATCAACCAACGAGCGGGCGCGAGGGAGGCTCATTCAACAAGGTTCGAGATCGGGTGTTTATCGCGACGAGCCGACAGCGACGCCGGCGATCAGACCGTTCAGATAGTCCTCGATATTTGTATAGCCGTTGCCGTCCCGATCAGCACTGTCGTTCGCCTTGCGCGGATCGAGACCATGCTGACGCTCGTACCTGTCCGGCATGCCGTCCCGATCGCTGTCGACCGCGCCAGAGATGGCTTTCGCTTTTGCCGCTTCGGCGCCTGCGGCATCGGGCCTGTCGATGATCGCGCCGGTTCCTGCGGCTGCGTCCGTCAATATCCGCATATCGACAGCATCTCGTCCGGCCGCATTGACCGCTCCGGCATTGGCGAGCACATGAGCGGCGACGGCATTGCTGTTCAACAGGCTCGCTCCGCTTCCTCGCGGAACGGAATCGAGCATGCGCGGCAGGGACGCGTCCTTATATGGGCGATAAAGAGCCGCCTGCCCCCTGTCGCCGGCCACTTCACCGGACCATGCAGTGAACAGGTTGTCGGCTATCGCGACATGGCTCCCGCCGCCCATTTGTTGGATGCTGATGGGCGTGGTGATCTTGCTCGTGGAGCGCCCCGGCGCGATGACATTGCCGACAATCGCAACGCTTGTCGCGAGCGTGCCCTTGTTGCCGCCGCCAACGCTGATCGCGGCATAGCCCAGCCCGTGGTTGCGGATCAGATTGTTGACGATCTCGATATTCTGCCCGGCGCGCACTTCGGGGTTGCGCTGCATGTTGTCGGCAAAGAGATTGCGTATGATGGTGATGTTCGACGCATCATCCGCAGCCCCGCCCCAGTTGGAAACGAGCATGCCCTTGCTGTGCTCGCCCTTGGGGTGGATGCTGCGGCTCAGCCCGCGAGCGATGATGTTGTTGGAAACGGTAACATTCGTCACCTTGCCGTTGATGTCGAGATTCTCGTCCACCGCCCATGCGAAGCTGTTGTGATCGACGATGATGTTGCGCAACACGGCATCCGTCGTGCCGATCATCAGGCCGTCGCGATCACCGGCCTCTTGCCCCGGTCCATCGCCGGGGCGGAAATGCATGCCGCGAATGATGATCTCGCTGGCCTTGATCCTGATCCTCGCACCGCTGACGGTAACGCCCTCTCCCGGCGCGCTCTGGCCCGCAATCGTGACATATCCGTCTCGCACGAGGATCTGGTCCTTGAGCCGGATGATGCCGCCTACATCGAAAACGACAATGCGCGGGCCGGTCAGGCTTTCGAGCGCCCAGCGAAGTGACCCTTCGCCGCTATCCGCAAGGGTGGTGACATGCACGACGCGCCCCCCGCGTCCGCCAACCGTTTGCGCGCCATAGCCCTGCGCCCCCGGAAAGGCGACTATCGGGTCGCTCTCTGTCGCCTCGACCGACAGGGGCGGTAATTTCTTCTCGATGGGCGGAACAGGCAGGGCAATAGAGTGATGCTCCACCGCCACCACCCCGATCGAGATCGCGCCCAGCAGCAAGACCGGCACGAACATCTTCATCTCAGGCTACGCTGTTATAATAGCTGCGATACTGCTTGTAGTAGAAGGCGGTGTCGCCATAGCCGAACTTGGTCTGGCCATTGAGATCCACCACGGTCAGCGCGAGGCCCGCGATAGCGGCATCGGCGGCGGCCAGCGTATCGAGCGCATTGGATACCGCGCGGCGCGGGGTGCTGCGCCAGCGGCACAGCAGCAGCACCGAATTGACATGACGGACGATGATGCGCGTATCGACGATCGGCAGCACCGGGGCGGTGTCGACCAGCACAAGGTCATAGGCCTGACGCAGGGAGTCGAACAGTTCGGGCAGTTTCACTGAGCTGAAAATATCGACATTGGCTTCGGCCACGCGCGTCGCGGGGAGCAGGTCCATGCCGGGAACCGTTCCGGGACGCACCACCTCGCGCCAGTTCGCGGCACCAGTCAACACATCGCGCAGCCCCCGCGCCGCTTCGGGCATCAGCGCGCGGGTAACGCCGCGACGCCGCTGGTCGGCATCGATCAGCAACACCCTCGTGCCGAGCTGCGCCGCAGCCTGCGCCAGAC
>CAYOZY010000189.1:0-4774 GCA_964408525.1 uncultured Sphingobium sp. | reverse complement strand
GCCTCCGCCGGCGCCCTAGCCAGCTCACACCCGCAGCGCAGGACACGATAGTCGAGGACGTCCAGAAGACATCGAGCACGGACCGCGTCGTCGCTTCAAGCTCGGCCATGTTGTTGAGCATCTGCAAGGCTGCTTCAGGCGAGAAACCGAGACCAGCGATCGAACTGCCAGCGGCTCCCGGTTCTAGTGCGCTGACGATATCGTTGCGCGCCGCGCGCTGGGTGTCGCCCCAATAGGTCAGTGAAACCGAAGTGGCGAATGCCGTCGCAATGGTGCGCATGAAACTCTGCAAGCCGGCGGCGGATGCGACTTCGTGCTCTTCGACGGTATTCAACGTCAGGTTGATGATCGGCAGCATGAAGAATGTCATGCCGAGCCCCGAAACGAACTGGGGCAAGCTCAGGGTCCAGAAATCGCTGTCGCTGGTCCAGAAGACCCGCATAAGCCCCACAGTCGATATCCAGAATATGCCTATCGAAACCAGCAAGCGGGGATCGAGCCGCGGCATCAGCATCACCACAAGAGGTGCTGTCAGAAGTCCGGCGATGGCGGTAAATGACGACGAATAGCCGGCTTGAGTCGCGGTGTAGCCCAACCAGGCCTGTTGCCACTGCGGGATAATCACAAAGCCCGCGAAATAGGCGCCAAAACTGATCGCGAGGACTACGAGGCTGACACTCAGCCCCCGATGCCGCAGAACCCGCAGATCGACGACCGGATGGTCTTCGGTGAGTTCCCAGACGACAAAAATCAGGAATGCGACAGCCGACGTTATCGCCAGCACGACGATCAGCGGGTCACCGAACCAGTCATGGTTGCGGCCAATATCGAGGATGACCTGCAAGCAGCCGACCCAGATCACCAGCAGCACAAGTCCAACATAATCGATTGGCAAGACGCGGCGTTCGGTTTCGATCGGGCGAAGGAGGACTGCCCCGCCGACGATGGCGAGCAATGCGACCGGCACGTTGATGAGGAATATCCAGTGCCAGGACCAGTTATCGGTCAGCCACCCCCCGATGATCGGGCCGAGTGCGGGGCCAAGCAACAAGGTCATCGCCCACATGCCCACGGCAATATTCTGCTGCTCGGGCGGGAACACCCGCAGCAGCAGGGTTTGCGACATCGGCATCAGAAAGGCGCCGAAAATGCCCTGTCCGATGCGGCACATCACCAGCATTTCGATCGAGACCGAAAGCCCGCAGAGCATCGAGAAGAAGCCGAACCCCAACATGCTGAACAGGAAGGTGCGAACCGAGCCGAACCGGAACGCGATCCAGGCTGTCAGGGGGACGCAGATCGCTTCGGCAATCGCATAGGAGGTGATAACCCACGCGCCTTGCTCGAGCGTGATGCCGAGGCTGCCTGCAATGTGCGGGATCGAGACATTGGCAATCGTCAGGTCGAGGATCACCATGAAGTTTGCAAAGGCCAGGGTCAGCCCCGCGACCAGTCGCAGCGAGGGCGGAATACCCGTCGAAGCGGTCGCGGAGCCGGTTGCCATTGTCAGTCGCCCGACACGTCGATTTCGACTTCCATCGACAGGCCGACCCGCAGCGGGTGGCGCTTCAGCTCGGCAGGATCGAGTTCGATCCGCACCGGCAGGCGCTGGACGACCTTGATCCAGTTGCCAGTCGCGTTCTGGGCGGGGATCACGGCCATCGACGCGCCGGTGCCGCCCGAAAAGCCGACCACCTTGCCGCGATAGGTCACACTCGAGCCATAGAGGTCAGCCGTCAGCTCGGCAGGCATGCCGATCCGCACCCGCTGCAACTGGTTTTCCTTGAAATTGGCTTCGACATAGACCTTGGTCAGCGGGACAACCGCCATGACAATCTGACCCGGATTGAGCCGTTGCCCGATCTGGACTTGTAGCTTGCTGACGACACCGTCGATGGGCGCGCGGATTTCCGTGCGGTCGAGATCGAGCTGTGCCGCATCGCGCCGCGCCATCGCAGCGAGCACGGCGGGATCGGTGTTCTCGCTCAATCCGCTTACCAGCGCGGTGTTCGCGGCAAGCTGGCCTTGCGCCGCGCGCCGCGACGAACTGGCCTCATCGATGGCGCCGCGCGCTGCATCAAGTGCAGCGAGCGTGGTGGCAAAAGTCCTACGCGCTTGGGTGAGTTCCTCGCCTGAAACCGCCCCGCTTGCGGCGACGTTTTCCCGGCGTTGCAGGTCGATCCGGGCTTTGTCATGCTCGGCCTGGGCCGTGCGATAGCGCGCCTGCACTTGGGTAAGGCCAGCGCCTGAGCTGTCCACCTGTGCCGCCAAAGCGGAGGTGTTGGCGACCGTCTGGCGGAACCGCCGACGCGCTGCGGCCAAATCTGCTTCCGCCTGCGCCAGCGCAATCTTTGCGTCGGCCTGATCGAGCCGGATAAGCACGTCCCCAGCCTTGACCTGCTGGGTGTCGCGCACAAGCACTTCGGTTGCCGACCCCGCAATCAGCGGCGTTACCTGCGCTGTCTGCGCGTTGACATAGGCATTGTCCGTGCTCACGAAATTTCGGGCGACCAGCACATACCACGCCCCCCAGGCAAGTCCGATCACGGCCAGCACAACGGCAAGGCGCACAAGCCATCGCTTCCGCGCCGCCTTGCGCGATTGGGTCAGCGCCGGATCGACGGCGGGGGTTTCGGGCGAAGTGTCGGTCATGGGTTGGTCGGTTCCGGTGAAGGTTGAGCGTCGGCAACAAATCCACCGCCAAGCGCGCGGATCAGGGCAAGCGTTGCGCCGCGCTCGAAGGTTTCCAGCCCGATCACGGCGAGCCGCAGTTCGTGAACACTCTTTTCGCTGGCCAGCACATCCAGCCGGCTGGCCAATCCTGCCGTGTAGCGATTGCGCACCAACGCCAGCGCATCTTCGCTCGCGTTCAGGGCAGAACGGGCTGCCGCAAGCCGCTTATCCGCCGACTCGCGCTGCGTCACCGCGTCGGCGACTTGCTGGAACGCGGAAATGACCGTCTGGTTGTAGCTCGCAACAGCCTCATCATAGTCGGCACCGGCGCGGCCATATTGCGCCCGAAGCGCGCCGCCCTGAAAGATCGGCAGGCTGATCGCCGGGCCGACCGCCCCGAACTGAGACCGGGAATCGATCAGATTGCCAAAGCCAAGCGCCTGCAGCCCGATCAAGGCGCTCAGATTGACCGATGGAAAGAATCCGGCGCGCGCCACCTTGATGCGGCTCGCCGCCGCCTCGACCCGCTCGCGTGCCGCCACGATGTCCGGACGCCTGCCCAGCAGGTCTGTTTTCAGCCCGGGCGGAATGCTCAGAGGGGTTGATGGTGAAAGCGGCGGCCTGGTGACGGCAAGGCCCCGATCGGGCCCCGCCCCTAACAATGCGGCGAGCTGATTTCGGCGCAGGCCGATGCTTTCTTCGACCGCAGCAAAGTCCTGCTCGGCATCAGCCAGCTCTGCTTCGGCACGGCGCACATTTATCCGATTGTCGAGGCCGTTGCGCTCACGCTCGGCAACAAGGGCCAGCGTGGCGCGGCGATTGGCCAGCACGGCGTCGGCATTGTCGCGTTCGCGGTAGTGCCTGCCGAGTTCCGCGTAGGCTGCCGTGATCGCCACCGAGAGCACGAGCCGCGCCTGGGCGGCATCGACCACCGCTGCGCGCGCGTCGGAAGTCGCGGCGGCATGGGCGGCGCGATTGCGGCCCCACAGGTCAAGGTCGAAACCGAATGATAGCGAGGCCTGGCCATAGTCTCGCCAGCTATCGGGGAGGAATTGCGCAGGAATGCCGGTGTTGCCGCTCTGGCGGCGCAATCCGCCTTCCGCGTTTGCCGTGACGGTCGGCAGCCGCGCCGCGCCCACACGCTGTGCCTCTGCTTCCGCGCGCCTAATTCTGGCCAGGGCAATCGCCACTTGCGGCGAGTTGGCGAGACCTTCCTCGATCAGCAAAGTCAGCTGCGGATCGCCCGCAAGCCGCCACCACTGGTCTGGCAACCAACCTGTATCGCCGCGAGGAGCGAGCGTCTGCGTAGCTTCGATGGTCTCGGCAGTCAGAATGGCGGGCCTGTCCCCGCGTTCCGGGATTGATGCGCACGCCGACAGCGCAAGCGCCGCGCCAACAACCGGGAATAGCCTCAGGTCAGCTAACATAGGCCCCCCTGCCACTCGCGAGCAGTCGGTGCGCAGAATCCTCGATTCTGGTTTCCGCGACGCTCAACTGCTTGCCCAGTTTGACCACACTGCCAATCGCGCGCAGCGGCCCGGAGGTTGCAGGACGGTGAAAATCGACGCGGAGGTCGGCAGTCGCCCGGGCGGTGCCGCCCAACGCGTTGACGGTGTAAAGTCCGGTCAGGTCGATCAATGCCGACAAGATGCCGCCATGCGCCGACCCGATCATCGGGTTGGATACGATCTCGTCCCGCCACGGCGTTTCGAGGATCAGTTCCCGCTCGGTCAGATCGACAATATCGAGGCCGAGCCAGCGGTGAAACGGCGCGATGTGAAGCATGTTGCGCAGGTCGGCGAGTTCGGGCCGTTCGGTGCGGCTGGTCATTTTGCATCGCTCATTGCATGCGTTTGCATCAGGAAGCCGGCAATCGCCGCGCCGAAAACATCGTTCTGGTCGCCGACCACCATGTGCGTGGCATCGGCAATGTCGCTGTAGGCGGCATGCGGGACCAGGTTGCGGAAATGCGCCACCGCTTCCGGCGAGACGAGATCGCTCGAACCGCCCCTGACCAGATGCACCGGTAGCGAGAGGTTCATCGCGGCTGTGTTGAGTTCGCTCCGCCCGTGATCACCCAGATCGCCGCATCGTGATCACG
>CAYOZY010000188.1:0-4873 GCA_964408525.1 uncultured Sphingobium sp. | reverse complement strand
CCATGGCGGCGTAATGTTCAACCGCCCGCCCACACACGGAAATCCTGACAGTCCCTCGTCATGACCGACCACAAGGACCAACAGGCGCGCAATGCGCTGGCGGCGGTGTATAGCAAGCTTGGCTACGCGCAGGAAAATCCATTGTGGCGCAATGAGTATCTGACCGCTGCGCTGGAACTCACCAAAGGCATCCCCAAACCCACACTGGCTTCTCTGGACGAGAGAGATATTCTTGCAAACCTGCCCACACCCTATATCTTACAGATGCTGTCGGTTCGACTGAACCCGACGAAGCTCGGCAACCATTCCACATCTTTCCTTATGCAGTTCACGGACCGGCAAGAACAATATCGCATAGACATCGCCAATGATGTTTTTCACTTCGACAAAGCAGACGCCAGCGCCACTGCAGATGTCGTAATAAGGGGTGCTCGCACCGCCGTTCTGGGCGCCCTGATCTATGGCAAGGGCGATGCTGCCATTGCCATTTCCGGCAATGCGGATCTGGTGCCACTGTTCGCCAGCTGGTTCGATCATCCCATGCCGACCTTCCCGATCGTCTGGCGCGATGACGAATAGGGCGTCACCTTCAAGCTCTGTCGCAATTTGCTGACATTGCTGTCGTCCCGCGCCGAGACAATCGCTCTTTCCTCTGAAATGAGGCGGCATGCCGGATTCCCGGCCAGAGTATGCGGGCTATGTTTCTGCCCGCCCCACAAGTGGAGGGAAACAGACAGATGCCACTGCATGATGCCGCGATAATCGGCTATGGCGAGACCAAGATAGAGGCGCGAAGCGGATCAAACCCATATACGCTCGCCGGCCGCGTTCTGGACGAGGTGCTGACCCGCACCGGCATTGAGAAAGACGCGATCGACGGCCTGATCATGACGACATCGCTCACGATGGCGCGGACTGCATTTCAATCGCAATGCATGGCCGAGTATCTCGGCCTTGAGCTCAATTACGTGGATCTTGCCAATCAGGGCGGCTGCTCGCCGACGGCAGCGGTGGCCCGTGCGGCCGCCGCAATCGACGCGGGGCTGTGCGAAACCGTATTCATCGTCTGCGCTGATAGCTGGGCGACGGAAGATAATTTCACCAATTACGCGTTCCACGAGGAATGGACAGATCCTTACGGCCTGATGGGGCCGCCTGGTTCGTTCGGGCTGCTGTCTAACCGTTACAAGCATCAATATGGTCTGGACTTCAATGCGTTGGCCAAACTCGCCATCACGCAGCGCAACCATGCCCTGCTCAACGATCTGGCTTGCGAAAAGCTGCGAAAACCGATCACGGTCGAGGACTATATGAACTCCCGCATGATTGCCGATCCCATTCGCATCCTCGATTGCGTGATGCCGGCGGACGGCGCCAACGGTCTACTCGTCACCAGCAGGAAAATCGCCCGTGATCGCGGCATTGACAATTTCGTGGTGCCGGTGGGCTACGGCGAAAAGACCAATCTGGGCGGCGGCAAAAGCATAGTTGACATCACCCGCACCGGCCACGAAGCCGCCGGGAAAAAGGCCTTTGCGCAGGCAGGGATGACTCCAAAGGATGTCGCGTCCTTCCATCCCTATGACGACTTCATCATCGCCATCATGCTTCAATTGGAGATGCTGGGCTTTTGCGAGCCCGGCCAAGGCTGCGCCTTTGTCAACGAAACAAACTTCGCTTTCGATGGAGACCTGCCGCTCAACACCAGCGGCGGGCAGATCTCCGCCGGTCAGGCGGGTCTCGCGGGCGGCGGCACCAACCTTGTAGAAGCGGTACGACAGTTGATGGGCGAAGGCGGTGCGCGGCAGGTCAGGAACCGTAACAATGCGCTCGTCACTGGCATCGGCTGGATCCCCTATGCGCGCAACTGGGCTTCCAGCTCGGTCATGCTGCTGACCCCCAACGCCTGAGAGGAGGAACGATACTCATGACACTCACGGACATCACCGCCATTCCTCGCGGGCCATCAAAAATCTACGATTTCTCCGAGCCATTCTGGGAAGCGACAAAGAACAAAAAGTTCGTGATCCAGCGCTGCCGCGAGAGCGGCCAAGCGCAATTCTATCCCCGGCCGGTCAGCATCGCGACTGGACGGAACACTGTCGAGTGGGAAGAAATCGACGGAAAGGGAAGCCTGTACACCTATTCTGTCATGTGCATGGGCTTTGGCGAATTGCGCAAGTCCGCGCCCTATCTTGTCGGCGTCGTGCGGCTGGACGCTGGGGCCGACATACTGGCTAACATCGTTAATTGCGACATCGAGGCCGTGAAGATTGGCATGCGGCTGCGTCCATATTGGATGCCTATCGAAGATGGACGCCACCTGCTGATGTTCGAGCCCGATCCGGACTGACCACCGGGATCAAAACAGGCTGCCCCAAAATTCTATGAGGCGTGGCTGATCACGACTTTGCCGAAAAGATCGCGGCCGGCAAAATGAGTCCAGGCCGTCTTTGCTTCTTCGAACGCATGGCTGCTGTCGATCACAGGGCGGATTTCATGCTGCGCGACAACGCGCAGCATATCTTCCAAATCACGCCGACTGCCGGTGGCGATAGGTTGGAAGGTCGCCTGGCTCAGGAACATGTCCATAATTCCGGGTATTTCGCCTTTCGCCAGCACGCTGACCACCGAGATATGGCCACCCACCGCAACGGCCTTGATCGACTGGCTCAATGTTCCCGGACCGCCGACTTCGACGATCCGATAGCATTGATGATGTAACCGCCCCCCGACAGCATCTATGTGCCAAGGTGGGTTTGCAACAATCCACAATGGAGGGCGGTCATGTCGAAAGTTATCATCGTTGGGCTGGATCTGGCCAAGAATATTTTTCAGGCTCATGGCGCAGTCGGATCGGGTCAGGCTGACAAGACTCGCTTGCCCTATTTCTTGATAGCCTGCTCGCCCGCGCTGCCAACGGATTCTATGTCGCGGCCCACGCCCTTCACGGTGTTGCAGGCGGAAAGCGCCAGCACCGAGGCGGCCAGCGCGAGCGTCATCCATTTTGCCATAATCCCTCCAGTGCATAAGGCGTTCGAACGGTCGCGAATATCCTATGCTGCCGCCCCGCCGTCGACAAGGGGATAGCGTTTCAGGCGAAATTTTTTGCCGTCACGCCCGGCCTTTTCGTAGTAAAATATGTAACCGCATGAATTTCAATCGTTTTTAAGACGAAAAAGATTCGCAATTTTTTCGTAAAGCCGGGAACCGGCGGGCTAGTCGGGCGTTCTGCTATACGGATGGCGACCCTTTGCCCCCCGCACCGCTATCCGATACCGCGAACCCGGAACGCATCCCCCCAACCCCGCGTTCCGGGTTCGACATTTTCATAACCTCAATCCCTGCAAAATCTCAGTGCTCAAGCGATTATACGCTCGGGAACGAATACCGCATGCCATACGTTTGACAGAAGAGCGTTTGACGCCACCCGAAGCGAAACCATGAAGGAGACAAGGCATGACCCGCAAAATCGTAACCTCATTGCTTTTGAGCACGTCGCTGATCCTTGCGGCATGTAACACTGTCGAAGGCGCAGGCCGGGACGTTCAGAGCGTCGGGCAGGCAGTTGAGGATGCCGCAGATTAAGATCTGGGCGCAGGAGTTTTAGTCGGTAGCGGAGAGGGAGGAGACTTTCTCCTCCCTTTGCTTTTTCCTTTCAGAGAACCAGATCGCAACCAGCGCAATTTCATAGAGCAGCACCAGCGGCAGGGCCAGCATTAGCTGCGAAACGACATCGGGCGGGGTCAGCACCGCCGCCAGGATGAACGCCGCAACAATCATGTAGCGACGCAGGCCGATGAGTTGCGCCCGGCTGACGATGCCCGCCCGGTTGAGCAGCATCAGCAGCACCGGCAACAGGAAGCTGATACCGAAAGCCAGAACAAACTGCATCACGAGATCGAGGTAGGAATCCGCGCTCGGCAGGGCCTCGACCGCCAGCCCGCTCTCATTGCCCTGAAAGCCCAGAAAAAAGTGAAACGCAGTCGGCATCACCACGAAATAGGCGAGGCTCGCGCCCGCCAGAAACAGCAGCGGCGTCGCGAGCAGAAAGGGCAGAAGCGCCTTCTTTTCTCTTGAATACAGCCCCGGCGCGACGAACGCCCAGAGCTGGTTGGCGATGATCGGGAAGCTGATGAAGAAAGAACCGAACAGCGCGATCTTCACCTGCACGAAGAAGGCTTCGTAAAGTTTGGTGTAGACCAGCTTGCCGCCCTGTTCGCCAAAGGCGTCCTTGAGCGGGTGGACCAGCACCGCGAACAGTTGCTCGGAAAAATAGAAGCACAGGATGAAACCGAAGAACAGCGCGATCACGCATTTCACCAGGCGCGAGCGCAGTTCGATCAGATGATCGAGCAGCGGCGCCTTGCTGTCGTCTATATCCTTCATGTGCCTGTTCCCGCGGCGCCATCACCCAAGGGAAGAGACGGCTGCGTCTGGACATGCGCCTGAGCCTCCCAGTCTTTCGCTGCCTCCGGCTCGCCTTGCGCCAGCCCGGTTTCCGCTTCAGCGGGCGCAGGCAGCGCCTCCATCTCCCGCCCAACGTCGGGATATTGTTCCATGATGCGCCGGTTTTCCGCCGCCCATTTCTTCTCCATTTCCTCCATCTCGACCTCGCGCATCATCGCATCGATGCCGGAGCGGAAATGGCGCGACATCGCCCGCGCCTTGCCGACCACCTGCCCCACCTTGTAGAGCGCGCGCGGCAAATCCTTCGGGCCGATGACCACGACCGCGACGATGACGATCATCAGCAGTTCGCTGGAACCGATATCGAACATGGTGCTATCCGGCGCGCCGGGCCTGTGTCTCAGCCCTGCTTCGTTTCATCCCTGGCGGCGGTGACGGAAGGATCGGGCGCGGCCTGCCCGTC